>NZ_JBHUDG010000041.1:0-40556 GCF_042678145.1 Pseudopedobacter beijingensis | reverse complement strand
ACATTCTGCAATTGGATATAGAACGCCTAATGAAATGGAAATGTTCTATCGGAAAAAACAGAAATTAGTAGCATAAAAAGTCTCCACTTTTAAGTTGCAATTCCACTTAGCATTCTTGAGAGCCTTAAACAACAATAAACAATATTCGAAAAAAAGGACTAGGCCAGCCGCCGGCTATGAGACGGAAGACGCCTAAATATACGCCCTATATATGGCATTTACGCGCATACCTTTCCGGCCCTCATAGGCGGGCCATACCCTAGATACTTTTATTCATAGTTTTTATTTGCCTTTTAAAGGCTTTCATGAATGCTTCGCATGTTTCCGCAAAAAGTATCCAAAAACTCTCGGCTACGCCCTTTGCTATTAAAGATTATGCTAGAGGCTTGCCTGTAATTGCCGCAAAGGCCAAGGCCGAATTTAAGGTAAACGGTTGTTTTTGCTTTGGCTTGATATGGTGCATAGCTTTTGGTCCATAGTCCATAGACCATGGTTTGCAATAACGCAAGACAACCCATTGCTAAGTACGCTCTTTGGCCTCCTAAAATTAGCGTTAAGAAAACCTGTGGAGTAAGCGTTAAAAACAAAATGCTGTTTGAGCGAAGTGAGTTCATTTTGTTTAGCGAACGTAGCTTGGTTTTTAGCTCATTTTGGGTAGCCTTGAACTTTTGGTTCTTTTCTTTCAAGAGAAAATGCCTTAGCATTCTTGAGAGCCTTAAACAACAATAAATAATATTCGAAAAAAGAACTAGGCCAGCCGCCGGCTATGAGGCGGAAGACACTTAAATATATAAGCAAAGCCTAAGTTATTAAGAAAAAAACTTTGCAATCTGCCAGTTAGGTTTGGTTACTTGAATGCTTTGGCATTTGCGCACATAGCTTTCCGGCCCTCATAGGCGGGCCGAGCCCTAGTAACTTTTTCCGCAAAAGTTACCAAAACCCTCGGCTACGCCCTTTGCTATTAAAGTTGATGCTAGAGGCTTGCCTGTAATTGCCGCAAAGGCCAAGGCCGAATTTTAGGTAAACGGTTGTTTTTGCTTTGGCTTGATATGGTGTATAGCTTTTGGTTCATAGTCAATAGTCCATGGTTTGCAATAAAAAAAGACAATTCATTGATAGGTACATTATCCGACCCGATCTCTTTTTGAAGCGCATAGCGACAAGTATGAAACAATTTGTTTATCGTTCCTAGTCTATTCACAAAAAACGGCTAAACAATTAACCTGCTACTCCGTGTATTTTGTTTACGGCTTGTGCCCGATTATTGATATCCATTTTCAGGTAAATATTACGGATATGAAATTTAACGGTGTTAGCTGAAAGGTATAATTTTTCTCCAATTTGCTGATTGGTCAATCCTTCGACAAGTAACTTAAGAACATCTATTTCCCGTTCGCTTAACCCAAATTGGTCTTGTAATTGGATAAATACATTATGCACTTGTTCGTTATCTTTTTCTGCCGGATATTCTGTTGTTGGTTGCTCTTTTAGATAACGCTGAATTTCTTCTCTATAAAAGGCATGCTCTTTATGCAGTTTTTTTACCCTGTGGTAAATCCCTATACTTAAAATAAGCATTTGCAGGATATTAGCAATTTTCAGCTCGCCCGGCATCAGGTTCAGATAATTAGGTGCTATAAACCGGAATACGAAAAAATTAAGTGTAAACACCAAAGATAATGTGGAGGCAAATACAAAAAAACGGGCCGCTGTATGTTTTTTAAATCGAAATAGGGCTACTAGCCAATACATGGTTAATAGTAAGGGGAGTACCATATTCCCTAATATACAGGCCCCTGTCCAATCAAAAATCAGGTAAGCTAAAAAGCAGAGCGCCATTATTATTAATAAGGCTGCACTTACTCTAAATAGGTGAATGTATTTATTATCAAGTTCTAAAAATTTTATTGAAAAGATAACTGTTGCAATAGTTGCCCCCAGCATAACGGGTAAACTGGCATAATTAAGCCATACGGGGTTGTTACTTATCAGAACATAAAGTCCATCTGCATAGCCATATAAAAGGGCTACCATAAAAACAAGTATACTATAATACAGAAATTTAGGTTCTTTAAACCCAAAATAAAGTACCAGGTTTACGATTAAAACCAGGGTTGCAATACCATAATAAATTCCTAGTTTTAAAAAGCTAAGGCTTTCTGCTTTATAAAAGGCAGGGACTGTATTTATTGTTACTGGAAATAGTATTTCTTTTTTTAAATGTGTTTTCAACCACACGGTAGCTGTATTTCCTGTTATTTTAAATCGTACATAACGTAAATAGCTTTTATTGTTTCTGAAATTATTACCTGCTGTATCGGTAGCTATAATTTCTCCATTTATAGACTGATATAAGAAAACGGAATCTAAATGAGGATTTTTAATACCTATAATCAAATCGTCTGCAGAATGTTTATGGTCTATATCCAATTTAAACCAATAGACTCCCTGATTGTGAAAGGGTGGGTTATCGTTAGACCCTTTTAGTGGATTAAAGTGTTGCTGATTGATATTTTGTGGAGCTACCGTATCAACGGCAGTATAATACCATGATCGTTCGAATCTTACCTGTGCAGATAGTTTTAACGATAATAGCGAGATAGTAAAATAAAAAACAAAGAAAAATTTATTCAAGATAGTCTACTGTTTATCCTAAACTAACTATTAATTGTAAGCTGTCAAATATAAGGTTATTCTTTGATTATGGTTGTTATTTTCTAATCTGTGGACTTCTTGCTTAAGGGATTACAGGATTTTGAACAATACTATTTTATAAAACAGCACCTAAAATAAGAATATTGCTGATACAATTAATTCTTATCTGATAAAGTTAGGATGATGTACCCGGAGAGGATTTCACGAGAAAAAGCTGGTTATATTATAGTTTTGGATTGGATTTAATATACCCTATAAAGATGGGGCTGCTTCTTATATTCCCTTAAAAAACACAAGAAACAGCCCTATAAAAACAACTTACTTTCTAACTACTTTTTTGGTTACCTTACCTTTATCTCCATCTAAATGTAACAGATAAATACCTGTAGGGTAACTCCCTAAAGAGACTACCAAACTACCCTCACCCGGATTTATCTGGATTTGCTGCAATAGTTTTCCGTTTAAATCTGTAAGGTTTAACATGCGGTATTGCCCTTTATCAAAACTAATATTTATAATATCTTCTGTGGGGTTAGGCGAAAACAAAAAGTTAGCACCGTCTAACGAGAAGTTTGCTGTTCTTACGCCCAGTTCCTTAGGTTTACCGTTTCTGTCTACCTGCACCAACTTATAATAGTTAACTCCATGGAGAGGATTTTCATCATCATAAGAATAGTTTTGGATAGCAGAAGAGTTTCCGGCACCGGCAACGCTGTTTAACACGGTAAAGGTCTGCCCATCATTACTTCGGTAAATAATAAACTCTCTGTTATTATTTTCTAATGCTGTCCACCATTTCAAATTTACTGCCTTTCCTTCTGTTTTTGCAGTAAAATCTATTAACGATACTGGCAAGGTAGGTTCTGTCTGTAGCTCATAAGCGCCTAAATCTATAATACCTGCATCATTATATCTATATACACGTGGGTTACCAGCTAAATCTTTAGTGTTTTCATCTAAATTAGCATACAAAGCATTACCTCCTGCATTTACGGCTATACTAGTGGTTAGTAGCGTATAATCGCCGGCAGTGGTAGGTACCACACCTACACCTTGCGGAGCAACAAAAATATCAGAAGCTGTAAGACCTGAAGGTATACCGCTTATATTTCCAAGTGGACTACCTTCAACCAGGTTATTGCTACTGGATGCAGCAGGTGTATAAACTCTTTCGTCAGCGTCCCCTTCCTCCGGATCAACTTCGCCAATATCAATAAATGAAACAGTTCCGTTTCCCCATATAATACTATTTTTCAGAATAGGATAAGAAGCGCTATAATTAGTGAGCCCTGCGCCTTTATTTCCACTAATGGTTACGTTAGTTAAAATGGGTGAAGAAGAAGTGTTATTAATAATTCCCCCGGTAACATTTCCTGAATTACCACTAATAAGTACATTGGTTAAAATAGGGGAAGAATTGCTTAAGTTATACATGGCACCACCATAACTGGCTTTATTCCCTCTAATAGTTACATTAGTCAATTCTGGAGAAGAATTACTACTATTATGTATCCCTCCGCCAGAGCTCCCAGACTCATTATTATCAATAATCACGTTGGTTAGCTTAGGAGAAGAGTTGTAATTACCTATTGCTCCACCGCTTGTACCTGATCTATTATTATAAAAATTTACATTAATCAATTCTGGAGAAGAATTACTATTTCCCATTCCTCCCCCTGCACCTGAAGCTATATTATCATGAATGCTAACATTTGTCAATATAGGCGAAGAGTTATTATTACTGATTCCACCGCCACCTCTGGCCTTATTTCCTTTGATAACCAGGTTTGTTAATTCAGGCGAAGAAGATGTATTATATATCCCTCCTCCTGCATTCCTATATACGCTTTTCCCATTAACCAATATTGAGCCAATAGTTTCCTCCTTACCTCCGGTAATGGTGAAGCCGTCCAGTAAAGCAGTACCTACATCATCTACAGAAACTACTACATGATAAACGTTATCTTCATCGTTGGTAAAATTTGGTCCATCGTTACCCAACAAATCACCACTGAGTATGGTTTCGTTAGTCGCCCAATTACGATCGCTAAAAGTAGGATTTCCATTATCAGGAAAACCACCGTACACCTGTACATCTTTTACTAATAGGAAGGTTACATCTGGATTTCCCAAATCCTCCGTATTACTTGTGGGATTTACACTTGGTTTATATACTCCTTTAGCTACATATATTTTTAAAGGATTAGCAGCATCCCATAAAAGTGATCCCTCATTATGCTGTGCCCATTTCAAAGCAATAGCTAAACTGGTAGCATTGCTCCAGTCAGAACCATCACCCGTCCCATTTTCTTTTACGTAAATAGTATTAAATGCTGGAGATAACTGTGCTATTGCCGAGTATGTTATTAATACTAATGCAATGCATAAGGTAGAAAGTTTTTTAAATAATTGTTTTTTCATAGTGAATATTTGTTTTGTTGCTTGTTAAAGCGTTTTTGTTTATCGTTAGATACGATAGATGATATATAACGGGCAACAAACAAATAGCAGTTTTGTTTGGTAAATACTTTTGTCTAAGCGTCAGCTTATTCTCTTGTATATAAAAGCACAGTCCCGTACTATTAGAGCTTGTTTAAATTTCATTCAATAATTATTATAGTTGTTGAGATTGCTTCACTCCGTTCGTAATGACTTATCAATCGTGAAAGCAGGCTCCTAAGGCCTAATGAACTGTCCAAGTTCGTGACAAGAATAAGAGAGGGGGACTAGCATTGCGAAGAGTCTTTAAGGACTAATGACAGACTAAAGTCTTATTCCCTCTCTTTTACTGGATCTTGTTAAACCTAATCCAAATCCTTTTCTACAAACTTACGATGACAAAAATAGGAGCGTCACTGCGAGGAACGAAGCAGTCTCTTTTACCACTGTATTTTATTTATCTCATTTTTAAACAGACTCTTATTTTTCATCTAAAAATCAATAAAGAATAACGTTATGGCTAAAAATTACATTGTGGAAACTATTCCAATAAAACGGAATTAACTTTCGTAGTTAAAAACGACCTGTAGTTATACCCCCGCAAACTTTTAGCCTAATGCTAAGTATAAAATCAATTGGGTTTTAATTTTTGATATAGCGTTTGCAGAATATATTATTAGAAATGTAAGAAATAAAGTTTTGCCCATTATGGCTATACCTTATTTCTTACATTAGGAAGCACAGACAATAAGTCTGCCTAACTTAAAATGTGTGGTTTATCTTTTCAAAAAGTATCATCTTAAGGGAGTAATCAACAAAGAGACTTATCTTATCTCCACCTTAAGAAATCCCGTTTTCTTTAATATATTTTTCCCATTCCCAGGCAGATCTCATCATCTCTTCTATAGAAAGTTCTGTTTTCCAGTTTAGTTCCTGTTCTGCTTTGCTTACATTTCCCCAAACCTTAATAATATCGCCAGCCCTTCTGCCTCCTATTTTATACTGAGGTTTTACTCCGGTAGCTTCTTCAAACGCTTTTAGCAATTGCAATACAGAAAATCCTGTACCTGTGCCTGCATTAAATACTTCGTATTTTGTTGTTGCCACTTCCAATCGTTCGATGGCTGCCACATGGGCTTTTGCTAAATCTACTACATGGATAAAATCTCTGATACAGCTGCCGTCCGGCGTATCGTAGTCATTACCAAAAACGGTAATCTCGCCCCGTTTTCCAATGGCACTTTGGGTAATAAACGGAACCAGGTTTTGTGGCACACCTTTGGGTAGCTCGCCAATCATTGCTGATGAATGTGCACCTACAGGATTAAAATATCTTAAAGAAATAATCCGATAGTTGTCTTTGGCCGCTGCTGTTTCTTCCAAAATTTCTTCGGCAACCTGTTTGGTATTTCCATACGGAGAAGTAGCTTTTTTTACCGGAGCTTGTTCAGACACTGGTAATTCATCAGGTTCGCCATACACTGTACAGGACGAAGAAAAGACAAACTTTACTTTTCTGCCAGAAAAAGCGGTTAACAGGTTTATTAATGAATAAAAGTTGTTTCTATAGTATTTTAATGGTTCTCTTACCGACTCTTCTACTGCTTTATATGCTGCAAAATGAATGACTTTATCTACATCGGCCAGTTTGTTTTTAACCAGATCTAAAACTGCTTTTTCATCGGCAAGATCGATCTCTAAAAAACCGGGACGTACTCCTGATATTTTTTCTATACGATCTAGTACTGATTTATCCGAATTGGAAAGATTGTCTACAATAATAACTTCGTATCCTTTTTTCTGAAGTTCTACTACCGTATGCGAACCTATATATCCGGTTCCGCCGGTAACCAAAATCCTGTTGTTATCCATCTGTGATTTCTTTTATTTTCCTAAGGATGAAATTACCTAAAACAGTATAACAGACAGGTAACAAAGCCAACGCAAACGTTTGATTACAGCAATTAAGATACAATAGAAATAACGATGGGTGTACGTAAAACACTGAATTAAACGTCTATAATAACCTGCCAGGGTGGTCAGATCAATATGGATGAATTAATTTTAAAACTTGATTGGAAAACACGATAGTTTTTTGGTTCCCAAAACGGGCAACAGATTATAAGAACAGACTTAAAATAGAGGTAAACACAAACATAAAAACATCGTTAAAAACAACTTTATTCTACATAAAAGATAAATATTTTCCCGTTTTTCTTTTTGGTTTAAAAAAAATACTCATATATTAACTCTTTAAAACCAATTAAAAACTTAAACCATTCTAATTATGGAAGAAAACTATACCCACTTAGTAATCTATCCTTATGATCTGATGGGGATATTTAATGTTAATAAAAGCGGAGCGAAATACCGCTACTCTAAAATCAAAAAGTTTTTTGATCTTAAACGAGGGCAATACCTGACGGTGTATCATTTACGGGATTATATCAATATGTCTTTAGAAGATACTATTGATATGATACAAAGGAATAGAAGAGGGATGGGGTTGTTGGTGTGATGTTTTTTTTAATGATGAACTTTGATAACTATGGACTATTAAACCTAACTGGTTTACATAGTTTTTTTCTTAATAACTTAGGCTTTACTTATATATTTAAGTGTCTTCCGCCTCATAGCCGGCGGCTGGCCTAGTCCTTTTTTTCGAATATTGTTTATTGTTGTTTAAGGCTCTCAAGAATGCTAAGGCATTTTGTCTTGATACAAAAAGTACCAAAAAAACGAGCTTGCGAGTTCATGAATACCAAAAAACAATAAAAACTAATGAATAAATCAAGGCTACCCAAAATGAGCTAAAAACCAAGCTGCGTTCGCTAAACAAAATGAACTCGCTGCGCTCAAACAGCATTTTGTTTTTAACGCTTACTCCGCAGGTTTTCTTAACGCTAATTTTAGGAGGCCAAAGGGCGTACTTAGCAATGGGTTTTGCGTTATTACAAACCATGGACTATGGACTATAAACCATCAACCATCAAAACCACACCCTTCAACTCCAAGATGTAACTCAACAATCAGAAGTTACCACCTTACAACCAGAAATTGTCACTCTACAACCAGAAGTTTTTACCTTACAACCCAGAATTGCTCCCCTACAACTAGAAGTTGCCCGCCTACAACCCGGAGTTGTTGCCTTACAACTAGAAGTTGTTACCTAACAACCCGAAGTTGCTACCCTACAACTCCGTCTTTAACCCCATCAACTTAACCAAAACTCATATCACATAAACTCAAAAGATAAATCAGCATAAAAAAGACTAATAATGAGCATTTTGGATCAGTTTAGACAACGGAAGCTCACCGAGGGACAAAATGGCTCAATCTGGCTTAGTCCGGCTCCCTATATTTTGCAAAACACTGTATAACAGCCTTATATTCATAAAAACTAAAAGGATTATATTATGAGAAAAGACAGAATTATCACCAATTATGGTAAGTACAACGATGTGCAACTGGACTTTAAGGCTAAACTTATTGTAGAAAACCTTACGGACAATGCTAACTTTCCGACAACTACGCCACCTGTAGAAGACCTTGCCACACTTAGCAATAGTTATTCTATTGCATTAAATAAGGCTAAAACGGGCGAAAGGTCGCAGATAGCCAATAAAAATGCCATCAGAAAGCTTTTATTGAATTTGCTGCAAGAACTGGCAGTAAATATAGAATCGCAGGCTTTTAACGACAAAAGCCGATTGATTAGCAGTGGTTTTGATGTTTCATCTAACACTGGAAGTTCTCCGCAAATATCTCCTCCAAAAAACTTCAAGGTTTTAGATGGTGCCAATAGCGGAGAGATTAGGCTGACCTGCACCGGAGCTACTAATGCTTTGTCTTATGTGCATGAATATACGGAGGATGAACTGACTGAAAATACGGTATGGAAATCGGAAGCCAGTTCTTCCAGAAACCACGTTTTCAGAAATATTGTCAGCGGACGTCGCGTTTATGCCCGTACCAAAGCTATTGGCTCTAAAGGACAGGAGATTTCTTCTAATACGCTTTCGAGAATTGTACAATGAGTTTTAGCCATTTGGATAACAGCATAAACCCTGCTAAACTTCAAGAAAAAGGGTTTATGGGCAGCACAAAAAAATCCCTCTCTTTCAAAAGTACCTTGCGGTAAAGAAAGAGAGGGATTGATGGACAGGTTATTCCTCTGCCCTATCCTATATTGTTTAGCCTAAAATGGCTTTAATATCAGCAATCACTTTCTCTGCCAGCTCATTGGCTTCCGCTTCAGAAGATGATTCAGAATAAATTCTGATAATAGGCTCGGTATTAGATTTTCTTAAGTGCACCCATTGTTTACCAAATTCTATCTTTACCCCGTCAATAGTATTTACAGGCTGGTCTTTATACTTTTCTTGTATTTTAACCAACAAACCATCAATATCCATACCTGCTTCCAGCTCAATCTTATTCTTAGAAATAAAATAAGCCGGATAGCTGGCCCGCATTTCCGTCATGCTTTTACCCGATTTTGCCAAATGGGTTAAAAACAAACCGATACCAACCAGGGCATCTCTTCCGTAATGAGATTCCGGATAGATAATTCCACCGTTTCCTTCGCCGCCAATAACCGCATGGGTTTCTTTCATTTTATTAACCACATTTACCTCACCTACCGCAGCAGCGTTGTATTGCTGCCCCGCCTGTTCGGTAACATCCCTTAACGCCCTTGTAGACGACAGGTTAGAAACCGTATTTCCCGGTGTGTTCCTTACCACATAATCTGCCACGGCTACCAAGGTATACTCTTCGCCAAACATGGTTCCGTCTTCATTTACAAAGCACAAACGGTCTACATCCGGATCTACCACAATCCCTAAATCAGCCTTGTTTTCTTTAACCACTTTAGAAATTTCGGTTAAATGCTCTGGCAATGGTTCTGGGTTATGCGGAAAATGTCCGTTAGGCTCGCAGTACAATTCGTACACCGTTTCTACGCCCAAAGCCTTCAATAAAGCCGGCACAAATATACCTCCGGTAGAGTTTACAGCATCTACCGCCACCTTAAATTTTGCAGCGCTAATAGCGGCTACATCCACCAAAGACAGTTCTAATACCTTATCTATATGTTTTTGTAAGTACGATTCATCGTAAACCACGTTACCCAAATCATCTACATCTGCAAAAGAAATATCAGTATCTTCTGCCAAAGCCAATACCTCTTTCCCGTCCTGATCGCTAATGAACTCGCCTTTATTATTTAACAATTTTAGGGCGTTCCACTGTTTGGGGTTATGACTTGCGGTTAATATAATACCGCCGCCAGCGTTTTCTTCCGGAACGGCAATTTCTACCGTTGGTGTGGTAGACAAACCTAAATCAACCACGTCTACCCCTATACTTTGTAAAGTACCTACCACCAGGTTACGCACCATTTCGCCCGAAATACGCGCATCTCTGCCTACTACTATTTTATTATTGCCCGTTTTAGAAACAATCCACTTCCCAAAAGAAGCAGTAAACTTCACAATATCAACCGGAGTCAGCGCATCGCCCGCCTTTCCTCCAATGGTTCCCCGGATACCAGAGATAGATTTAATTAGTGTCATTTTAGGTTACTTATGTTATTTGAACGAATTTATAATGTTAAAACTCAAAATTAAAAAATCCAAAGGATTGATGCTTACTTTAACAAAAATGAATCAATATTTCAGAAGCTCCAAACTTACGCATTCTATATAAAGATAAACCCTAGAGAATTTACCAGACTTTTGGGGCTATAATGGCTACCTGTTTTATAAAATTGCGCTCCTCTTGTTAAATTACCTGTACCTGCTTGTATAGCCTAATAAAAGCATCCAAAAAGACGGTTTCTCTTTGTTCAAATATACAAAAATGATTGATGTGTCCGAACACATATAATATTTTATTTTTTGCAATGACAAATTTTATGTATTATTGCGTTATCGGACACACAAAATTATAGACATGAATTCTGAGCCTACATTACTGATTCTTGCTGCCGGAATGGCCAGCAGGTACGGAAGCTTGAAACAAGTAGACAGCTTTGGCCCTTCTGGGGAAACTATTATCGATTATTCGATATATGATGCTATCAAAGCGGGTTTCAAAAAAGTTGCTTTCATTGTTAAAAAGGATTACCACCACGAGTTTAAAAGAATTTTTGACCAAAAACTGGCGGGTAAAATAGAGACTGACTATGTTTTTCAGGACTTTGACCTTAAAAAATTTGGGATAAACAAAGAAATTATCAGACAGAAACCATGGGGTACCGGCCATGCTTTAATCTCTGCAAAAGACCAGATTAACGAGCCTTTCTGCATTATTAATGCCGATGATTTTTACGGTTACGAGGCTTTCGGGAAAATGATAGATTTTCTAAAAAATAAGGTTACTGATAAAAACTTTGCCCTGATGGGATACGAAGTGGATAAAACTTTATCTGATTACGGTAAGGTTTCGAGAGGTATTTTCCAAACTACGGAACAAGGCACTATGCAGGAAATTATAGAGCGCACCAAGGTTTTTAGAGAGAATGGCGAGATTGTTTTTGAGGAAGATGGTGCTACCCACCCTATTCCTGAAAATTCTTATGCTTCTATGAACTTTTGGGGATATACACCTGCTGTTTTTGAGAAGGGTATTGAGCTTTTTAAAGAGTTTGTTAAACATAATGATGAAGAGAATGGTACGGCTGAGTTTTACCTGCCTTCTATTGCCGAAGCGTTAATTAAAGAGGGCGATGTTTCTTTTAGCGTGTTGCCTACTTCTTCTACCTGGTTTGGCGTAACTTATAAAGAAGATAAACCTATTGTCCAAAAGAAATTATTGGCTTTAGTTGAACAGGGCTTATACCCTGAGAGTTTGTGGGGTTAAACAAATATTTAAGAGCTAAATAGCTCAAAAACAGAAAAAACTTAAAGTAGTACAAACACCAATCTGCAAATTTTTGATTGTTTTGCAGATTGGTATCTACTTTTAAAGTTAAGGGTAAAATAAATAGACTATAAGCCTATAATAAAAACCAGGAAAAAATAGTTTATTAAACTTTTCTTGTTAAAAGAACGATTAATCTACCCTCCTCAACAATTATTGAATAAAATATTTAAACATATAATTACCCGACCCTAAGCTTAGTTTTCTTTCTCCTACTACATTAATGTATTTATGATTTTTTAAAGAATTACCAGATTCCAATACTTCTTTTTTTGGAGAAAAGGGTAAATGTACTGTAGCAGTAGTATTTACCGGTATTTGAATATTTAATTCTATTTCTTTACCAATAATTTTCCATTCCGATTTTACTGTACCATATAGTGTTTCCAGTGATGCCATTGCAGAAGTGAGTCCTCCTCCTATTTCTGGAGAAATAACGATATGCTTATAACCCGGTTGTGTAACATCAGAATTAATTCCTGCAATTTTACGATACATCCAATCTCCTATGGCACCATAGGCATAATGATTAAAAGAGTTCATAGCAACATTTTGAAAACTACCATCTGGCCTTATACCATCCCAACGTTCCCATATAGTTGTTGCTCCCTTGGTAATTGGATATAACCATGACGGATATTTATCTCTGATTAACAATTCATAAGCTATATCTGTATAACCAAATCTACTGAGTACATGACAGATGTAAGGTGTTCCTAAAAAGCCTGTAGTTATATGTCCATACGTCTTTATGTTATCAGCTAATCGTTCTGCTGCTTGTTGTCTTATGTGTTCTGGAAGTAGATTAAAATGAAGAGCCAAAACATAAGCTGTTTGCGTATTGGAAGTAAGTTTTCCTGTTTCGGTAGTGTATTCTTTGACAAAAGCATCTTTTACTTTTTGTAAAAGTACTGTATACTTTACCTCATCTTCTGTATAACCCAATACCCGAGCTGTATGCACTATATTCTGAACAGAATATGCATAAAATGCCTGAGCTATTAACGCTCTATCTGTTACAGCAGCTTTTCCAAACAAATCATCTGACGGAGAAAAAAACAACCAATCCCCGTAATGTCTTTCTACTTTAACCCAAAGATTGTTTACACTTTCTTTCTGGATATAACCCACCCAGGCTTTCATACTCTCGTATTGCTCTTGCAATATTAGCGTATCTGCATAAGCCACATAAAATTGCCACGGAATAATGGTTGCAGCATCGCCCCATCCTGCCGCACTAAATGAACTATTTCCGTAAAAATTTGGAATTACTTCTGGTACATGTCCATCACTTCTTTGGTCAGCTTTTAAATCTTGTAGCCATTTTCTAAAAAAACCGGCAACATTCATATTAAAAGCTGCCGTATTAAAAAATGCTTGTGCATCACCTGTCCATCCCAAACGTTCATCCCTTTGCGGACAATCGGTAGGTACATCCAGAAAATTACCTTTCTGCCCCCATTGGATATTACTTTGCAATTGATTAATCAGTGGATTTGAAGTATTGAATTGCCCTGTTGCCTGCATGTCAGAATATAAAGCAACAGCAATAAAGTTCTCTGGATTTATTTCCCCTGGGTATCCGCTTATTTTAATGTACCTGAATCCCTGAAAAGAAAAATGAGGTTCAAATTCCTCTATCTCATTCCCCTTCAGGATATAAGTATTTTCCTGTTTAGCAGATCTTAAATTAGCCGTGTAAAAATTTCCTTCTTTATCCAATACTTCTGCATGGTTTATTGTAATTTTTGTACCTGCTTCCCCTTCTGCTTTAACTCTTACCCAACCTATTAAATTCTGTCCAAAATCTATTACTTTTTCTCCTTTAGGTGTAGTAATTACTTTAAGACTCTTAAATTCTTCTTTTTTTCTTACCGAAGGGGATAAAGTAGTAACTAAATTCCATTTAGTACTGTGTAACAAATTAACATGACTCCAAGCCGCATCTTTTGTAAAATCAGTTGTATTCCAATTTGTTTCTTCTAAACGAGAATCATAGGTTTCTCCATGGTAAATACTGGATGAAAGTATTGGCCCAAAGGAATATTTCCAGCTTTCGTCTGAAATTATTCTGTCTTTGCTACCATCTGTATACTCTATTTCCATCTGAAAAAAAAAGCCAAGCTCTTTTCCATAAAAATCAGTCCTCCCTTTTCTGGCTAAAGTACCCCTGTACCAACCATCACCTAATATAGTACCTATTGCATTTTCTCCTGCTTTCAACAGAGAAGTCACGTCATATGCCTGATACTGCAACCTCTTCCCATAACTGGTCCAGCCGGGTGTAAAATAACTATCCCCTATTTTTTCACCATTTATATAAGCTTCGTATAAACCCAAGGCTGTTATATAAGCAATTGCCGATTTTATCTTTTTAGTCAGCGTAATTTCTTTCCTCAACATTGGACTTGGCCTTTGCTTATCTTTTTCTATTACCGTAATCCATTTAGCTTTCCACTCCGTTGTATCCAGAATTCCCATTCGCCAGTATTTAACATCACTCCAACCAGATGCATTCCCTTTATTATCCCAGATACGCACTTTCCAATAATATTTCTTACCAGAATCCAATATTCCCCCTTTATAAGAGACATTAATCGATTGATCTGATTTTATTTTCCCTGAATACCAGCTTGCTTTATTATCATCGTCCAGATTTTTAATTTCGGCTGCTACCCTTATTTCGTAATAGGTTTGAATAACATTTCTATTTGATGAAGCAAGTTTCCAACTTAAACGCGGTTTCAATTGAGAAATAGCTTCGGGATTATCAAAGTACTCACATTTTAAATCATAGATGGCAATACCTTTAGGAAAAGCCAAATAAGGAATAAGCAAAGTAATAAACAGTATCGGCTTTATATATTTCATCATTTTTATCTGTTTAAACAAAATAAAACTCGTATGATTTAATCATGTTATCTCTTATTAACTAACTTGTCATATCTTAACAAGGCTTCCAGATAATAATAATCAGCATAAACAAGAGGTGTGTTTACTTCTGTACCTTCCGGCTTAGAACCTACCGAATGTTTTAATATAAAATTATGATTTTCGCCTAGTCCGTTTTTATAAACCGGACTTGATAAGCTAACCAACATTTCTTCTGCTAGATTGAAATATTTTTTGTTGTTTTTTATGCTGGAAAGTTCTAATAAAGCAGAAGCTATGATTGTTGCCGCAGAGGCATCTCTTTCTTCGTTGGGAAGATATGGTGCATTAAAATCCCAATAAGGTACCTTGTCTGAAGGTAAATTTGGATGGTTGATAATAAACTTAGCTATTTTTTCTGCCTGTTTTAAATACTTTTCATGTCCGGTTTCTCTATACATCATTGTATAACCATACAATGCCCACGCTTGTCCTCTTGCCCATGCAGATTCATCAGAAGCACCCTGAGCCGTTCTTTTAGCTACAACTTTTCCGTTATCTTTATCGTAACACACGACATGATATGAACTGTAGTCTTTTCTGAAATGGTTTTTAATAGTATTATCCGCATGCGTAATACTTATATCGTAGTATTTCTTATTTCCTGAGATTTTGGATGCCCATAACAAGAATTCCAGATTCATCATGTTATCTATAATTACTACGTAATTGTACATCCCTTTGTATCTTCCCCAGTCATCCCATGATTTGATTAGTCCCACTTTCTCATCAAAACGTGTCGATAAAGATTCTGCTCCGGTTAACATAACCTCTTTGTATTTTTCGTTATTGGTTAAACGGTAACCATTACCAAACGGACAGTACAGCATAAAACCTAAATCGTGTGTTCTATTATTATCTTTTTCTTTTTCTACTGCCATTGTCCATTTTTCTGCAGCTTCTTTCCATTTATTATCTTTAGAATATTCATAGATATACCATAAAGTTCCCCCAAAGAAACCACTGCACCACCAATGCGCTTTACGGGTATCCAGTGTTCCGTCTTTTTTTATAGATTGGGGAAACCTGGTAATATCTGTATTTGCTTTCAGCATCAATTCGTATTGTGCTTTAGCAAATTCTATTTCTTTCTGAACGTTTATTTTAGGCTGAGCAAAAGCTAACACTCCCGCCATTAAAGCAGTAACTAGGCTTAATAAGAATTTCATTTTTATATTTTGTTTATTCTATTTGTTATAATTTGTTTTTGGCTCTGAAAAATGGAAGATTTGAAGCAGGAATCAGATAAACAGAATAGCTTATATCTGTATTTTCAGACGCAATAATTTCGAAGCCTACAAAAGTAGTTCCGGGCATAGGGGCATCATAACTTTGAGGAGGTTGAGTAGACCAGGTTTTCCATTTCACATCAGCTCCTTTTACTACCATAACCATATCTTTCCCTTTTTGGCTCAATAATACCTCATCCCCAATAATATTTACTTTTGCCTGAGTAAGCATGTTCCAGCGAATGCGCCCGGCAGATTTTGTCTGTAAAGAATCTTTTATTTCTACATATTTATCTTCTACAATGCCTGCAAAACGAATAGCTGATGAAAAATTATCGGGATAAATTTCGGTAAGGTTTGTAACTGCCATTTTCTTCTCCTTATTGTTACTTACTAATTCAAGTGGAGCAAACCCTTTTACATTCTGCAATTGTCCGTTTACGGTTAAGGTATTATGTACGTAATTGGTCATTCTAAATACTTTCCAACGTTGAGCATTCTGAGCTCTCCCAAATATGGACATACCTTTTGATTCTAAAGATTCATAATCCTGCATTCCGGGATCCATTGCCCATCTTAGCCCGTCTGCATCTACTACGAAAGAACCAATGTCCATATGAGCATGGCTGGTACTTGCTGAACCACCTTTGAAACCAACAAATATGGCATTAGCATCTGCCCATTTATTACGCATTAAGGCTACCGGTGTTTTTCCATGACCTACCCACATATTTTTTTCCGGGGCAACAATATTGTTTAATGGCTTGTTCTTATTCCATATAATAAGATTTGGTAATAATCTGTTTCCTTCCCCTCTCATTCTTCTTGAGTCAGTCATTTTATCCCGTTCTGCATACAATAAAGACCTGTCGCCTGTTTTATTGGCAAACCAAAACACGGTAGCATCTAAACCTACAGCTATACCACTATCTGAATAGTTGAAATTCTGGGTAGAGCTCCCCACCATATGCATATAATACTCTGCTGTACGTAAAAATCCGGGTTCATTACTTAATTCAAAATCATGTCCAAATATTTTTTCTAACGCATCTATCAGCATCACATTAAAAGATGTACCATAGCTCCAATACCCATAACCTTCGGGATAGGCTCCATCGGGTCCGTATTCTTTCATAGGTAACTTCACAGAACTAATAGCCCTTTTGATAATACTTTCCGTTATTTCGGCATCATTCTCATATATGGCTATAGCGCCAAACAGCATACCTGCATTACATACCTGATTCCAGTTATTACTGGACGTCAAAAAACCATTATACTGGCTATTTAAAGAAGGTTTTAGTCCTTTTTCCAGGATTGCAGTGGCTATTATTTTTCTGGAATTATCTGATAGATTGTAATATAACCAATCATAACCGATGGATACTCCTAATGTCATTTCTGCAACATCTAAAAAATGTGAAGGGTTCCAGTCCTGAAAATCAGAAATCGCTAATAATTCACTTTCTGCCCGTTCCAAATATTTTCGGTCTTTAGTTGTACGCCATGCGTATGATAAAAAATAAATTCTGCGTAAAGCTTCTCTTGAAGTAGCAAGCAAACGTCTTCCTACTTTTTTATACTGTAAAGACGGTAGGTCAAGTATTTTATCACTTGCATCAATAATATTTTTATTGACCATCAGCAATTGTAAATCACTTTTAAATGATTTTACAATATTCTTTTCTTCATTTTTCAGTAATAACAACCTGGGGTGAGAGAGTTTCCGTACCTTTTCAAAATCAACATCTTGTCCTACAACAAGATTGTTGATTCCTAGAAAAAATATTAAAATAAGAATTTTGTTCATAGCTTAAGGGTTTACAGTAATATCTATGGTTTTTATAACCTTCTTATTGCCATATACATTATGTGTTTCTCCAATAAAAGTGGCTTTATAAGTACCGGGTGTATTATAAGCAAATACGTAATTTTCTTTTTTTCCTTCGGTAAATAGTTTCAATGAAATACTTTTATTGACAGCAACCATTTGCGGATCTAAACTTATTGCCTTAGATACAGCCCAATCTTCAGTATATTCTGTTTGTAAAGAACTGCTGCTGTTCCCTTTAAATAAAATGCCGGAAGATGATAGTGAGGAACGGCCTGCTTGTTTATTTCCATAAGAATACATACCAAATACCGATGTAGAGTATTTCAAAACCGGGAGCACATATTGTTCTAGTTTAGTATTAATCAATACATTATAAATATTCCAGTTATTTTGTCCACCATATACACTTTGATCCTTAGTGATATACCTAAAGGCTACATATAAAGGTTTTTTAGGGTTTATTCTGTTCAACAGATCTACTTCTGTAGAAGGGGTATTGGTTAGACTGTTTGCTAAGGTAAAATCATCAGTAATACGTGTCCACCACTTCATGTTTCTGATATTATCTATACTATAATCTCCGTCAAACTCATCGGAGATAAAAACATCTAACTGATCTTGTTGCGTACCATTACCCATTGTTGAGGTAAAAGATAAAAGAACGTCTTTTTGTTCCAGTATATTTTTCTGTTCATAATCATTTAAAAACTGACCAGAATAAAAATATAATATAGGCGGATTACCTTCAAATTTAAAATTAATCTCATCACCTACCTTAACTACCACTTTATCTGCATAAACCTCAAAATCAGGACTTTCTAACTCATACTTACTACATCCGCAAAGCAACAAAAAAGTGATATATACCTGTATATTTAAATATTTTTTCATATTAATGCTATTTATAATTAATTACCACCCTTTATTTTGTGTCATTAAAATATTGGTTGTTGTTTCGGAGCTGGGAATAGGCCACAACACATCTCTTTCTGTTGTATTTTGCCCTGCTCGTCCTAACCATGATCTCGAGATGCCCTGTAAATCAATATATGATTGCTGCATGGCATCCAAATAATCTCCCCAACGTACCAAATCTCTTTTTCGGCAACCTTCAAAAGACAATTCTCTTGAACGTTCCGCTTTTATCAGTTTCATAAAATTCTGATAGCTTAAGACCTGATTGATAGTTGCGTCTGCGTTTACATTATTTAAATTTGTAATGGTAGCTGTCATATTTACTGCATCACCAACACGCAAAAATCTAGCACCTATTGTCACTCCTCCTGATGTATGCGTAGGTGGGGTATTAGTACTGATTCCCGCAACATTAACAGCATAAAGATTTTTTAAATACGCAACCGTATCACCAACCTGATAATTAGTTTGTGCCTTCCACAAATTACCAACTTCTACCGTAGGTACAGAAGTATAAGCACTACCTTTATTTACTATTACAAAATCAGAAAGTCCCCCTGCTGAAGTCATACTTCTAAATACGGCTTTAGCCTGACTACCTCCTCCTCCTATAATTCTAATGTCGGGAATTCTCTTATAACCAGTTCCGGCTTGGTTTAAGATAAGTGTATCCACTAACTCTTTATGAGTTAACATTTTACCATAAGCCCTTCTTCTTACTTTATTGAGAGCTTCTATCGCTTTTTCAGATGGGGCTGATTTACTAGCTTGTACATCTGCTTCTGCAAACATCAGTAATACATCAGAAAAACGAAGTATAGGAAAGTTTGTAGAATTTCCATTCTGTGTTTTCTCTCGGGACAATTCATACTCTCTTCTAAATTTACCAACAGTATGGGAACTAGCATCCTGTTTTGAAGGTAATGCTGCAAAATAAGTCACTACAGGGGTATAATCACTTGATAAGGAATATCTACCTATTGCCCAGTCTCTTCTTAAGTCTCCTTTTCCGTAAGAATAATAAAGTGTTGGGTTAACAGCAACAAACCCGTAGCAATAACCCCATTCTTCATTATTTGAACCATAATAAGTTATCCCATTGTTTATTCCCACTCTTCCACTGGCGTTATAACTATCATTAGTGTTACCATAAAATTCTACTTCCCAAATACTTTCCTTTAAATCGTATTTATCCTGAATAAGATTGACAAAAACTTGTTTATAATCAGGGTTAAGTGCATGATACCCATCATCTACCACCTTTTCTGCCCAATACTTAGCCTGTTCATATTTAGATTCGTCTTTTAAAGGCTCACCTGCCATTTGTAAACACACACGGGCCAGAATACCTCTTACAGCAGATTTATTCACTTTTCCGGCATTAGTCATTTCCGTAACAGGTTTTACCAACTCTTCAGCAACTGTCATATCTCTAATGATCTGTTCATAAATTTCCACACTCGAAGCACGTACCTTATGTACGTCAGAAACAGATTTATTTGATTCTAGCACCAGTGGAACATCTCCCCAATGAGTAACCAGTAAATAATAATAATATGCTCTTAAGAACAACGCCTCTCCCCTGATTACATTTCTATTCTTTTCGTTCATAGAAGGTTTGTTTAAATTCTCAAGCAGTAAGTTTGCCCTTTCTATACCGGAGTACAAAGCAGACCAGGTTGTACTAATCTTTGTGTCTGTTGTGGTAACCAGATTCACAGAAATACCTGTTGTTTGCTGGGAACGGTTATAAAACCCTTCATCGGCATCTAACCCCATTACACCTTGAAAACCATCGGCATATATGCGCGCTAATATTTGATAAACACCTCCTAACGCTTTATTTAGCTGTTCCTCTGTTTCATAATAATTTTTACTTGTTATAGAATCTATGGGACTGGTTTCTAAAAACTTTTCACATGACACCAAAGTCAATAATGTTATTACTGTAGTAACTATATTAAAAATACTTTTTTTCATAACTGGTTATTATAATGATGCTTTAAGTCCGAATACAATTGTTTTTGCCGTAGGATAAGCTGAATAATCAAAACCGGGAGTTAAAATCGAATTATACGTAGATACTTCGGGATCTACCCCAGAATAATTGGTAATGGTAAATAAGTTTTGAGCGGATGCTGTTAGTGAGATATTTGAGAAACCATATCTACGAGAGAATTTTTTAGGAATCTCGTAAGCAAAGAACACTGTCTTAAAACGTAAATAAGATCCATCACTAAGCTCTCTTGTGGAATAATATCCTTGAGGCACTCCACCCACTACAGGAATTGTTGTATTGGTATTTGTTGGCGACCATCTATTTGCAAAGCTGGCATATTGGTTCAACATAATTTGCGGATTACTTTCGAAGACCAATTGGTTAGCATTATATATATCATTCCCATAAGACCATTGAAAAAACAGGTTCAAAGAGAAATTTTTATATTGGAAATTATTGGAGAACCCGCCTACATGTATGGGCAGACCTCTACCTATTATTGTTTGATCTGCTGTAGTTATTTCACCATCGTGGTTCAAATCTTTATATTTAATATAACCAGGTTTTACGCCAGCGCCATAACTAGGTACACTATTCTTTAATATATAAGTACCATTTGAACCCGGCTCAAAATCTTCTAATTGATAAAGACCATCAAAAATAAATCCTGCAAAATTCCCTATAGATTGTCCTATTGCTGCACTATATAAGATTGCATCTGCATAACCAGATTGCCATCTTGGAGCAATTCTGCTTAATAACTTATCCTGGCCATCAGCTAGCTCAAGTACTGTATTTTTGTTAAAACTGATGTTAAAGTTGGATGTCCACTTAAAATCCTTTTTCATTATATTTTTGGTATTTAAAGTAAATTCCATCCCTTTATTGCTCAATTTCCCTACATTCTTATAAGCCTGCGTATATCCCGAACTTGCTGGCATATTTGCATTAAGCAAGAGGTTATTGGTTCTTTTATCATAATAATCAACAATAAGTTCTAACCTATTTTTAAATACAGACAAATCATAACCTATATTAAACTGGGCTGTTGTTTCCCATTTTAATCCCAGATTACCAATTCCAGGCACAGCTACTGGTATTGGAGTGTCGTTACCAAAGGAATAGCTTACAGAATTAGCAACAGATATTGGAGATAAAGCGGAAAAGTCTCCCACTCTATTATTTCCAGTAACGCCATAACTAATCCGTAATTTGGCATCGCTTACAACATTAAGGTTTTTAATAAATTCCTCTTCAGACATTCGCCATGCAAAGGCTCCTGACGGGAAGAAACCCCATTTATTTTCCGGAAACTTGGAAGAACCATCTGCCCTGAAGGTTCCCGTAATCATGTACTTTGAGTTATAATTAAAATCGCCCCTTACGAAATAGGAATTCAGGGTATTATAACTTCCATAAGAATTAACAGACAAAGGTGTTCCTTTTCCTAAGCCTGTAATGCCTAACGACTCATTAGGTACTTTTATAGCTGTATAGCTGTTACCTTCATTTAAAGCCTTTTGTAATGTCATCCCCCCTAATAAGGTCATTTTACTTTGTCTATATTTTTTGATATAGGTAATGGTATTTTCATTAGACCATGTAAATTGCTTACTATAAGCCATAGAGCCCCATTGTCCATAACTATTTCTTAAGTTTTGAGGGCTACCTTGCCAGGTCCCCGAATTATAGAACTGCCCCAACTGTACGGTATTTAAATTAATAGATCCTGTTGCTTTAAAAACAACATCTTTAAAGAGATTGTAAGTAAAAAAAGCGTTGGATAACAAACTGTTATTATCTCTGTTTCTATAAGTGTTTTTAGCAGATTGTATAGGATTTATCCTGTAGTCGGTGCTTGAGATTACTTCGTCATCAAACAAATCTTCTTCAAAGGAACTAACATCAAAATCTTCTTCTAAAAAAGCTCTACTAACAGGCCTATACCCCCAAACAGAAAACATTAATGCACTGGAAGCATACCCATCGTTTATTCGTGATGTTATCTGACCAAACGATTGCACATGGGTATAATTTACATTTAAACCAGCCTTGATTTTTCTATTGACCACCTGGTCAATAGATAACCTTCCTTGTTGTCTCTTTAACCCTGTATTTAAGGCCACGGCATCTGTTCCATAAACAGAACCAGATAGAGCGTATTTGGTATCCTTATTACCTCCTCTTAAAGAAATATTATGAATGTTAGTTTTCCCTGTTTGAAAAAATTGATTCTGCCAGTTTACCCCCTGGATATCTTTATAATCCTCAATCGTTTTACCTCCCCTTATATAGGCACTTTCAGCACTAACAGGGTCTCGTTCGAATTCTACTTTAACAAAATCATAGGGTGTCATTAAATCAATTTTTTTAACAACGGATTGAATCCCCATAGAACCTGAATAGGCTAAAATAGGTTTACCTTCTTTGCCTTTTTTTGTTTCTATTACAATAACACCGTTTGCCCCTCTGGAACCATAAATAGCAGTGCTTGATGCATCTTTTAAAACATTAATAGATTCTATGTCTTCTGGATTTAATGAACCTAAATTGAAGTTTTCTGTTGCAAATCCGTCAATCACATATAATGGAGAAGTATCTTGCGTTATAGAACCTACACCTCTTATTTGAATATTTGTTCCTTCTTCACCCGGCTGTCCCTGACTTGCAGAAACACTAAGCCCGGCAACACGTCCTGCCAAGGCCTGTTCAACTGAATATACAGGTGCCTTTTCTACGGCTTCAACATCAACCTGCCCCACAGCCCCCGTTGCATCTTCTTTTTTTACTGTGCCGTAACCTATAACATAAACTTCTTCTAACTTAGATATCTGCTCTTTCAATATTACATCAATAACTGTTTTACCTGCTATTGAAACTTCTTTTTCTTCAAATCCTAAATAAGAGAACATTAATTTGGAACCACTTTCTGTTTCTATAGTATAACGCCCATCTTTATCTGCCATAACTCTGGTTCCTGTTCCTTTTATTCTTACGATAGCCCCAGGTAAAGGAATATTCTGTTCATCTAAGATTTTACCAGTAATTTTAATTTTCTTAATCGGTTGTAGTTGTGGCTGCATTGTAGCAGATTTTCTTTGTACTATAATAGTATTTTCCGTTATTCTATAGCTTAATGGCTGTCCCTCAAAGCATTTCTCAAGAACCTCTTCTATACTGGCATCTTTTATCGAAATAGTCACAAGTTTCGATTCCTTCAGCATTTCTTCTGTATAAACAAATTCATACCCGAAATTTTGATTTATCTTTTTAAAAATTTGTCCTATAGAAGTATTTCTCTCTGATATTGATATTTTTTGTGCATTAGCCGCAAAAGATGTTTGCATAAAGAGGCTAATAATGAAAAAAGTAAGTTTCATAACCGATAAAAGCTTTCGGATTAAAGCATAGGGGTAGTTATATTCCCCTTGAATATTTTTTTTATACATTTGATTAGGATTATTTGGCTTTATATAATTGCAAGTATTAGCTATAAATCTACTCCAGAAGCGTGTCCGAAGCGCTTCTGGTTCTTTAACTTTTTCTTCAATATTGTCGACTTTGTTTTATGGCATTACAATTACCCTCCCTTCTTTTCCTGAAACATGCCCGGGCATTAATTTAAAATGTACTAGTCCCGTAAATTCCAATTTCCTGAGTACATCATTAATATTTTCTGATCTGGAAATATTCATCACAAAGCCTTCTTCAGTAATCTGTCCTTCGTAAACAATCTCTACATTATACCACCTTGAAATTTCTTTCATCACACTGTGAATAGGCTCATTCGTAAAAATAAATAGTCCTTTTTTCCAACCAATTACCTCTTGTGCATCAATCTCTCTGACAAACAATTCATTTTTACTACCTATTCCCTGTTCTCCGGGGCGAAGAATTACAGATTGATTCGATTTAGCTGAATTTAGTCTTACAGAACCTTCCAATAAAGTGGTTTTAACATACTGGTTGTCTTCGTAAGCATTTACATTGAAATGAGTACCCAACACTTCTACATTCTGTCTGTTTGTAATAATCTTAAAAGTTCTTTTTTCTTTAGCGACTTCAAAATAAGCTTCCCCTTCCAGCTCCACTACTCTTTCTTCTTTTGTAAAATTTACCGGAAATCTTAGAGAGGAAGCTGCATTTAACCACACTTTGGTTCCATCTGCAAGTTTCACAAAAGATTGTTTTCCTATTGCTGTATTGATGGTATTATAGTCGTTTTTTAAATTTTCACCAGACTTGTCTATTATATTGTAGATTAACTGACCATCTTCTGATCTTTGAATCTTTACGGCTCCTTGTACAATCTCTTCTCCCTCCCTAATACTGTCCAGATTCAATACAGCACCATCTTTCAGTATTAAACTTGTTATCTCTTTTTGATGTTTTTTTGTTTTCTCTTTTCTAATGTTATGGTCTTCGTGAAAATGAGAGAAAACAGAAATAACTACAATTAATATAGCAGCTACCGCTGCTACTCTTTTCAGAAAGCCATAAGACCTCAACTGCATTTCTTTTCTGTTCGTACCAACAATAACTTGTTCTATTCTAGATAGCAGTTCTTCTCTCTTCTCCTCTGTTAATGCTCCCTTTATATCATCACTTATTTTTGTATCATTTTTAATTACATCGTAATAGTTCTTTAATACCTTCTTTACTGTATTCACAGACTGTCCATTAAGCCAGTCTATAAATTCCTGATGCTCCTGCTCGGTATATTTATTCTCAGTATATTTCTTTAAGAATTTATTTATATCCATGTTTTTCATAACTATAAGACGAACAAGCTCTTTAAAAGCCCCCTTTCAATTTTATTTTTTCTATAAACCTCTAACTTCTTCCTAGCAATACTAACATGATAAAACTTATGGCATGCGGCAATTCTCCGTTAAACCGCAAATGTCTTTTTATGAGATCTATGCCCGCATAGAACTGCTTTTTAACTACGGACTTTGAAATAGATAGATGTGTCGCTATTTCATCCAAGCTCATATCATCCATTAACCTCATAATAACAATCTGCTTTCTTTTTTCGGGAAGCAGGTTAATTGCCTCCTGTATAATCTGGTAGTACTGTCCATAGATAATCTTACTGTCAGAACGTTCAAAACTTTCTTCAGAATCCAGTTTCAGCAGAGAGAGAATCTTAGCTTCTGTCTGGTTTCTTCTGAGTTCGTCTATTAACAGATTTTTTGAGACTTTATACACATATGACCGGAAAGACCTGACATTTACCAAAGTGCTCCTTTTTTCCCAAATTTTCAGAAATGTATTCTGAACAATATCTTCGGTTTTCTCCTCTGATTTGGTACACAGAAAAACATATCTGTAAACTTCATCTAAATAAAGGTTATATAATATAGAATACATCTTATAACTACCTTGCGATACAGCTAAGAGTAAATCTTCTTCATTAATATGATGTACTATTCCTGAATGCGCCATATAAATGGGATTAAATTATGCTTTAATTTTACCTAAACAGATTACTTTTTAATAATTGGCTTTACTGATTTCTTTTGAGGTTTCTTTACCTGTAAAATTTCGTCTTACGAATATATAATGATAAGTAGATATAAGTCAAATACTGCTGTTTGGCAGCTTCAAGAAGTTACCAAACAGCAGTACATACTATAAGAATAAAATATTTACCGTAATTATCTATATATCAATACAGATTTAATTATTCTCTCATCACTTTTCTGAATAAACAATTGATAAATACCATTTTTTAAGACATCGGGAATCAATATTTCATATTTTTGTCCGTTGTTTGAAATTCTGTTGATATTTATCTGCCTTCCCGTAATATCAACTAATACAAAATCAACTTCTTCTGTATCTTTTAAAAATTCATCTGTTAGCTGAATGTATAATTTGTTTCCTTTAACTGGATTGGGATATACAGTGACCTTATTTGGGTTAAAACTTACAAGAAGAAATGCTATTGGACTAAATTCGGTTTCATATCCATCTATTTCTATAGATTTAACCCGGTAATAAGATGTTCCTGACAATAAATTTTTATCTACATATTTATAAAACTGACGCCCATCCGATTTTATGTTACCAATAGTATTAAAAATTTCACCATCTGCAGATCGTTGTATTTCAAACCCCTGTACGGCAACTTCATTTAAAGTTTTCCAAGATACCTCTGCCTTATTATTATCAATCGCTTTAACCTCTATACTCACAAATTTCAGTGGTAACGTATTATCTATTTCCACCCTGTAGACCCCCACATCATTGCTATTCAGATTAGTTGTCGCATAATTCCCTGTATTATTACCACTACCTGTAGCTGCTGCCCAGTTAATACCGTCATAACCTGCTATACCGAAATAAACACCGGACGGACTACTAAAATTGCTCCCTTTCAGACTTGCAGGGAACCCTAATTTTATAGCAAAATCTCCTGTTCCATCGGTACGTCTAAGGTGATAGGACGCATCTACAAATTTACTTTTATCTACAATGGGATTCCCACCTGGTAAACCATTATCCGTAAGCCCAGTTAACACACTAAGTTCAAAATCTGATACTGATTGCGGGGTTATACTTACTGGTAAATAATTTTCACTGTTTCCTAAAGGAATATCGGTATGTGTATTTAATCCAACAAATATGACTTTAGCTATTTGCCCTGATACTTCTGATAGGGTGTTAATATAGGAAGCAACACCTCCACCGTTTATTTTTGAAATTTGCAATTGTCCAGTTGCCGGAATATTCAACAGTCCAGACTGCATTCCCAATTCTTTGATTACCAAAGTTTGATTTAACGTTACTCCCAAATCAGAATTGACAATCATTTTATTTACAATCCCATTTTTAAATGTATTATCCACTATTACTCTAGGATTTATACCTGTAAAAGGTTTTATAAATCCTATAACTCCTTCTGTTGCATCAATCTTCCCTGTAGTGTTCAGAACAATGTTTTCGGCAACATTTATTATTGTTGCATCAGTAATTTTAAGTGTGGTTGTACTTCCTAATTCTAATAGGCTGAATGTAAAACTAGGTCCATTTACAATTGCTGTTGTATTTGTTTTGGTAAACTTCACCGTCATAGACGAGTTAACATAATTTCCTCCCGTTGCTATAGTATGACTTAGGAAATTTATATTTCCCTCTGCTATCAACTCTGTTCCAATAGAAAGAATACCAGTATGCGAACCACTTGCATACCCCGTATAAGCAGAAGCTCCATGTTGGAAGGAAACATTTTCAGCAGCATTTAAAGTTGCGGCATGCCTTATAGTTACTCTGGTACCAGCTATTACTGATGGAGCAATTGTATAACCGTTTCCTCCATTGATTATATTGACACTAACAATACCAACTTTTGCAGTTACTTCGGCATTAATACCATCTCCTGTAATAGTCATAGTAGGTATAGAGGTATAGCCACTCCCAGAATTGGTAATCGCAACACCAGCTATTTTTCCATCAATTACTGTAACTGTTGCTGATGCACCACTCCCTCCACCTCCACTAAAAGAAACATTTGCATAAGTATAGCCTGAACCTGAATTTTTAATATCTGCACCTGTTACGTTTACCTTTGAAATAACGGCCTCTGCATTTATCGAGCCATTAGCCTGCATACCGTTTACAAAATTTAAAACAGGAATACTGTTTAAACGGCCAGGTTCAATAATATTAACTACAGAAACACTTCCATTACTAATATTTGCAGCTAAAATAGCTCCATACCCTTCTCCTACAAGCAATTTCTTAACATTTCTTTGCGAAGTACCGGTAAGTAACCCCTCATGGCCATCGCGTATTAAAACAGTTCTATCCAATCCAATAGCAGCAGAAGCTGTTACCCAAGCACCTCCTTGATAGACTTCAAAGTTATTAGCTGAATTAAAACCACTACTTGCCTGCCCCGTACGATAATCTCCTTCTGCCGGCACGTAATTAAAAACTGAATTTACGGGATTATCATCCATTGGTAAAGTTGTTTCATTAAATAATAATGTACCATACCCTAACAAAATAGAGGCTCCCAACTCTCCTCCTTCCAGAGATCTTACCCTGTCTACCACTTTTTTAGTATAAAACACTTCATGCGCAGATATACCTTTCCTATTGAAATAATGGTTATAAATCATTTCATATCCTGACTGAAACTCGCCTCTTCTATCATTGGATATTGCACTACCATAATGATTAGCTGTATAAGGCACATCATTATAACCTAAGTTATACTTAGCCATATATTCATATCCTTTCAAGAGCCTGTTATTTAAAAGACCATATAAATCAAGTCCCTGCTTTTCTCCAATTTCACATGCTTCTGCCAAACCTCCTAGCCCCATGTGTACATGCTCCTGATCTCGACCGCTTTCCCAACATTGTCCAGTATCATAGATATAGTTTTTCAAAGTACCATTGGCACTGTCAGTAGTGGAGCTTAGAAAGTTCACCCCATTATTAAAAATTACTTCGTCATTCAAAAAAACGCCTATACCCATAATACACTTAGTAATTGCCGTATCCCAATTACCTGCCCAACCTCTCTGGAAATTTTCTATTACAGGATAAATAACATTTCTAAACATGTGCTCTGCCTGCTGTATATCTGTCTGTGTCCATCCCGAGTTTGTATAACGTAGAATTTCTGCAGCATTAACCATAGCAAACCCGTACCATGCCGCACACAGCTTTGCATCACCACCACTAAAAGTTTGCAGAGTGGAAGACCACGAATTCAGAATACTTTTTGCCGTATTGGCATAAGTAATGTCTCCAGTAATTGCCCACATAAGCGCACTACGATAAGCCATTTGAGCATCTCTTGTCATGGCTTTAGCCGATTCACTATTTATACCCTGATCACGATAAACATCTGTATAGGCTGGTGAAGGCATATAAGCAATATCTGTATTACTTTTTAGGAGTTGATATCCTTTTTTCCAGGGCTGGTGTTCTGAATTTGCCAGACTCTTTATTCGTTCAAGATCAATAGCATTATGCAATATACCTGGATGTTCGAAAGAAAAACTTTGTTGTTTAATATTTTTTAGCGGCTTCTTAGCATATAAAACACCAGTCCATAAAAATAAAAACATCAGTACCAATAATGGCAAATTACCTTGTTTAATAAACGTTAATCTCATAAATGGCTATAATTTAGTTTATGTTTATAGACTAAAGACGAACAAACAGGTAAATCGCCCCCCTCTATATGCAAAAAACCTACAAAAGTCATTTTTGACAATTAGATTAACATCCTCGCTACTCTTTTCTGATTTTTCTTTCACAGAGATTATACAAGATTTTCATCTAGTTTATAACAGATCATAGACTAGATGAAATTCTTATAATATACCTCTTCGATTACCAGAATTGAAGAAGACTTTTATTCAAAGCTGAATGAAACTAGTTTAAGTTACATTTTTCCCAGTAACAGCCCTCATTAATGAATCGTTATTAAACAATAGATATATCAAGCCTACAAATAAAGGTTTTCCCGAAAAAAACACAGCATTAGAGCCTGTTTTATCTATTCCTCTTCTTCCGTATTCTTCAACACCATTAACAATTGGTAAGCACCATCTACTATCAGTTTTTTTCCTATCAGCACATCGCTGTTTTTGATTTCGGTATAGCCATTTTTACTATCGCCCGGGGTTACTTCTGCTAGCTCAAACTTTCTGTCGTCCAACATCACAAATACATAGTTTTTACCTTCAAAATTTAAAACGGCTTCGTTCTTAACAGACCAGCTTTTTTGCTCTGCATCTTTAATTTCTACATTCATATACATACCGGGCAACAAATTTTTATCGCTATCTGTAAAGTGGGCATGTACTTCTGTTGTACCATCATCATCAATATGCTTACCTACTAATATAACTTCGCATTTATATTTTTTTGATGGATTTCCGTTAGCAAAAGTATACAGCGTTTGTCCTGTATACAAATTGGGCAGGTCTTTTTCAAAAACCTTTACTTTCAGGTGTAAATCTCCAAGGTTAAGCAACTCAAACAACACATCAGAGGGAGCTACGTATTTCCCGATATTAACATTTACGGTTGAAACCACTCCATCAAAAGGGGCATAGATATTAATATTTCTGCTGATGTTTTTATCTGATAACTGCGCAGTATTAATATTGATAAGCTTTAACTTCTCTTCCAATGCTTTTAAGTTTACTTTTTGCGAGGTATAAACCGCCAATGCCTGCTCCATGTTTTTATCACTGGAAGCCTTAGTAGCATTCAGGTCTTTTTGTCTTAAATACTCGTCTTCCGCAGCTTTTAAATTTGCTTTGGTAACCAGATAATCCTGCTGTAACTGAATGTACTGGTTATCTTCCAGTATAGCTATAACCTCCCCTTTCTTAAAAAACATTCCGGGAATTAATTTGGTAAACTTTACATAGCCACCAAACGCTGTACTTATAGAGATTTGGTTTTGCGGTGGCACATCAACCTTACCGGTAGCTTTAATGGTGCCGGCAATATTCTGTTTAGAAATAGAGTCTACGCTTAACCTGATAGCTTGTTTTTGCTTCTCGCTAATTTCCAGTATATTATTTGCTGTTGCTATTTCCTGTTGTTGTTTAACCTGACTTTTGCAGGCAAACAAGCTCAATAAAGTTATAGTGACAACGATTATGTTTTTCATCGCTTATTAGTTTTCCTGTAAATAATTTAATGTAATGATACTGTTATTGGTAGCGTCTAAAACATCCCAATACTCCTGCTGCACCAGAAATGCCTGTTGCAAAATAGTTACCCACTCCAAATAATTGATTTCGCCACTGTTAAGCTGCTTTAAGGCTGCTTGTATAATAGCATTGGCATGCGGTAAGCGAGCGTTCTCGAAACCGGCTAGCTGTTGTTCGTTTTTTTGATGCTCTATTCTTGCAGCCTCCAAAGCAAGCATATATTTTGCCTTTTGGTCCTGCAGGTTATTCTCTGCCATCCTTATTTCTGTTTGGGCAGCTTTGATATTGCTTCTTTGAGCTCCAAAAAACAAAGGCAATCCCAATCCAAAAGACACACTGTTAAATCTGGAGTTATTGTTAATCCCTTCGTTTTTCATACTCTGATTAAAATATCCTACCTGAATATCGGGCAGGTATTTAGATCGCTCTAAAGCCAGGGCCGAGGTAGCATTTTTTTGATACTGTTCGGCTAAACGAACCAGGGGATGCATTTTTGCCGCTATCTCCGCTTTCCCTGATTTTGCTTTTACTTCTGCAGCATCCGGCATATAGTTTATCCTGGAATTTAAGATCAGTTGAAATTGCAACCTTGCCAGTTCCAGACTATTTCTGGCTTCGTTAAGCTGGTAAAGCACCTGCTCTCTTTGTAAGTTTGCTGACGATTTTTCGATAATATTAGAGGCGCCCTTTGCAAACCTTTCTTCGGATTTTTTCTCAAACTGTGCCAGCAAGCTATCTGTTTTCATTAACAGATTTATCTTTTTCTGCTGCACCAGAATATGATAAAATAACAAAGAAACATTCTTTTTAAGCTCTGCGGCATTTAAACCACTTGCTAAAACTGCCGTATGATAAAGCTCCTGATAATACTTTTGTTGTTTGGCATAAACAGTGGGAAAGCTAAAAGATTGCGATACTCCAATTTTATTATCTATTTCACTACTATTCATCTGTCCTATCTCGGCATTTACATCCGTTTTGGAAATATTATAGGCTGTAGCTTTCTTATATTGGTTATACTTTACCAGCAAATCTTTGTCTTTTTGTGCTCTGTTATTCTTTAATGCCGAGTCTATAGCTGCATCTAAACCAATAGACTGTGCCCTGGATGCCGTTGCGGCAAATAAGAAAAACATCAATAACATTAAAGTTTTAGGGATGCGCATCTTTTTCTTTCCGTAAGATTCAAAAATCACGAACAGGATGGGTAACACAAACAGGGTAAGCAAGGTTGCTAATAATAAGCCTCCAATAACTACGGTTGCCAGCGGCCTTTGTACTTCTGCCCCGGCTCCGTTACTTAATGCCATAGGCAAAAAACCTAAAGACGCTACAAAAGCCGTCATTAACACCGGTCGTAGTCTGGTTTGGGTACCAGAAACCACAATTCTGTATATGTTTTTAATACCCGATTTTTTTAGCCTGTTAAACTCGGCAACCAGTACAATGCCGTTTAATACGGCCACCCCAAACAAGGCTATAAAACCAACTCCTGCACTTATGCTGAACGGCATACCCCGTAAAGCCAGCAGAAATATACCGCCTATTGCCGAAAGCGGAATTGCAGTATAAATCAACAAGCTTTCTCTGATAGATTTGAAAGCAAAATAAAGCAGAATAAATATGAGAATAAGCGCTACGGGAACTGCTACCATTAACCTTTGCTTTGCCTGATTCAGGTTTTCGAAGGCTCCTCCGTAAGTAACATAGTAACCTGTTCCCAGTTTCAACTTTCCCCTTTCCAGCTCTTGTAGCTCCTGCACCACACTTTGTACATCTCTACCTCTCACATTAAAACCAACTGTAATTCTTCTTTTGGCATCTTCACGCTGTATTTGGTAAGGACCATTTTTAATCTCTACACGGGCTACTTCGTTTAACGGAACCTGTAAACCTCCGGGAGTTGGAATTAACAGATTATCTATATTTTCCATTTTTTTCCTTTCGGCCTCATCCAGCCGAACTACCAGATCAAACTTTTTTTCTCCCTCGTATACATAGCCGCTGCTTTTTCCGGCAAAAGCTGTATTCACCACTTTATCAATATCTGCTATATTAAGGTTATACCTGGCTATAGCCGCCCTGTTATAGCTAATTACAATTTGGGGCATCCCGGTAACGGGTTCTATATACAGGTTTTGTGTACCTTCTACCCGGTTAATTAACTTACCAAATCTGGATGCATAAAGTGCCAGCGAATCCAGATCTTCTCCAAATATCTTACAAACTACGTCTTGCCTTGCTCCCGTCATCAGTTCGTTAAAACGCATTTGTACCGGAAACTGAAAGCCAACGGTTATCCCCGGAACGGCCTGCAAAGACTGGGTCATTTTTTCTGCCAGCTCATCAAAGCTTTTTGCAGATACCCACTCCTTTTTATCTTTCAGGATAATCATCATATCAGAAGCTTCCATAGGCATAGGGTCTGTAGGTACTTCGCCACTGCCTATCTTTGTCACAATTTTTTCTACCTCTGGATATTCTGACTTTAATATCTTAGCCGCTTGTTGGGTATATTCTATAGTTGTATTAATATTACTACCGGTTAGTACTTTAGTATCTACTGCAAAATCTCCCTCTTCTAAGGCTGGTATAAACTCGCCCCCCAGATTCATCAATAAAACAACCGATGTACCAAACAATAATACCACTCCTATTAAAATTACTTTAACATTAGATAGCGCCTTTACCAGTTTTCTTTTATGAAACATTGCCAGCTTTTCCATAATCCTGTCAGAAAAGTTAGGTTGGTGCTGTAATTTACGGCTCAGCAACAACGAACTCATCATAGGGATATAGGTTAGTGATAATATAAAAGCGCCCATAAGTGCAAAAGCTACCGTTTGCGCCATAGGAATAAACATTTTACCTTCTATTCCTTTTAATGATAAAATAGGGAGGTAAACAATCAGGATAATAATCTGACCAAAAACCGCACTATTTACCATTCTTGTAGCAGCAGAACTGACTTCTTTGTCCATTTGCGAACGACTTAAGTAACTTAACCCGCTAAACCGCTTGCTACTGCCCAACTGATGCATTACCGCTTCTACAATAATGACCGCTCCATCAACTATTAGCCCAAAATCCAATGCACCTAAACTCATCAGGTTTCCGGTTACCCCAAATAAGTTCATCATAATGATGGCAAAAAGTAATGATAACGGAATTACTGATGCGACTAAAAATCCTGCTCTTAGGTTTCCTAAAAACAATACCAGAATAAAAACTACAATTAAGGCTCCTTCTACCAAATTAGTCTCAACCGTATGGATGGCATTGTTTACCATTTTAGTTCTGTCTAAAAATGGCTCTATAATAACACCTTTGGGTAAGGTTTTTTGAATAACGGCAATTCTCTCTTTTACATTTTTAATCACTTCATTGCTATTTGCTCCTTTCAGCATCATCACAACCGCTCCGGCAACCTCTCCCTCATCATTATAGGTCATGGCACCATATCGGGTTGCAAAACCAATTTTTACTTCGGCCACATCCCTTATAAAAACCGGAGTACTATCACTGTTTCGGCGAATGGCAATTTGCTCTATGTCATTTTCATTGCCAATTAAACCTTCACTCCTGATAAACAGTACCGTTGGACCTTTTTCTATATAAGCTCCTCCCGTGTTTTGGTTATTATTTTGCAAGGCGTTAAAAACATCCTCAATACTTAAACCCAGGGCCTGTAGTTTCTGGGGCTTTATAGCAATTTCGTACTGTTTTAATTTCCCGCCAAAACTGCTTACTTCTGCTACGCCCTTTACGCCTAAAAGTTGCCTTCTGACAATCCAATCCTGGATAGTCCTTAGTTCTGTAGCATCGTACCTGGTTTCGTAACCTTTTTCAGGTCGCACCACATATTGGTAAATTTCTCCAAGTCCGGTAGTTATAGGGCCTAATTCTGGAATCCCTATCGATTCCGGAATCTCTGATTTTATTTGCTGTAATCTTTCAGAAACTTGTTGTCTTGCCCAATAAACATCTGTTTTATCATCAAATACGATGGTTACCAAAGACAGTCCAAATCTGGAAAAGCTTCTGATTTCTTCTATCCCGTTAATATTGCTGTTTGCCTGCTCTATAGGAAAAGTAACCAAACGCTCGATATCTGCGGCGCCAAAAGAAGGTGCTACTGTAATAACCTGTACCTGATTGTTAGTAATATCTGGCTGTGCATCTATGGGTAGTTTCGTACTTTCATAAATACCAAATGCAATCAGCGCTATTGTAAATAGTCCAATAATGAGTTTATTCTTTACAGAAAACTCAATAATCTTATTTAACATAAGTTAACCTGTTAAATTTTCCACTAAAAAACACCTCTCTCTAAAAGAGAGAATGCATAAACTAATAAATAAGCTAGTTAATCAGGAAACTTTAGGTGGTTGCCAGATTCCAGAGAGGTATCTCGACTTAAGGTATAATTCTTTATAAAAAGTATGATTTTTTTTATCCTGAGGGACGGTATGATCTGCGTTCAATTGATATAGACTGATATCTACATAAGCCAGTAAGCTAAGTACCTCATGATGTGCCATAAAAGGCAACCTCATATCTGTATCATAATCAGCATCGGGTTCATGATTATTATAGTGAAGAACCAGAAAGTCCCAAAAACTCATTTTCGGGTTTTGCTGGCTGTGGTCTATATAATGCTCTACCAATATAGGCAACTTCAACAACTGGTTTATTTCAGTTGTTGATGTCAAGTATACTGCTATAGAAAGAATGACCAACAATTTCTTCATTGACACAAAGTTAATTTTTCATAATCAAAGTTTCACTAGCAGAACCTAATTTATATTGATTTCAAAACCAAAAACAAACAAAACACATTTATTAGGCTAATCTAAGTTTTATATCTTTACAAAAAGGAGAAGTTTATGGACTACATCATCAGCATACTTGAGCAGGAGAAAAATCGTATCAACAGAAGAATTTATGATGAAAACCTGATGCAGAAGAATATGAAAGCTGTTACAGCGGAATTGTCCAAAATCACAGAAATAAAAAAGGCAATCAAAATTCTTAAACAACGCAGCAAAACAAAAGATTTTGAATAAGGAGCAAAACAATTTCCAATAAAAAGCATTTAGTTCATTTATAACTAATTGTGTAACCAGATTAAAATTCACACAACCGATATATCGGTTAAAACTTACAAATTAAGATGAGTACATTAATATTGGTAAGACACGGTCAATCTTTATGGAACTTGGAAAACCGTTTTACAGGTTGGCAGAATATAGATATTACAGCAGAAGGGATTAAAGAGGCAGAACATGCCGGAAAAGAATTAAGCGGACAAACCATAGATATTGCTTTTACGTCAACATTGATTAGGGCACAGCATACTTTAGATATTATTATTGCACAATGTAAGCTTCAAAACCTGCCGGTAATAACTGCCTCGCAGCTAAACGAAAGGTCTTACGGAAGCTTGGAAGGTTTAAACAAAGCAGAAACTGCTAAAAAATTTGGAGAAGAACAGGTACATATCTGGCGTAGGTCTTTTGATGTGGCACCGCCTGATGGCGAAAGCCTTAAAGATACTTATAATCGGGTAATCCCCTATTTTAAAAAAGAGATTTTACCTTATCTACTACAGAACAAAAATGTACTGATTGTTGCCCACGGTAACAGCCTTAGGGCATTAATTATGTTTTTAGAAGAACTTAATGTCCAGGAAATTGTTGAAAGAGAAATACCAACTGGAAAACCATTAATATACAACCTAAATAAACAAAGTTTAGAAAAACTACAGATAGCGACAGGCGGAAGATGAGTTATTAATCAAATGATTTTGTAACTATCTGTACATAATTACACTCTTACTTTTGATTTTATTTTTATGGACAGAGATGTTATTACACTTGCTTTAGCAAACATTGATTTACCGGAAGAGGTAAACCTGGAAACACCTGAAGCTATTTTTAGGGAAAGGCTAACGGATTATATAAAGCACCTGCTTGATTTTGAGTTTGGCAAATTGCTACAGCTTCTCTATAGAATAGACGTTGCAGAAGATAAAGTTAAAACCAGCCTTGCTGATAGCACTGATACACGCACAGATGCCGAAAAAATTAGCTGGTTAATTATAGACCGACTGGAACAAAAAATAAACTTTAGAAAACAGTACGCATCTAAAAATATACCCTAATCTGGATCCGGTTATTTACCTTTTATAAATCCCACCCCATCTTAAAACCAACCACATATCAGGTATAAAGAAAATTGACATTATTTCCACACACACCCTTATTTAGATTAATTACAAATAACTAGATTTGGAGATGACTATACAACAATCTGTTTTTGAGCTAAAAAGAAGGGAGTTTGTTAGCCCCAACCTCATAAGAATTTACCTTACGGGAGAAGATATTGAAAAATTTGAACATGCCACTCTTGGCGAGAACAACAAACTTTTCATTCCTTCAGTAGATTATAAAGATGTGCAGTTTCCTGTTTTTGATAACGACAAAAAGCGTTGGGACTTTGCTAATGATTACAACAAGCCCTATATAAGAACCTACACACACCGCGGTCTTGATTTACAAAATAGGGAAATGATTATAGACTTTGCTTACCATGGAGACGTAGGACCGGCAAGTGCCTGGGCTGCCAATGCACAAAAAGGTGATAAACTAGGTGTAGCTATGAAACTGGGGAAAGGTGCTCTTTACCCTGAAAGTGATAACTACATTTTGGTTGGAGATATTACTGCCATACCTGTACTAAGCGTTATTTTAGAAACTTTACCTGAAGGCAAACAGGTGAAAGCTTTTTTTGAAGTTCCTTCTGAACAGGATAAAATACATATAGACACTAAAGCCAATGCACAAATAGAGTGGATTGTGAACGAGGATCCTGTAAGTGGCAGTCCTTTAAGTAAAATGGTGATTAACTTTTTAGATAAAGTTCAGGAAAACACTTTCATTTATGCCGCATCTGAATACAGAACTATTAAAGAACTGAGAATGCATTTACGCAAACAACTTAACTGGCCTAAGGAGCAGATTTATGCTTACTCTTATTGGAAAGCCGGACAAAGCGAACAGGATTCAGAAGCAAGTCGTAGAGAAGAAAGAAGCGAAAGTAATTAAACTATCTTTTCCATTTTAAAATAGCTGGTGTTTAAGCAATTGAAATTTAATAATTGTCTAGCAATACCGGCTTTTATGCTTCATTACTAAATAAACTTCATGATAAATTCGTTTTAAATTAAGGATTTAGTTATTTCTCATTTAAAATGTTTTTTCAACTTTGCCGGCAACAACAATATTTATCATGAAAAAAAGAGTTTTTAACATGCTTAGCCTCCTGTCTTCGATGTTGATGATAAGCATATCCTGCCAGTCAAACACCGTAAAGAATACAGAATCTGTAAAAACGGAACAAACTGCTGCACAAACTGCAAATTTTCAAAAACCCCTTACAGAAGGAAAAATATCAGCCCGGATTTCATTTCCATCCTTGCCTTTGGATAAAGTTTTTTCGGCAGTAGATCCTTCAAAAGGAGATATCCATCTTCAAATGCAAAAGACTATCGAGAAACTGAATGAAAACGACAGAAAAAAAATAGAAACATATCTAAGCAACAATCCTACCGGAGCGTTAGGCATTATGTTTTTACCTATGCTCAAAAACGATCTGTTTTTTAATCAGGGAAAAGCTACTGCTAAATGTGATGGACTTACCTACCATCTTGAAAACAGTATTGATCTGGCTACAAAATCCGGGATTATGTATGTAGAGAACCGCACAAAAGATATCCAAAAGCTAAACTTCAGGTTTACTGAAACAAGTTTTGATGTAAACAACCTAAAAACTAAAATAGACAACACAAAATACGATATAAAAAGCACCGGAGAGACTAAAAATGTAGCAGGTGTTGAATGTACTAAAGCTATTTATACACCTAAAGATAAATCTGATTTATCTTTAAATAAACTTGAGGTATGGACCAGCAAACAGCTACCTAAATCTCTTAATTTCCTGCATCCTTATTATATCGAAGAAAATAGCGGGATTGCGTTGATAGATATTTTTCTACCTAATACCACTCAGCCATTAATCAGGTATGAGTTTGTAAACATCAGTAACGAAAAAATTTCACCAGAGAATCTAGCTATAAAATCTACAGAGCCTCTTTATGATGCAGACAAAGATATGAACACCGTTTCTATGAAAATGCTGGACATTATGATGTCTTCTGATTACAGATAAAACAACGGTTTTTAGTTCAGTAACCGTCTGCTAAAACTATATAAAGCGGAATATTCCAATTGCTTTATTCTCTGCAATTGAAATATTCCGCTTTATTTATTGTATAAACACCAGATAAAAAGCCAATCAAAATAAAAACTGGCAATATTGAACTTTTAGGCAGGAAATTTGTTTATTAAACAACTGTTTAATCATTTAATTTTTAAATCTATGAAAAGAATAACACTCCATTTATTTGCTATTACTATAATAGCACTGGTATTTAGCTCCTGTAAAACTTCACAACCCAATTTATATGTAGCTTCTAAGGAAGTTGATTGTACTGGTGTTGGTCCACAGAAATGCTTACTGATAAAAGAAAATAAAGACGATCAATGGACTTTCTTTTATCAAGGTATTGAGGGTTTTAATTATGAGCCGGGTTATGAGTATGCTTTAGAAATTAAGAAAGAAAAAATCGAGAATCCACCAGCAGATGCTTCTTCTGTACGTTACATACTGGTAAAAGAAATTACTAAAGAGAAAAAAGAATCGGAAAATCTTCCTCAATAAGGATGTTTTCAGGATTTATTACAAAGAGTATGTCTCAAAGTCTCAAAATTGGAGGGTGTTTCACGAACTGTGTCAATAGTGTAACTTTAAACTATCGACATAAATATGGCAACACAATACGATTTTGATTTTGAATCCTTTAAAAAGGAAGCTAT
>NZ_JBHUDG010000040.1:0-33109 GCF_042678145.1 Pseudopedobacter beijingensis | reverse complement strand
CTCACTCCCTGAACCTCGTTTTTCAGTACCGGATCGCTCCGGATTCCCGTCCTTGCGATCGGGAGTGCAAAGGTAAGAACTTTTTTGTTCGGTGCAAGTTTTTTTAACTTTTTTTTTCTAAGCTACCAAAACCTGTTTAAATGGCTCCTTAAAGGTAACTCCAGGCACCGAGCTTCACCCTTCTTCCTCTTTGCTTCATGTCAACCTTCCTCTCCTGCCCTTCCCCTCTTTAAAACCCTTTTCCTTGCGATTGGGAGTGCAAAAGTAGATATTTATTCTATACCAGCAAACTTTTTATTGCCTTTTTTTATAACTATTCACCAACTCATTGACTAAGAATGTGTTATTTTTTCGGTTAATACCTCTCGAGCTCTCTAGTTACCCTACCATATACAATATATAACTAATAAACGCTCTTAATATATATACAAGAATAACAGAAACTGATAAATAGATACTGATTTAGCCTAATCACTTATCAAAATTTGCCCTCTGAATAAATCATCAGTCCAAAATCAAAACCGTATGTTCATTTAAAATGAGTAAATTTTCATTCTTAAAATAAATCCAATAGTATATATACTAAATAATACAATTTTATTTTAGAACTGTACCTATGATCTTCCTTTATTCCACGGCAACTGTTTTTATTAGTTGATATATTATCTATCTTTCTAATCTGACATCATGTATTCCCTATTATATAATATACTAAAACAACTTACCTCTAACTTATTTCAGAATGTTCAATAGAACAAAAGCCAATGAACAGATTAATTCCAATATTCCTGACCCTCCCCTGATTTATATATAATATCAGGAATATGTGTAGCTAATCTTCATGTTTTTACAATAATTTCCCTCAACCCCGTAATAATGGTTTTATCTAATGCTAAATAATAGCATACAATCCTTATTAAGGATATTATTGCTACTAAATTTTCATTTTTTTAATCTGATATATAAACAGTTAAATACTATTATTCATTTTTAACCCCAATTTATTTGGAAAAAGCGATTCTATCCCCTACTTTTGCATCACTTTAAACGAAACGGTTAACGTTTTTATAAAGTAAGATTCCGTAGCTCAGCTGGTAGAGCATTACACTTTTAATGTAGTGGTCCTGGGTTCGAATCCCAGCGGGATCACCTCTTGGGACAAGTCTAAAAAAGAAAGACTTGTCCCATTTTTTTTGCCTTTTAACTTACTGTTATTCTGATAGATAAGAGCAATCGCAGAATTTAGTCTCGGAGTTCGATGTTGTGTTCCGTCAAATTCCAAAAAATCGGGGAACATCGAACTCACTATAAGCCTTTTTTCCTCAATATCGCCGTTTTCATAGCGTCTATCAATGTTTGCGACCTTTTTTAAGGTGGAAGCTACTAAGTCTTTAATCTCCGTACCTACTATTGCCAAGTCGTTTAATCTTCTCTCCAAAACGTCAATCTTTCCTTTAGTCAATTTCTTTACTTCTTGGAAATCATCGTCTGCCATTTCTCCATCCGCATTCTTTAAAAGTGCATTTTGATAGCGTTTGTTCAACGCATCAATCTCACCAATGATATTTGCCCGTTCGGTATTTTGGGCTTTGGTTTTGTTGTTGAAATCTTTAATAAAGGCTTCGATAAAAACATCGACCATACCCTCTTTTGGCGACATATACCGTAATTGTTTTAAGAAAGCCTCATTGGCGGTTTCGGCTTTGAACCGTACTCCGCAGGCGGAAGTGCAATGATAGTAATTGTAGTAAACCCCCATCTTGCCTTTTGAGGCACTCCCTGTGAGCATCCTATTACAATTAGGGTTAGGACATTTAATAAACCCCCTAAGCGGTAGATTGTCCATAGCCACTATTTTAGGCTTAACCTCCCTTTTTCTCCCATCGAGAATATCCTGTACGTCCGCAAACGTCTTTTCGCTGATTAATGGCTCATGTTGTCCTTTGACAAAATATCCCTTTTCCTCTTTGTAGGGAGGAATGAATATTTTGCCACAGTACAATGGATTTCGGACAGCTACCCAAAAATTATTCTTACTGAACCGACCTTTGCCATCGGCTTTTTCCCGAAGCATCTTCCAAATCTGTTCGGTATTGAAATTATTGGCAATGATTTGTTCAAACGCCCATTTCAAAAGAGGTGCTTCTACATCATGTTGAGCAATATATTTCTTTTTATCCTCTGTCATTCTGTTGACATAGCCCAATGGCGCAGTACCCATATAACGCCCCTCTTTCTTAGCCCTACGCATCCCATGGAAAACATTCAGGGCACGTCTATCATTTTCCACCTCTGGTGAAGCAAGATAAAACGCAAGCATGATTTTGTTTTCGGGAATGGTAAGGTCTAAAGGCTGTTCTATTGCCATTGGCTCAACACCATGTTTCCGCAACTGGTTAATCATCTGATAGGCATCTCCAGCATTTCTACTGAACCTATCCCATTTGGTAAACAGTATTATTGATCCTGATTTATTGGTCTTTGTTTTCCGTAAGTTGGATAGATATGCCTGCCATTCTGGACGTTTAAAAGATTTTGCCGAGTGGTCTTCTATGTACACATCCCTTATCGGAATGCCTTTTATTTCACAATATTTTCTTAAACGATCTTCTTGGTCACGTTGCGAATACCCTTTATCCGCTTGCTCGTCTGTCGATACACGTATGTATAAATCTGCCTTTCTCATCACAACAGTTTTCCGTTTTCATTGGGTTAAAGCTTCCCTCTTAGATACTGGTTAACTGCAATGTGAGCTATCTTCTTAACAAACTCCAAAATAGCCTGTGCTTCTTCTAAATCGACCTCCGTTCCTTTCTTTTTCAAGATTTGGATAACTCTTTCGGGAGTCAAATCGTTTGTTTTTTCCTTGTCCATCCTCTGCTCATTTTAGCTTGTTAACAGTGTCATTTTAGCCTATACAAGCAAACTTATCCATTGATGAAGTGAATGTTGGGTTATGTCTTTGGGCTGAATTACTTGGCTTAGATTGGCTACGAACTTTAGAATAGCCCTAAGCACATTTACGGTGCCACGCGGTGATCTACCGTAAAAGAGCTTAGGGCTATGATTTGGAACAGGAGATAGAAAATGTCATTCCACTGCTTAGGCTGTTACACTCCTTATTTCTATCCCCTGTTGAGCTACCGACAAGAATGGAGTTTTTAAACTATTTTAAAATGGCTTTCCTCATAACTTCCACGGTTAATTTTATTTAAAAAGCGAGTATTGCCTGTTGTTCCCGTTTCATGGAGCAAAGGTATGTCCATGTTCTTAACGCAGGCAAAAGGTCAAAACATGTTTGTACAAAAATCTCCACCCTTTGGGTCGTATTTTTCTCCAAAACCTTGTGCCTGCTAAACACTTACCTTTTATGCTCCCGAAACGAAACATAGCATACTCTGGCTCTTTACACGAATAAAAAAATGTCAGGCATGAGGATCAAAGCATTGGAAATAGTATTGAAACAAAACAACAGAACCTCCTCTCATTGCCAAATAAATCAATTTAAAAAGTAAAGAAATGATACAGCAAATCAACACATCGGAAGCAAGCATATATGTTGGCACATATGCAAAATATAATAATGGTTCAATCTTCGGGGAATGGCTAAAGCTTTCCGACTATGCCGATAAAAAGGAGTTTTACACAGCTTGCAAGGAGCTACACAGAGACGAGACAGACCCCGAATTTATGTTTCAAAACTTTGAAAACATCCCGAAAGGACTAATTGACGAAAGTTGGATAAGCAATAATATATTTGAGGTTTTGGAGGCTTTGGAAGATATGGACGAGAGCCGACAAGAGGCATTTTTAATCTGGTGCAACAACGGGCATCGTAAATTATCTGAGGGCAATATTGACGACCTAATCAGCAATTTTGAAGATGACTATTTAGGCGAGTATGAGGACGAAGAAGATTTTGCTTTTGAACTGGTGGCGGAAATGGATTTACCCGAATTTGCAAAAACATACTTCGACTATAAAGCGTATGCGCATGACTTATTTTGCGGTGATTATTGGAGTGATGGCGGTCATGTGTTTTACAATACCTGATAAGATTTAACCATAGGCGACCGCTTTACAAGTGGTTGCCTATAAAAACATGATTCGGTTAAATGCTCTTACTAAAAAATCGAGGCAAAAAGGCAGATCCTCCCCAGGTCGGAACAGCCTTTTTGCGAACAGCGGAACAACTCCTTTGTAAAATGCTTCCTCTCTGTAATCCCCAACACTCGCATTTCCCAAACAAGTTGTGGACTATTATTCTACTTTCTTTCATGAGCTAATGCGAAAAAGAAAGTAGCAAAGAAACCATAAATTAACCAAAATCAATAGAGTTGAAGCCATTAGAGGCGTTTTATTTATTAAATTTGTTGTAGAATAATAGCAGTTAGACACACAACGCAATAATTCTATTTACTGGTTATAAAAAGCATAGAGTATTAAAATTGATGGGAGGTATATCATACTACCCAAATATTGGACAACTGTATAAATGTTTAAATTAGCAGTTGAAAATGAGAAAAGAACGCAGGAAATTCAGTGCCAGCTTTAAGGCGAAAGTCGCCATAGAAGCCATTAAAGAACAGCAGACCATCCAAGAGCTTGCCGTTAAATACGAGTTACACCCCACACAGATTAATACCTGGAAGCGGGAGTTTCTGGATAATGCGGAATCTGTTTTTACCACAGATAAATCTCCTGTGAATGATGATTCCAAGGAGAAGGAACTTTACTCCAAGATCGGGGAGCTACAGATACAGGTGGATTTCTTAAAAAAAGTATTGGGCAAATGAGCTTGGAAGAGAAACGCGGGCTTGTTTGCCCTTCCTATAAGAAAATGAGCGTATATAGGCAGTGTAAAGTTATTGAGTTACCGCGAAGCAGTTATTATTTTAAGCCCAAGGGAGAATCGCTGTTCAATCTGCAGGTTATGAATGCTATAGACCGTAAGTTTCTGGACTGTCCCTTCTACGGGGTAGAGCGCATGACGGACTATCTGAGGCAGGATCTGGGCTATTTCGTTGGGCAGAAGCGTGTCCGGAGGCTATATAAGCTCATGAACCTGAAAACCATACACCCTAAAAAGAACCTGAGCAAAGCAAATAAGGCAGACTATAAATTCCCTTACCTGCTCAGGAACCTTAAGATCGAAAGGCCTGCTCAGGTATGGCAGGCGGATATCACTTACATCCCCATGTTCAAAGGCTTCATGTATATGTTTGCTATCATCGATGTATACAGCCGAAAGATAATGGGCTGGGACGTATCCAATACAATGAATGCTGAATGGTGCAGGGATGTACTGGTAGATACGATCCAAAGGCATGGTAAGCCCGAGATATTCAATACCGATCAGGGCTCTCAGTTTACATCTGAAATTTTTGTGAGGGTACTTCAAGAAAATGAGGTGAAAATATCAATGGATGGCAAAGGTAGGGCGTTGGACAATATCTACATCGAAAGGTTCTGGGGATCGCTCAAAAGGGAGAAGATATACCTCAATCCACCCAATGGAGGTGTGGATCTGTACAGGCAGATTAAGGAATATGTATCATTTTACAACTCCGAAAGAAGGCATAAGTCCTTAGGACGAATAACACCCGATGAAAAATTCTATCAGGAAATTAAAAATGTATCGTAATTATATCTTAGTTTAGTAAAAAGTTGTCCAGCAAATAGGGAGTATCATAGTACTAAAAGACAATTCAATAGCCTATTTACCAATTTTTCCAAGAAATTCAAAAAGCCTTTTGATTTAGTGGGCAAACTAATGCCTATGGGCTTCAACGATGATACATTTCTAAAATGTTTTAAAGAACTTTATGAGTATCTATGGATTGAAATTGAATCAGAATATGCTTTTTGGAAAAAGAAAAACGAAAAGTTAATTATAGTCGGCAAAAAAAGTAGATATAATTTCCCTAAACCCGAAAAGTTTATCCTTTTAAAATCAGTCCATGTTCGAGCAAAATATCGTTTCAATCATAGCAATGGCGTTATTCTTTCTAATGCAGAACAAATTACCTTATATGACCAACTATTAGACGAAAACAAGATTAAGTTAGAAGCCAAAAGGAAAAAGCTGTTTGAAAAATTAGAATTAGTACAAGAGATAGAACCAAAATATATTCAAGAATATATAAATAGTTATTTTAAAATCCGACACACTGGACAGAACTCTATTGACAGAAAAATTGAAATAATACGAGAGGTCTCAAAGTATAAATCTGACAAAACAATTGATTTTTTTCAAAAAATAAATGCAGGAGAAAGAAACATAAGTTTGAGAAGAGAAGCGTTCACCGTCTTACAGCAACTAAATGAAAAAGTCATCCTACGAAGAAACCCTAAAGGTAAAAAGAAAGAATCCCAGACAATGAAATACCTGATTGAAGAAACCCCCGATTATCTAATTGAAAAAATCTACGAAGATAACCTTGAACAAATTAAGGACTTTGATGTATTTCTATCCCACAGCTCAAATGATAGAAAAAATGTTGTTTTGTTATATAAACTTCTTAATAAGAACCATTTTCACGTTTACATCGATTGGGTAAATGACAAATACGCCCTAAAGCGAAATCTTTTGAATAAAAACACCGCTAATGTTGTAGTCCAACGATTGAATAAATCAAAGGTTCTAATCTACTTCCACTCCGAAGAAAGCCTAAAATCACAATGGACACCGTGGGAGGTTGGCTATTTTCAAGGTATTGGGAAACAAGTTTTTGTTTATAATCCCAAAAACTTAGAATTGCCAACATTTCTCCAGATTTATCCTGCAATACATATAAGAAATTCTACTATTTTTGTCTATGATGGTAAAAATGAAACCATGTTTAAAATTTAAACCACAATAAACGAGGATATATGTATAGAGGATATAACTTAAACCTTAATTGGAACCCCAAATGCGATGATGATTTTTTTGAGGCAGGACAAGAACTCTTTTTGCAGTATGAAGAAACGGTAAAAAAAACGCTTAAAAGCTATGCTTTGAAAGAGGGTACTCTTGATGGTTCTAAGATGCAATCAAATTGGTTTCCACAAGTCAAGGCAGATATTTTTATATCTCATTCTCACCGAGACGAAAAAAGAGCAATAGCTTTAGCTGGTTGGCTTTACAAGGTCTTTGGAATAAAATCGTTTATTGATTCTTGCATTTGGGGGTATTCAAACGAATTATTGAGATTAATTGATAATAAATATTGCTTTCAAGAAAGTAGCAGGACATATAATTATAATTCAAGAAATTACTCAACAAGTCATGTTCACATGATGCTTTCTGTAGCTTTAACGATGATGATTGACCAAACTGAATGTATTTTCTTTCTTAATACTCCAAACTCTATTTCTGCTTCATCTATAATTGACAAAACTGAATCGCCTTGGATTTATTCAGAGATTGCAATGACACAAATGATTAGGAAGAAAAAACCAAGGAGACACATTAGTGGTATCGAAAAATTAGAGAAAGGTGGAAAATTAAATGAGTCTGAATTAAGAATTCAATATAATATTGATCTATCTCACCTTGTGGAAATTGATATTAATACACTCATTGATTGGAAAAAAGATTTCACTAAATCTTCATCACCAAATGCTTTAGATAAACTATATGAACTGACCCAAGATAATGATAGAAATCTTATCTTAGGTTAAAATTATAACGTATGGATAGGCAAAATATACTTAATAAAGAGATTGACTTAATACAAGGAGTAATCTCAAGAATGGCTAATAATTCTTTTCTTTTAAAGGGATGGTGTATCTCTTTAGTCGCAGTTTTATTGGCTCTTACTAAAGACACAATTGTTGCTACAGAGTTGGATTATTTTAATTTTATTCTAATTCTACCTGTTGTTGTATTTTGGTATTTAGATGCGTTCTTTTTACATAAAGAGCGGTGTTACCGTAAACTTTACGATTGGACAATCACGAATAGGATGATTTCAAATGATTTTTTATACGATTTAAATTATAAAAGATTTGAAAATGATGAAAAATCTATTTTTAAAATAATGTTTTCTAATACATTATTTCCCTTATATGGTTTAATAGCATTAATCCCTTTAGTTATAGGTATTCATAATTTAATCGTGTAAATCTTTAGAATCAGGATTGTAAGGAGTCATTGATCACCCCGTCAATGGCTTTTTTCATATCATTGCCAATCAGCACATATTTTGAAAAGCCAAGCTCTGCAAGTTCTCTGATAATTTTTTCATCATCCATATCACTATGGGCAATTAGCTTCAACGTAGGGTATTGACTTCTTAATTCCCGTAATTGCTTCATTATGCCTTTATCCGAAAAATCGAGGTCGATGATGCAGATATTGGGAGGCGATTTTAATGCTGATAGTTGATTGTTCCCATCCATCACGCTATCGGAACGAAAGATAACGTATATCCCCGAAGAAACGAGGTCATCATTCATTAAATCCATCACTGGACTTTTATCATTGATAAATGCAGTGGTAATTGGGTTTATGTTCTTAGTCTCCATATTGACGTAGTTTTACTATTTTTATGGAGTTCCTGCAATAAAAAAGCGCAGGCAACTACACTTACTCGATACTGTGGCACTGGTATACCTTATCTCCAAACAAGCGAGCGCCCACGCCTATAGCGTGAGCGTTCTTACTTATTGTCTCGGAGATATAAAAATTACCAGTTTTCAGTACCAAGACTTAAAGCAAAAACACTTTAAGTATTTTAATATTTTCTAAAAGCAAAGATAACAATGTAAATTGTGCTACACAATATCAGACCTTTGATTTTGGGAGTTTATAAACTAAAAATCCGTACAGACTATAAAATGTTCGCCAGTCTGATTTTTTAGTAATCATATCTGATTATTCTTTTTCACCTCTTGCCTGCAAATTTTTCTAAGGCTATTAAGTTGTATTGCTAAGGGGTTTAAATGTTTTGTCCTCTTATCGAGGTCTAAGGTAGGTTTAAGTCTGATAGTTACTTTTTCTTCTTCCTCTCTTAATCTTGTATTGGTTAGCAGATTTGGAGATGACCAGTACCCCATTTTCAAGTTTTCAAACATCCAAGCGGTTAGTTTTGCTTCGCCTTTTTTATCAAATTTGTATTTGTCGGCACGAAGTTTTTTAGGATTTAGGTCTCTTTTTTGTGCTGACAACTCTAATTTCGTTTTCAAAATAGCCCCTAAAGAACGCCTTAATGATGAAAACCCTGTTTGTCCATTTTTAAAATGAGTTTCAATATCTCGGCTTCTTAAACTTTTCTTAGCTATACCAACATATATTAACTGTCCTTTTCTTCCAAAAATCCCCAAATCAGTCGTTTCATCAACGTAAAAAGCATAAATCCCCATTTCATTTGGCAGATTTTCAAAATCCTTAATTGGTTTTATAGTTTTTGTTATTGCTTCTACTATATCGTCCATCATTTCATGTATAGTTGCAGGTTCTGTAATTCGATAATCTTGCTTATCGTGGGTTCTGTATTTCCATATTATGGGATGCTTTTTCTTTTGCCTTTTTCTGTCTTGAATAACTCCACAAAAAAAGCACTCCGAATATAATCAAAGCATAAGCTATCCATTTGCCCAAACGTTCAGAAGTTTTTATAATAACCGATTTCTCATAAGATGAAAAGCCCTCCGCTCCGGTTGGGCTACGCCTGTAAAACTTCCTCCGGTTAATCTAGTAGCGCAAGCCTAACCCTGCGACCAAAAAGATGATGCCGATAACCAATGATGCTCCCATGATGATAAACGCCTATATTTCAATCTTTAAAGTTACGAAATCCATTTATTTTGTTTTACCACGAAATATAGTATTGAAAAATCAAAAAATCCCACCACATTGGGTAGGATTTTTCTGTCTTTAATCACGGCTGTTAAACTGGAAACTTATCTGTTTTTCGTTCCCGAAGTTGTCCGAAATCCAAACATCAAACGACTGTGATACGGTCGATTGGGAAGTGTAATACAACCTAAACTGTGTCTGTGACAACACGTACAGGTCATTGGGCATATACGGCGGTTCGCTGTAATACCGCAATGCTCCCTGCCCGTCAAACTGGAAATAGCGGATAAAGTATTTCGCATCGCTGAAATTGCCCGACCGTTGAACGGTAATCCGTATTTCAACGATCTGCCCGTTTGTCACCTCTTTGGGTACAGGCATCACCTGTACCTCAAAAGGGTAATTCTGCCTGATGTCGAGTTCGTCTTTTTCGCACGAGGTCAGCACCACGGAGCAGACCAACATCGCCAAGAGCATGAACGATGCCTGTAAATGAAGCCTGTATTTTCTGATTAATGTTTTCATTGCAAATCATTTTAAAAGTTAAACCTTAGTCCAATCCCTGCCGATGGACGAAACTGTTTCAAATCCGTACCCCAAAGCACTTTTGTCCGCCCTTGCAGGAGCAGGACAAAACGGTCGGACAGGTACGTTTCAAGTGTGAGCCGTCCACCCGTACCATAGACAAAATTGTCTTTGTAAAGGATGGTCGAGCCGTCCGGTAGCATTGCCTCGCTTCGGTTGATGGTTTCATAGCCTCCCACGGCTGTAAGCCCTGCATTCAGTGTGATGGTCTTCCGTGCATCGCCCAATAGCTGAAGACTGTAACCCACCTCGCCCGTATAGGTTTCGAGCGGTATCTGTACATCCCTGTAATCCGAGAGCTGATGGGTGTACTCCGCACCCCATATCCAGTAATTGCCGTTCTTTCCGTTCACGGTAAGGGTCAAATTCAGATAGTAATTGTCGCTTACTTCTTTGGACAGCATACCTGCGTTTACTTCCAATCCCTTTTGTTTGGGGAGCATTCGCTGTGCCTGTACCGCCGTGATGCTCCACATGGCAAGCACCATGGCAAAAATGTATGTTTTCATCTTTATAATTTTCTTTTTAATGGTGATGAAGCTTGCATGGGTTCATATAAAATACTTTAAGGCAACCCATGCAGGTGTCATTGTTCGTTCGTTTTGGGTTAATTTATCTTTAGGTGCATATCGTTTATCAACTTAGCATTTACGAGGTCTGAATTTTCCACTTGCAATACCTGTTGTCTGCCACCGTTCTTTTCAAAAATTTCAATCACGAGTACCTTGTCATCCGTGATGGTAAACTGGTCGAGCAGGAACACGTTTTGGTCTGTCGTATTGCCCGTGATTTCACCGAGCGTTTTGTACGTCCGCAGTGGTTGCATTGCCTTTTCCTGTACCACGGTTCGCTTGGCGACTTTCTTGTCCACTACCTTGAAATTCACAAAATCAATATTGAACGGCACATTGCTTTTGTTGCGTAGTTCTGTATGGAAATAGAATTTTCCATGATGCACGTAGATACCTTTCAGCAGGAATTGTATGCCGTAGCTTTTCGACCCGATATGCTTTACAATCCGTTTGTTTTTCTTGTAAATCGTCTCCATGAGCAAGCCTGCCAGTGACGGAGAATTGCCCCCTAATTCCTCAAACAGAACATCGTTGCCGTTTTCCCTGTCCGATGCCTTTTGCATCGTCAGCAAATCATAATTCAGCGTTGAGGGATAAGCACTATAAAAGACGTTGAAATTGTAGAAACGACCATCGTCTGTAATGACGGAAAAATTGGTTTCCTCGTCAAAATCCCTTACGCTTGCCTTAATGCGCAAGACGTTTTCCGCATCTTCGGCTTTGCCTGCGATAAGGTATTCACTGCCCAAATCCACGTAGCGGATAGCGGACGGGAATATCAGATGCGAGGTTTTGCTGTACGTCACCTGCATTTCGTAAGGCTCTACCTTACCCATGCTCAATTTTGTGGTATTGGATGCAACTTGCTGTGCATTTGCGCCTATGATAAATACGGTCAAACAGACCATTGCCAAGAGGCTTTTAAATATTGCGTTCATATCGTTATAATTTTATTTTTAATGGTGATATGGAATGTCCATGTGTGTTGATTTTTTTGGAACCATGGACATTTCATTTTCGTCTTTATTTTAGTTGAACATTAGTTTTTTGAAACAAGGAAAATTTGATGACCGGCTTTGACGGTTACTTTGGGTGTTCTCACTTTCTGGGAGAAGTAACCCGATACAACCTGTACCACACCACGGGAAAGGTCGCCTGCCATCTGTTGACCTGCCGAGCGTGTCATCATAATGGACGTGCCGGAGGTTTGGCTCATGTTGGAGGCTATTTCGCTAAGCGCATTCATTTCGGGAGAATATGGCACATATAGCCCTTGCTGTCCGTCCACATCGTACACGGTTATATCGACCGGAATAATGTTGCCCTCATATTCGATGGACGTTACTTTTAACTGCAATCTGCCACCTTGAAACTTGGCATTTGCCGTTAGTACCGTTCCTGCCGGAATGGAGCGGACAGGCGTTTGTGCCGTTTCCAACAGGCGCAAACGCACACCACTTTCGCCCGTCACGACCTGTGTTTCCTGTACCACTGCCTTGATGCTGTTTTTGGGCTGTATGACCTGTTCCGAAACACCTGCCGTATAAAATCCACGGTTTCGGGTTTCGTTCCAGTTTGCCAAAAAAGCACTGTCGGTCGGTTCACGGTACAATGCGGAAACCGTTTTTTTCCTTACAGGGGTGAAAGCCACAAAATGCTCCTTTTGTGAGGCACTCTTTGCGGAAACCATTGTGTCCGTACTGTTCGGCTGTGCAGGAGTTTGTGGCAGGTAACGGGAAGCCATTTCGTATGACTTTTCCATCAAAGCCAGTTGGTCTTCCACGGTCGTTACAGGCGGTACGTCTTTTTCTGCCAACTGTTCTTTAAGTTCCTCAATCTGTTTGCGGAGTTCCTGCGTTTCGTAATCGCTGTTGTCGTAGAACGAGGTCAGCGTACTTTGTGCATTGCGGTAACTGTTCAGAGCAGGGTTGCTGTTCCTGCGTGTACCACCGCCGTAACCGTAGCCGTCTTCGTAATCCTCATCCGGTTGCTCCGCTTCCGGATCGGCGGTACTGTCCTCGCTCCAATAGTCGGATAGTGACAGGAGCGAATTGCGCTTTTCCTGCATTTTCTGTTCGAGCAGTTCCTGTTCATAAGCCTTTTGCTTATCGGATTGAAGCCCTGCATCGCTTGCCTGCGGTACGGCATCGTTCAATCCCATTTCCTGGGCGGTATCCGAATTGGACGATGGTTTAAAAATTAGGTACATACAGCCAACGAACACCACGCCCATAAGCGCAAAAATGATAGGCTTTTTCAGCTTGTCGGCATTGTTCTGCGCCCCGTCTTGGGTCGCATCCATTCCGTTTTTCGGGTCGTCATCTTCGACCAAAAAACTTACCCTTTTGTTTTCACTGTTTTTCATCGCTATAATTTGTTTTCTAATTGTGATGAAGCTTGCATGAGTTGAGCGTATGCCTTTTCAAGGGCAACTCATGCAGGTTTCATGATTTTTATCTTTTAAGATTGTTGTCATACTGTCCTGCGGAGATACCGAGGAATTGTTTTGCCTAATGGGGTTTTCGATATGCTCAATGGTCATGGTATTATCGGAATGCGCTACATCGTAGCACACTTCGAGCAGTACGATGACGGACAGCAGTGCATAGCCTGCAAAGAGCAGTAGCGTATAGCGATGCTGTTTTCGGGCAGGCATCGCTCGCCACTGTCCATCGAGCTTGTCAAACCAATTACTGATTACTGTTCTTAGATTTTTCATGCCTTAATCTATTTTAGAAACTTAACCGCTTTTGCCTGTGAACCGCCTTTTGATCCGGTGCATCGCTCACCATTGCGATTGCCTCCTTTGCTTTGGGAACGGTCACTACGGACAGGTCGGTTAGTTTCTCTTGTTTTAGTAATTGCCCGAACTGGTCTTTTCTTGTAACCTCCATTTTATTGAGGAAGAATTTGCCGTTTAGGTATTTCACCCACATACAGCATTCTACACGAGGTTTGTCATCGCCTGCCCATTGCAGGTAGCCTGTCAGCAACAAGCCCTGTTTAGCTATAACTTTGGGGCAGTCGGCGAGGTATTCGCTGATGCTGTCTTTCAATTTTCCGGCATACGCCCCCTGCGTTTGGAAATAGCCGTCATATCCTTTGGCGGTAAGGATTTTGGCAAATGTGTTCAAATCTGATATTGCTTCCATAATCTTGATTTTAGCGGTCTATGACTTCAACATCCCTGTTTTCCAACACGGCAAATTTTTCGATATTGAAACCTTGCGGATTGTTGTCAGACTTGACCGAGTTTAACAATAGGCACGAAGTGACCAAATTCCGTCTGGTCACATTGCTTGGACGGATGATAAACTGTTTGGCATACGTCCTTACTGCATAGGGATAGGTATCGAAGTTGCAGACCACGCTGTCCACTTCGATGCGCTGTTGCACATTGCCCGAAATGATACGGTTGTAATAGCCCTTTTCCGAAAGGTCTTTGTAATAATCAAATGCCGATTTGTCGGCAAGATTAAAAGCCCTTTTCATGTTGCTTTCGATAGCGTTCTTATCCGGTGCGAGCGTAAAGAACAGTTCATGGAAACGTTTAACGTGTTCCCTTGCCTCAACAGGTCTGTTGATGCTTGCATCCTGCGAGAGTGCCAACATCAAGGATTTGCCTTTGTCCAATACATATATTTTTTGGCGTTGTGCTTCCGCAAACTCATAGGCTTTCCATACGCTAAAGCCTACTACACCAATACAGAGTACCGCAAATACAATGGCATACAGCCGTATTTGCCTAAAGCTGTTTTCTATGTTTCTTAGTGTTTTAAATTCCATTGCTTTCTGATTTTTATTTGTTCATTAACCTGCCACCGATATTGCCTGCCACAGCACCTGTGCCAGCTCCGGCGATGTTTCCTGTTTTCGATGCTGTCTGATTGACGTTGCGCATGAAGTTTCCTGCGCCTCCGGCTTGGATAACCCAACCTGCCACCGTTGGCACGGTGAAGTACCCCACGATGCCAATCAGCATGAAGATGACGTACACCGTATTGGATGTGTCGGGGATATAGGTCGGGTCGGCAAGCATATCAATATCCCGTTCGATGATGAGGGTCTGTATTTTGGCGAGCATGGAGCTGAACATATCGGCAATGGGCAACCATAGATACACGCTAATATATCGGGTCAGCCATTGCGTAAGTGTGGACTGAAAACCATCCCACACTGAAATCGCAAAGGCTATCGGCCCGAGTATGGACAGCACGATAAGGAAGAACGTCCGTATGGTATCTATGACCAGTGCCGAGGCTTGGAAAAGGACTTCCAGTAGTTCCCGAAACCAGTCACGGATGCTTTTCTTTAAATCATACATACCACGCTCCATGTACATACCCGATATGGCGACCAAATCTGACGGTGACCATCCCAATTCTTCGAGTTTCTTGTCAAATTCGGCATCACTTACGAGGTAAGCGGTTTCGGGATTACGGAGCATCGCCTCTCTTTCCAACAGGTCTTTTTGTTCCTGTAACTTGTTCAAGTCAAGCACTTGGTTTTCGAGCATCGCATTTGTGCCTTTTACCACCGGACTTAGCACCGCATTGATAGTTCCCAATACGATGGTCGGGAAGAACATAATGCAAAGACCAATGGCGAACGGTCGCAGGAGCGGAAACACGTCTATCGGTTCGGCACGGCTCAAAGCCTGCCACACTTTCAGTGCTACGTAGAACAGTGCGCCCAATCCGGCGATGCCCTTAGCCACTGTCGCCATATCGGCAGACAGTGGGAGCATCTCATCATACAGCGAGCGCAGGAGTTCATGAAGATTGTTCCATTCCATAGCTTACCAGTATTTTTGTTCAGAAGTTCCGTACAGTTCAAGCACCCTTTTAGTGTTGTTCTGTTTCTTAGCCCTCAAAATGCTTACGGAGATATTCTTGTTGGTGTAATAACGGACGAGGCTGTGATAATCCTTGACCTCTTTGTACACCCTGTCGATGATGTCCATACGTTCCTTGTCATTGAGGGAAAGCGAGGTCGAGGTAACAATCTGTTTCAATTCTTTGAGCAATTCCGTACTCTCGTTGAGCAATGCTGAGTAACCGTTTGAGATTGCCGTCAGTTCCTGTGCCGAGAAGTTCGGGTCATTCATCATTTTGCCGAAATTCTGCACGTACATTTCCGACACATCGCCCACGAGCAAAACCGTCTGTTGCACCTTTCGGGCATCTTTCACAAGGTTGCTTACGGCTTTCAGTTTATCGTAATATTCCTTGCCCTGTTCGTAAACTCGCTTTACCTCATTGAAATTTTTTACCACGTTGGAAACCGTGGAGGAAGTCTGTATGATTTCATTTGCAGAGTTGATAATACCCGATGCAAGGTTTGCAGGGTCGGTTACTACGAACTGTGCCTTAGCGGACGGTGCAACGGCAAGCATAAATGCCGTACACACCAGTAACATTACTTTGTTCATTGTTCTGATTTTTTAAAATGATTAATAACTATTTGCGTTATCACGCCTTTGCCCAGCAATGCGCTTGATTGCCAGTTCCACATTGCCGTCCAGTTCGGAAGCCAGTTGCATGACTTCCATTTTTTCGGTTTCTTCGGTCGTATAGGCTAAGTATTCTTCGAGCGATACCTCTGTCGCATACACGGCGGAGTGCGTACCGCCAAGCCCAATCCACACCTCTTTGTAAAGCCTTGACGATTCGTTGTTCTGATTGATGGAAAGGATTTGGGATTTCTCTTTTTCCGTCAGTCCGAGCATCGCCTGTATGTCGTCAAACTTGTTCATGTACTTGCGTTGGTCTAAGAGGATTTTGCAATCGGAATTGTTGATGATACTTTCCTTGACCACGGGTGATTGGATAATGTCGTCCACCTCCTGCGTTACCACGATTGCCTCACCAAAGAATTTCCGCACCGTCTTAAACAGGTACTTGATGTACTCCGCCATTCCCTCTTTGGCGATGGCTTTCCACGCTTCCTCAATGAGTATCAGTTTGCGTACACCTTTGAGCCTGCGCATCTTGTTGATGAAGACCTCCATAATGATGATGGTCACTATGGGAAAGAGGATTTTGTGGTCTTTTATCGCATCAATTTCAAACACGATAAAGCGTTTGGAAAGCAGGTCGAGTTGCTTGTCCGAGTTGAGCAGGTAATCGTATTCACCGCCACGGTAATAAGGTTCTAATACATTGAGAAAATTGGCAAGGTCAAAGTCTTTTTCCCTTACCTGTTTTTCCTCCAATCCCTTTTTGTAGTCACTCCGTACATACTCGTAAAACCCATTGAAAGAGGGATATTCATCGCTTTGTTTGATACGGTCGATGTAACCGCTCACAGCATTGGACAATGCCACTTCCTCCGAACGTGTCGGCGGTTCATCGTCACGCTTCCACAGCGTAAGGATGAGCGTTTTTATACTTTCCCTTTTCTCGATGTCGAAAATATTGTCATCTGTAAAAAAAGGATTGAACGCAATCGGGTTATCCTCGGTATAGGTAAAGTAAACACCATCCTCGCCTTTGGTCTTGCCCTTAATCAATTCGCACAATCCTTGATAGGAGTTACCCGTATCGACCAATAGTACATGAGAGCCTTGCTCATAATACTGCCTCACCATATGATTGGTGAAAAAAGACTTACCACTTCCCGATGGCCCCAAAATAAATTTGTTGCGGTTCGTGATAATGCCTTTTTTCATAGGCAGGTCGGAAATGTCCAAATGGATGGGCTTGCCCGTGAGCCTGTCTGCCATCTTGATACCGAAATGTGACAGCGAGCTTTGGTAATTGGTTTCCTCGGTGAAGAAACACAAGGCAGGTTCAATGAACGTGTAAAAACTTTCCTCTGCCGGAAAGTCACCTGCATTGCCTGCCATGCCTGCCCAATACAGCGTGGCAACATCTACGGTGTTGTGCCTCGGCTTACATTCCATCAAAGCGAGCGCACTTCCCGTGTCGTTCTTTAACTGTTTGAGTTCGTTCGGGTCATCCGACCATGCCATCACGTTGAAATGCGCACGGATGGAAGAAAGTCCGAACGAATGTGCTTCGTTCAGATACCTTTCTATCCATTCCTTGTTAATCTGATTGGCTCGGCTGTACCTTGCCAATGAGTGCATATTACGTGCGGACTTTTCAAACTTGCGCAGGTTCTCATCGCTGTTGTCCAAAAACAGGTACTGGTTGTAGATATGATTACAGCTAAGGAGCAGACCGACCGGAGAAGCAAAGGACAGTAGGCAATCGCTCCTGTCTGTGGACAGCTTTTCATACCGTGTATTTGACGATACCGTGTTCGGCAAATCGTCCGTATCGGATAGTGTGTGCAGGCACAGCCTTTTGTTTCCGATACGCATATCCTCACTGCCCAAAGCTATATCCTGCATGGGCGTTCCGGTTTCCCTCGACAGGGTAAGGTACTGTTCGAGCAATCCCTGTCTGTCGCTTGTTCCAATGATGTCATCCTCGGTCAAGCGTTCCAGTTTCACAAAACCACCGTCATTGATAATGCGCTCAAACTGTGCGACCGCTTCCATAAACCTGCGGACGGTTTCTTTATCCCTAATTTCTTTTGGGATAAGGACACCTTTGCAAAGCGAATTAAAGTTGCTCTGCATCCGCATCCTTTCCTTTGTCGTCTTGGTGAGGAACAGGTAACAATAATGGTTTAAAAAAGGACGTTCGTTGAAATGCTGTTGATAGGACTTGGCGAGAAAACTCTGGTCTTCCTGTGCCACATCCGGCGCATAGCTTTCCTTGATATACCAGTCCTGTTTGTGGACAATGGAATAATCCGGCAATGTCTTGATAGCCTTATGCCAAGCTGAATGGATGGCATCGTACTCTGCTGATGCCACCGTGAACAGTTCCGGCAGGTGTACCCGAAAGCAAGCCGTGATGTCCGCATCCTTTGATATGATGCAGTTGTGTTCCACCGCCAGTAATGGGAACTTGCTTTCCAACGTTGTGGCTTTTCCTGTATTTCTCATAGGGCTTTGGATTTAGCGTTGAACCTCAAATAGCGGTGTACGGCTCTGCGACAGATGATGTATTTCGGATGCCTTTTCTTTGCCCCGACTTTCATTAGTCCGTGTTCGCCGTATTTACCGTTCAATGCGAATGTTTGCCATACGATGAGCGATGCTCCGCCTGCCCCGACAAACAGGCAGATGTAAGGGTTTACACTTGCCATGTACATAATCATGACGAGGATAAGCACACCGAGCAGACCACCTGCGAAGATGAACAGGTACTGTGCTTTCAGCCCTTTGAACTCGACCGTTCTGCCGATACCTTTATTGATATTATAATTGCTCATAGGTCGTCGGCTTAAAGGAAGAATGAACGGAGAATGGTCGCGGCTACGATTAAGAAGATACAAGCCCCAAACCACGACGCCGCCGTCTTGCTTGTATCGGGGTCTCCGCTACTAAATTTGTTGTACACCTTAACGCCTCCGATTAGCCCGACCACCGCCCCGATGGCATAAATTAACTGCGTTGCAGGGTCGAAGTAACTCGTTACCATCTGCGTAGCCTCTTGGATGCCTGCCGAGCCGTTGCCCTGTGCGAACACACCAAATGCCGACAGTAACGCAACGCCTGTCAGCAACACTTTTTTGCTTTGTTTTTCCATGATTTAACTGAATTAAATTGTTATTGCCTGCCCACCCCGTGTGGGCTTTCGCAACAAAAGTCTTATGGAAATCGAAGCGTTACGGGAAAGTGGAAATCCGTGGAATTAGTTGGCAGTGAGTGTCTGCTAAATAAAAAAAATCAAAAAATATTTTGATTGTAAGATTTTCTTACATATTTTTGTTGGAAATTCTTACAATTATGGAAATATTAGAATTAGAAAAAGAGCTAATAGAGATTATTCAAGAGGTATGTATTCATCAGGAAGTTGAAGAAGTCGTAACCGAGAATTTCTATCCCGGCAATTTTATTATGAGTCAAGTATTAGTCTCTATTTTTTCTCAAATTGAGATTAAAACAGGTATTACTATACCAAATGATTGCTATATTTTTCATGATAGTAAAACAAAGAGGCAACTAAACATAAAAGAGGCTGCGACTAAGCTACTAACATTGTCAAAAAATTAATAATAAATATCATATGACTGAAAGAGAACAAATTGCTGAAAGGTTAAAAGAAGCAAGAGTTATGTCTGGTTTATCTCAAGAGAATGCCGCAAAAATATTGCAAATACAAAGACCTGCAATCTCTGAGATAGAGAGTGGAAAGCGTAAAGTAAGTGCAGAGGAGATTATTCAGTTTGCTAAGTTGTATAAAGTAAGCACTTCATGGTTATTACTAAAAGAAGAGGATGAATCGGTTTTAGATGAACAAATAAAGGTTGCTGCGCGAGAATTAAGCAACATGAATGAATCTGACAGAAAAAAGCTTTTAGAAATTTTAAGAATACTCCCTAAATAAATGAATGAGCTATATACAAGTGCTATCCGAAAAGCTAGTGAGGTTAGATTAAAATTGGGCTACAGTTTATATGAGCCTATCAACATATATGACGTTTGTTCTAAATTAGAAATTGATGTTCAATTTGTAGATATTAATATGGAAGGATTTTATGTAAATAATAAAATTATGGACAATATAAACTATCCAAAAATACTTATTTCACGTTTACGTCCGTTCCCAAGAAGAGTTTTTACTTGCGGACATGAATTAGGACATCATATTTTTAACCATGGGTTGAGATTAGATATTCTTACCGATGAGAATGACAACTCAAATTATAAAAGTGATGACGAGAAATTAGTTGATGCATTTTCTGCTCATTTGTTAATGCCAATTGCTTGTGTACAATCAGAATTCAAAAAAAGAAAACTTGATTTTAATACCGCAACAGAAATTGATTATTACATAGTTAGTTCTGTATTGGGGGTTGGATACCAAACATTAATTACACATTGTAGAGTCAATAGGTTAATGAATGAGTATAAATACATGGAATTATCTAAGCAAACACCTTCCAAAATATTCAAAAAGCATTTTGGCAACGTTGAAGAAAAAGCATATTTCAAGATTATTGATTTTAAAACAAATAACAAACCTATTGATTTAGAAATTTCAAACTACTTAGTTATTCCTTCTGATTTTGTAGTTGATAATAACTATTTAGAAAAGATAAAAAGCACAGAAATTGGGACACTATATTTAGCGAAAAAATCTGGAATATCTTCCATTTATTCAACAATTAGTGAAACTAGTTGCTTTGCGAGAATCCAACCGCAAAACTATATTGGTTTTGCGGAATATAGACATTTAGAAAACTAATAAAATGAATGTACCAGTCCTAATAGAAGATAATAATTTGTCTAATGCATGGTGTAAGACGCTACAACATATAATTGATAATTCGGGTAACGAAATTACACCTTTAGTCTTGACGCTGTCTGATTTTGAAGAAAACAGCGTTGTAAAAGATGAATTGAACAATGATTTAGGAATACACCAATTAGATTCAATTGATATTGTTTCAGAAACGATATTTCCACAATCATTATACCTTTTTAATAAAAGTAATAGGCATGAACTATATAAATTGTATTTAGAAAATGTTTTGCCTAGGCTAAAGAAAATTGATAAGCGAAATAGTGCGGGAACTTATTTTGAACGTCTTATAGCATTTGGAGACGGTAGAAAAAATCAATTAGAGATCATTATTGATTCTTTAAGCGAAGATTCTAAAATAAAACGTAGGTCGAAATCACAGGCTGCTATTTTCGATCCATTAAAAGACCATAAAAATGGCGTATTTCAGAGTTTTCCTTGTTTACAACATGTTTCATTCTATAAATCAGAAAATGGAGGATTAATAATAAATAGCTTTTATGCTATGCAGTATTTGTATCAGAGAGCTTATGGCAACTGGTTAGGGTTAATCAATCTTGGAAAGTTTGTAGCACAGGAAGCTGGATTAGAGTTAGAAAGATTTAATTGTTTTGTTGGAGTTGAAAAATTAGATCATTTAACAAAAGCTCAAGCCAAAGGATTAATAAGCAAAATGAAGGTAGAAAACGAATGAGTACAATAGCTAAAAAGCAGAACACTTTTACAATATATAAGCCATTATCACCTGCTAAAACAACAGAGGTATTTGATAGCTATTGGAGGTTTGCGGTATTACGACAAAATGTTTTTTTTAGTCGGATACAAGGGAATGTATATCCTTGGACAAATGACCCTGTTTTATCTAAACACAGATTTACAAATGCTTACAGAGCTTCAGATAGAGTAAGCCAGTATTTAATTAAAGAGGTAATTTACAATGATGATTATTCCAATTCACCCAATGAAGTTCTTTTTAGAATACTCTTATTCAAATTGTTTAACAAAATTGAGACATGGGAGTTGTTGAAAAGAAATATTGGAGACTTAAATTATGAAGAATTTGATTTTAAACGGTATGATAAAATTCTAAGTAAGGCTTTCGCTGAAAAGAAGAAAATCTATTCCGCAGCATATATAATGCCTTCGGTAAGGCAATTTGGCTACGAACGAAAACACTCTAATCATTTAAAATTGATAGACTATATCTTGAAAAAAGACACTTCTATACAACTGATGGATTGTAACAAAATGCAGCAAGCATTTGACATTGTTAAAAGTTTTCCGGGATTAGGTGATTTTTTAGCATATCAAATTTTAATTGACATTAATTACTCTAATATAATTGATTTTTCAGAATCAGAATTTGTAGTACCTGGTCCTGGAGCTTTAGGTGGGATTAGTAAATGCTTTAAAAACACCGGTGGATTAAGTAATGTTGAAATCATTAAATTAATGACAGATAGACAAGAAATGGAGTTTGAACGATTAGGATTGGATTTTAAAACACTTTGGGGAAGGAGATTACAGCTCATAGACTGTCAGAATTTGTTCTGTGAAGTTGATAAATATGCAAGGGTTAAACATCCTGATATAAAGGGTAATAGTGATAGAGTGAGGATTAAACAAGTTTATAAGTTGAATTCCAAACCTATTAACTATTGGTTCCCTCCTAAGTGGGGTATTAATGATAATATAGATAACTTTTAATTATTTTTAAAACTAAAAAGTATGGGATTTTTAGGCACAAACGAGTTACGGCAAATATTGCCAAATTGCATTGATAAATTTGATGATAAAAGAATAGATAATGTTGCCTATGAATTATCATTAGGTGAAGAAGCCTATTTGACCGATTCAAAAAGTGGAAAAAAAGAGAAACTTGATGACAAAAATACTCAAATTGTAATTAAATCTGGACAGTTTGCTCTTTTATTGACGGATGAGGTAGTGAGTATTCCAGATGACCTAATTGCATTTATTTCTATTAAGTTTAGTCAAAAAATAAAAGGGTTGATAAATGTTTCAGGATTCCATGTTGACCCAGGCTTTAAAGGAAAAATTATTTTTTCGGTTTATAATGCTGGACCTACGAATATAGTGCTTGATAAAGGAAACCCATACTTTATGATTTGGTTCAGTAACTTAACAAGTTCGTCTTTAGTTTATAATGGAAAACACAAGGGACAAAATAGTATTTCTGGAGAAGTAATACATTCATTAAATGGAGAATTAGCATCACCAAATGTATTACTTGATAGAATCAAGTCTAATGAAAGTAAATTGACAAATTTTTCATGGGCGGCAGGGGTTATAATGAGTATTGGTCTAGGGCTTTCGGTTAAAACTTGTTCAGATAATTCGAAATTTAACGAAGGTTACCAACAAGGTTTAAAAGAACGAAAGATTGAAGTTCTAATTGATTCGGCTATACAGAGAGTAGATATTGATAGTGTAATAAATGATAGAATTGAAAAACAACTAAAACAGAAAAAAGATGATTCTAAAAAATAAATTATTTGACGAAAATTATATTGTTGAAGAACAAATTCCAAGACATTTTCAAGTCTCTTTCCAAGAGGTAGGTAATTGCGATAAAAAACTAGTAAAAGTTGTATATAACAATATGCAACAGGTTGGTGATATAATTTCGGACAATTCCTATGAAAATGATTTTTATCGATATCATGACATTTTTCATTATTCATTTGCAGCATTACTTGGATGGTCTCCATGCACTCGTGCAATGATGAAAATAAAAAGAAAAAGTGATGTTCTGATTGATGAAATTGAGGACGGAGCAAGGGCTGCTATTACTGAAGAAGCCATTTCAATGATAGTTTTTAATGAAGCTAAAAGAAATGACTTTTTTGAAAAAAAATCTCATGTTTCAAAAACTACTTTAACAATTATAAAAGAAATGACAGAGAATTTTGAAGTAAAGGTTAGATCAATAGAAGATTGGGAAAACGCAATTCTAAAAGCATATGAAGTTTTTAGATTTTTAATTAAAAATGAAGGTGGTATTGTTGAGTTTGACACTCTCAAAAAAGAAGTAAAATACTATCATTTAGAATCATGATTGTATCAATAGGCACGGATTTAGTGGAGCACCAAACATCTGAAAAATTGAATTGGAAAAATGATGTTAATACCCTTAAAAGAATTTTCTCATCAGAAGAAATTCAGTTATTTTTAAATGAGAAATGCGTTAAGTTCCTTTCAGGAAGATTCGCAGCAAAAGAAGCAATACTAAAGTGTCTTTTTACAGGTATGGAAGATGGTATTTCATTAACTGATATTCAAATATTACGATTAGCAAATGGAAAACCAATCATTAAATTATCTGGAAAACCATTGCAATTATCTCAAAATTTGGGTATTAAAAAATGGCATATCAGTCTTACACACTCGCCTCACTTTTCTCAAGCCTTCATAATCGCAGAAAGTTAAACACCTTTCACACAAACTCCCCGATGTCGAAATCCTCTAAATCACTTTTTCGCAAATCGGGAGAACTGAAATCCGTTCCGGCGGAGAGGCTCTTCTCCAACAACTCTGCAATCTTCCGTGAAGCCCCATTCATTGAGTTTTCGAGCAGACTTAACAATTCCGTTCCCTGTAATCGCTGAACTATATCCACCGCTTTCTGTTGCTGGGCAGGTTCAAGTGTATCTTGCTCCAACCATGCCCCCACGGTTGTCAGTTCATCAAAGGTAACCCCTGTGGCAAACTCATTGTCGCTGTCCTCAAACCCGTACTCATCCCATTCGTCTTCCTCATTTTCAAAATCGGACATATCCCCGAAAACTTCCTCCGGCTCTCCCTCAATCTGCGGATTTTCCAATCCAACACCTATCCCGTAGGTTTCTGTACCAAAATTATCAGTTATCCCGTCACGTTCGCCGGATTGGTTCTTTGTGGCACTCATGGGCAAGGTGTGGCGTTCCACAGGCTTGGGAAGCCCCATAATATCCGGCAGGTCTGAACTTTTCTTTTCCGGCTTTATCTCCCTGCGGACGGTCTTATTGATGACCACCTTATCTTTCAGCAAAAGGATGATGACAATAATAAGGCATATTACAATCAATGTTTCCATAGCTATAAGATTGGCTTTTGCTTGTCGGCGTAGATAATCTTTATTTCGTCTCCGAACTCCTCAAAGTGGTGTTTCAGTACACTGTGCAGGTAATCGGTAAGCGTAATTTCTCCCTCTCCGAGCAGAAAGACGATACGGGATAATTTCTTATGGAAATCGGGGCTTATGTAGACCGATTTTCCGCATCTTGCTACGACCCCTGTCGGTCTTAAAAATGCTGATTTGTAATGCGCTTTGCGCAATACCTTTTCCGGTTGTTTTTGCTGTGTCTTGTTCATAATCGAATACTTTAAAAAATGGGTTTAAACTTATCATTAAAATCATCTGTGATGGCTTTTTCAAACTGTTCAAAATGATGTTCGAGAATATTGTCCAAATAGGCATACAGGGGTATCTTATCCTCGCCGATAACCTGCACGATACGGGAAAGCCGTTCGTGGTATTCCTGCCGGATGTAGATGCTCTTATCGCCTCGGCGTGTCATGGTATGGCTGTTGAGAAACCGCTCCCCGTAGCCCATATCGGAAGCCCTCTTTTGTCGGGTACGCTCTTTGGCTACGGGCTTTTCCGTGGGTATTTCCTTTGGCGGTTCTGCCGTTGGCTCTTGGGGAGCTTCCACCTGTTGGGGCTTCTTTGTTTCGCCTGCCATAATCGACATGAGATATGCCTCGTCAATCGGTGCATTTGGCTTTTTCTTGTTTTCGTTCTCCATAGCAATTACAGGTTAATGGTTCTTAAAAATTCACTGATGAACAAATCCAAGCCGGAGGCTTTCAGCAATCTTTTGTCGGGGGGCAATAGCGTGGAGCGAAAGACGGTCTTTGCAGTTGCCTCGCTTTCCTTGCGGAAGCGTTTGCTATCGGCAATGCGTGTTTCCATCGCTTGCAGTCCGACTTCCTTAATGACGTTGCCGTAGATGTCGTACAGTTGGGATTTTTCCCTGCCATCGACCATGTTCCAAAACAGCCGTATGGTTTCGATGGAGGTCTGCCCATGTTTCATAAGAACATTGGTCAGCACATCGGTAAAGCTCAATGTGCTTTCCATGACCACACGGTCTGCCGTGATGGGCGAAAAGATGTGGTGCATTCCTGCCAGTGTGTTGAGCAAGCCCGTAGTGTTCACCGTTCCGGTCAAGTCAAAGAAAACCACATCCACGGGAACGGTCGAGGACTGTATAAATGCTTCCGCATCCTTTAGGGCATTGTCAGCCTTACTTTGCAGTACCGGATAGGCTTTCTTGTTGATGGTGGAGAATTGGCGGTGCGCCAGTTTTTTCAGTACCTCGTTTTGCATGACCGCTTTCAAATCCCGTTCCCTCATTTGGCAGATGCTGTGCTGTGGATAGTCACAGTCAAAGACGGCTACATTATACCCCATTTGGTAATGGAGTATGCTTGCCGTAACCGTTGTAAACGTACTTTTTCCAACGCCCCCTTTTTGGCTTGAAAAAGCAATAAATTTTGTCCTGTTTGTTGCTTCCATTTCTATTCTATTTTTAAGTTTCTGTTTCCGTGGACTGCCTGCCGTCCTGCATGGAGCAGGGCTGTCATCCCTGCACACTGTCCGGCAGTCTTGGTACAATTCCGTCTGTCGGGCTTGCCCTCATTCGTTCAGTCAGCCGTGCCGTCATTCCGGCTTTCATACAGGCAAGAACGTTGGCTTGCCTATCGTCCTGCCTGTTGGAACGGCTACCGGATAGCTTTCATGCTGTCCGTTGTTCCTGCCTGCCGTATGGAATGCCGTCATGCGTTCCGGTGTTCCTGCAATCCTGCGCTCCGGCTTTCCTAACTGCCATCGGGAGCGGATGCCTGCAAATAGGCTTGCGTGACTGATAGCGCAAAGAAGCAGGTTATTCCGATGCACTCTTTTAATGCGGTAGTTCGGGGCATTTGTTGGCAATGTTTGGTTGTGGGCAACAGGGCAATCGTTCGGAAAAGCTACCCTTACTTTGTAAGGACTTAAATGCAAGGGGTAAATGGAAAAATCATTGGTGTATGGAAGTTGTGGGCGGAACGGCGAAAAGCCGTTTTTTTCCGCTTTTCCCAATCCGACCCGCAGGGCGGATTTTCTGTTCACCCGAACAGAGCAAGTTGTGTTTTGAGGCACTCGAAACCCGCTTCTGTGCCTCAAAACCACTTGCCCTTGCAGGGAGCTTGGTAAACACTCTCCGAAGTCGAGGTTTTGTTGAACTATTAAAATGGATTTGTGATGAATGGAAATGAGAAAAAGAAACACAACAGAGGTGGGCGCAAGCCTAAAGCAGACCCAAGCACTCACCGTTATGTTTTCCGTCTTACGGACGAAGAAAACGCCAAATTCCTTTCGCTTTTTGAAGCATCGGGAGCGGATAACAAAGCACAGTTTGTTACTTCTGTACTTTTTGAAAAACCGATTAAAAGCGTAAAGGTGGACATGGCTATCATTGATTATTACACACGGCTAACCAATTTCTTTGGTCAGTTTAGGGCAATCGGTGTCAATTACAATCAGATTGTAAAGATACTCTACCGCAATTTTTCTGAAAAGAAAGCATCTGCCTACCTCTTTAAACTGGAAAAACAGACAGCAGAATTGGCAAGTCTATGTCGTGAAATCATGGAATTGACACAGGAGTTTGAAGCCAATCACATCAATAAAGGCAATGAAAAATGATAGCAAAAATTGGTAGAGGGGCTAACATGATGGGCGCATTGTCTTACAATCAACTTAAAGTCGAAAAGGAAAACGGACAGATATTAGCCACCCAAAGGATTATGGAAACGCTGGACGGACGATATACGGTAGCACAGTTGCACCGCTCTTTTGAACCGTATTTTATGGTAAACAAGCGGACGGAAAAACCTGTACTGCACATTTCGCTGAACCCAGATCCTGCGGATAAGGTCAGCGATGCGCAGTTTGTGAAAATGGCACAGGAATACATGGAGCGTTTGGGCTACGGCGAACAGCCGTATATCATTTTCAAGCACACCGATATTGAACGCACCCATATTCATATCGTATCTACCTGTGTTGACCGTTACGGCAAAAAGATACCCGATAATCACGAAAAGTTACGCTCAATGGAAATCTGCCGAGCATTGGAGCAAAAATACAACCTTGTACCTGCCACGGAAAAACAGCGCACGGGAAACGAGCAGGTATTCCGTGCGGTGGATTACAGAGCCGGAGACGTTAAGAGCCAAATCGCTTCGGTGGTGCGACACCTGCCGAAGTATTACGGGTACGCAAGTCTTGGGGCATACAACGCCTTGCTTTCACTTTTCAATATCACAGCCGAGGAAGTCAAAGGGGAATTGCACGGACAGCAAAAAAATGGGCTTGTCTATTTTGCACTGAACGAACAGGGAGAAAAAGCGAGCAATCCTTTTAAGGCATCCCTTTTCGGCAAGCAGGCAGGACTGGACGAACTGCAAAACCAATTCGCAAAGGCTAAGGAGAAAATGAAAGCCGACCCTGTAAGAGCCGTACTCAAAAGTACCATTGAAATGGCTATGCACACCGCCATTAATGAAGCCGATTTTAAAAAGCAGTTATTGGAGCAGGGCATCAATACCGTGGTACGGCGCAACGATGAGGGGCGTATATATGGTATGACTTTTATCGACCACGAAAGCCGTACCGTTTGGAACGGTTCAGCTTTGGGTAAAAACCTTTCGGCTAATGTCTTTAATGATTGGTGGAACGAGCAGGCAATCGGGCAACGCCAAGAAGCTGAAAAAACATCCGCACAAAATCAGTCCTCGACCACGGGCAACACCGTAGAGAAAGAGGAAACCCATTCACTTTTTGACTTTCTGAATAAAGAACAGCCGGCCGATGATTTGTTGATAGACGGATTGGGTGGACTACTGCCGGAGGCACAGGGCGAAGACTACGAGGAACAGGTATTTGCCAACAGTATGAAGAAAAAGAAAAAACGCAAAAGGCATGGAAGACAGCAATAGCTTTTTTGACCATCAAAGACCAGGATTAACATCTTGGTCTTTGTGGTTTTAATTTCAACAGTTACTCAAATTCAATTATTCTTTAAGCACATGAAAAAGTTATCCCATATTTGCTTAACTTTGTTCTATGCTTTAGACGGAAGCGTGCCACTCATCATAGCAAAGCTGTATCAGCACCGTACCTCTTAATATATTATTATCATCGAAACAACTATCTCGTTTCGGAATATGGTAGATGAGTGACATTTTTCAGACGAGAAATTGTAGAAAGATGAATAATAAAGTAAATGGGCATACAGGCGATTTCATTAAACGTCAAGCCAAAAAAATCAAAAAGCAGGAAAATATCAGTTATGTTCAAGCATTGGAAAAAGCATCTATAAATGCAGGTTTCAAGAATTGGAAACACTTTCTTAATGCCAGTAAAGATGCAAATCAAACAAATCTTAAAGAAAATTTAGAACAGGGTATTGCTAAAACTAAGCCTGCAACCATTCAAAAAGCAGTCAATCCTTATAGAAACCTACTTGTTGCAGGGATAAATATTTTACTTGATAAAGGTCTTATCTCACTGGACTATTCCCCTACGAATGATGATGATGGACATTTATTTACTGATTTATTTGGTTACCCCTCTGTTGTAATGTGGCAGGATATAGGTTACGAAGAACTAAGAATATCAGTTTGGTGGAAATATGACCACAGCCAACACCCACAAGCTAACCTTAGCGGAAACAGTCGTGAGCGTTTTACCACAACAAGCCCTTTGGCAAAAAGACAACACTACAAAAAAATTGTAGGTGTTACTGCGACAGCTTGGCTTGAAAGAAAAACTGGAAAGTTTATGCAGGGTAAAGGCAAAGAGAAAATTTATGACATCTACACAAGAAGTGTAGATAAAGAGGAATTATTTAATCTCCCTACTCAAACAGCAAAAGGCTACAAAACAGAGGGCGAATTTTTCATTTAGAATAGTTATCATCGGTTACAGTGAATAACTGTAACCGATTTTTATAGCCAACTATTGCCACCAAAAGCCATCCGACACCCCTTTGTTTAAGTGCTTTTAAATAGCCTCTAAATTTCCTGCATCATTAAATTTTTTGATATGCAAGGAGAAGACGATTTGAGAGGATTAGCCAAAATCATGGCTTTTATGCGTGCCGTAAGTATTCTGTTGGTACTGATGCACTTTTACTGGTTCTGTTACGGGTTCTTTGCCGAACGTGGATGGACACTGGAAATTATCGGTAAGATATTGACCAATTTCAACCGTACCGCAGGGCTTTTTGAACACACGCTTTACACCAAGATTTTTGCACTGGTATTATTGGCGTTAAGCTGTCTCGGTACTAAGGGGGTAAAGAATGAAAAGATAACATGTGGTAAGATTTACACCGCTTTAGCCATTGGCTTTGTGCTGTTCTTTCTGAACACGCCATTGTTAAAGTTGCCGGCAGGGATTGCCACATCGCTTTATATCCTTACAACGGGTTTGGGATATATAGCCTTGCTCATGGCAGGTGTATGGATGAGCCGACTACTCCGCAACAATTTGATGGACGATGTTTTCAATACTGAAAACGAGAGTTTCCAACAGGAAACCCGTCTAATGGAAAATGAATACTCCGTCAATCTCCCCATGAGGTTTTATTATAAAGGCAAATGGAATGACGGTTGGATTAATGTCGTCAACCCTTTTCGAGCCTCGATTGTACTTGGTACTCCCGGCTCCGGAAAATCCTACGCCATCGTAAACAACTACATCAAGCAACACATCGAAAAGGGATTTGCGATGTACATCTACGATTTCAAGTTTGACGACCTTTCCACGATTGCCTACAACCATTTGCTGAAACATTCCGATAAGTATAAGGTAAAGCCCAAGTTTTATGTTATCAATTTCGATGACCCACGCCGAAGCCACCGTTGCAATCCGCTCAATCCAAACTTTATGACGGATATATCCGATGCCTACGAAGCATCCTATACCATCATGCTTAACCTCAACAGAACGTGGATAAGTAAGCAAGGGGATTTTTTCGTGGAAAGTCCTATTATATTGCTTGCATCAATCATTTGGTATCTGAAAATTTATGAAAACGGGAAATATTGTACATTTCCCCATGCTATTGAGTTATTAAATAAAAAGTATGCAGACGTTTTTACTATCCTTACTTCATATCCCGAACTGGAAAACTACCTGTCAGCATTCATGGATGCGTGGCAAGGCGGAGCGCAAGACCAGTTGCAGGGTCAGATAGCATCGGCAAAAATTCCATTGTCACGGATGATTTCGCCACAGCTTTATTGGGTAATGACAGGGGATGATTTTTCACTGGACATCAACAACCCACAAGAACCGAAGATACTTTGTGTCGGGAATAACCCCGACCGCCAAAATATCTATTCGTCCGCTTTGGGATTGTACAATTCGAGGATTGTAAAACTCATTAATAAGAAAGGACAGTTGAAAAGTTCCGTTATCATAGATGAGTTGCCTACGATATACTTCCGAGGACTGGACAACCTTATTGCAACAGCACGTAGCAATAAGGTAGCCGTATGTTTGGGCTTTCAAGACTATTCGCAATTAACACGGGATTACGGCGACAAGGAAAGCAAGGTCATTCAAAATACAGTTGGTAATGTTTTTTCCGGTCAGGTGGTTGGCGAAACTGCGAAAAACCTAAGTGAACGTTTTGGTAAGGTGTTGCAGAAACGCCAAAGCATGACCATTAACCGCAATGATAAATCCACATCCATATCAACCCAATTGGACAGCTTAATACCTGCCTCCAAAATATCCACCCTGACGCAGGGTATGTTTGTCGGAGCGGTAGCGGACAACTTCGATGAGCGTATCGAGCAGAAAATATTTCATGGCGAAATCGTAGTGGACAATAGTAAGGTCTGTTCCGAAACCAAAGCCTACAAAAAGATACCGCAGATATTATCTTTTACCGATGAACAAGGTAACGACAATATGAAGCAGGTCATCGAAGCCAATTACAGGCAGATTAAAGCGGACGTTGTTCAGATTGTGGCAAGCGAAATGGAGCGTATCAAGAATGACCCGAATTTACAGCATTTGATACGGCAAGAGTAATGCTATTAAACATGAGATCGGGGATTGATTGTAATTTCATTATTGTGCAATATAAAGAGATATTGAATGAGAAAGGTGTGTTTTAACTTCAGAAAATGGGACAAATAAAAATGACGATGTAATTATTTGAGGACGAAGTAAGGATTATCTCCAAATGTGAAATTCAACACTTATTAACTTAAGTTAACGATTTTGAGCTGTACCACATTTATTTTTGTGATAGGTTAGAATTATAAAAACTCGTGGAGATCGCCATTTCCACTCCTAGCATCAAATAATACATTTAAAACGTAAGAAAAATGAAAATTAAAAACACTTATTCTATTAATAGTAAGTACTACCGCCGTACTTGCACAACAAAAAGCAACCTTTTCTAAACAGGACAAATTATTAAATATCAGCATAGACGTAAATTCTTTCTATGATGGAGGAATAGCAATTTGGGGCTCTTTTGAAATAAGAATATCCAACAACTATTGTTTTTTAAATTTCTAAGTGTATGAAATCAATATCAAAATTTATTTATGTAGTAACCTTTATATTATTACCATGCTCACTATTTGGGCAAAAAAAACAGGATATCGTGTAATCTTACCCTAGCTAGCTACACCCAAAACTAAAGAATTCCAATCAGAATTGCTATTGCTATCCTGTTGGAATGTGGGAAACTCAGAGAGTTTTCCATATT
>NZ_JBHUDG010000039.1:0-30963 GCF_042678145.1 Pseudopedobacter beijingensis | reverse complement strand
CTTCATGGACTCAAAATCAAAATCGTTTTCCTTAATACTCATAATTACTATGTCAAAAATAATACTTCTGTTTATTATCATTGACACAGTCTATTTTACAGTCTCCAACCGTACTTAAACCTTCGGAATTTAAAGTTTATAATTCATCATTATTTCATTTGTATGCATCTGTTCTGCCCCCTTGTTAGTACTACCTTGTTCTACAAGTACTTCTATTAATTGCTTTCTATGATAGAATAATCTGCATTTGATATAAATAGAATTACATTAAAACATTGAGTTTACATAAAAAACGGGGTCTCATAATAACAGTAAAAAGTCAATAATTCAAAGGTGACAATCTCTCATTTACTGAATGCCATATTATTGTATTAGCAGACCTCCAACTCATACCTAACGGACCTACCCGCTCCCAACAACTTCAATGCCCCAATCTCACTTAAATGCTGTAAATCTCTGGTAGCTGTGGCTTTAGAAGTTTTTGTTATAGCAACATACTTCTTTGCAGTCATCCCCCCTTCAAAACCTTCCACCCCTGATTCAAACATTCGATTGATAACTTTCAGTTCTCTTTCATTTAATTGAGCTTTAAATTTATCAAAGAATTTCACCTTTTTAACGGTAAACTCAACCAACTGTTTTGCATTAACTTGAGCTTCCAGAATAATCTGTGCAAAATATTTAATCCAAGTAGTGATTTCAAGAGTTGATTGAGCGGATTTCAATGCATCATAATATTGCTTCTTGTTTTTTTCTATAACTGTAGAAATTGATAATAAAACCGGACTTTGCAAAGTATATGACAAAGCATATTCGGCCAAAGCCCTCCCAATACGGCCATTTCCATCTTCAAAAGGATGAATACTTTCAAAATACAGGTGTGTAATTGCCGATTTTATTAAAGATTGGCTCACTTTATCTAGTGTTGAAAAATCCCAACTATTAAACCATTCCACAAATCTGGCCATTTCTTCAGGAACTTTAGCTGAAAGTGGAGCTTCATAATGCACAATTTCTTTACCATAAGCACCTGAAATCACCTGCATTGGTTCATGTCCAGTACGCCATTGACCAGCATTTATTCGAGTAAATGATCCCATCAACATCTTGTGCCAATCCAAAATCATTGTTATGGACAATTCGTCTTTATAAGACTGCCTAACGCTTGTCATCAACTGAGCTATACCAATCACACGTTTATCACGTACTTTAATATCATCCTTTAATCCTAGATTTCGCTTAATGGACGACATCACATCTATTCGGCTCATATATTCACCCTCTATCTCAGAAGTTTTTATAGCTTCAGCAATTAGAATCTCAATAATAGTTTCTTGCTTTAAATCATCATTTAAGGCGGTTATTAAGCCATTTACATATCCTAATTCTTCTGCAAAAGAAACCGAAACACCTCGAATACTTTCAAGTGAATAGTTAAACTGTGGCCAGTTTTTATATTGCCAATTATACATAATGAGTCGATAAAAAAGCTTATTCAACTCAAATATAGCAAAAACACGAGTCGATTAACAGCGTTTATTGGCTCAATTAGTGTTTAATTGGTGATGATGTAATCTATAGATTACAGAAAAACAGCAGGCTACCCTCTTTAAAAATCTGTTTTTTATTTTAAACCTAAATTTAATCGAAAAAAGTGCTACTAAAATAATCCCTTTATAATCATTTATCAGAGTCTACTTTCCGATACAGAAAGTAATTAAACTATGATTATCAATAATTTAAAAAAAGTAACAATAAAATAACAAAAATATATTCCTCTTGTTTAATTTTCGGATAATTCTCTAAAATGTAAGCTCATTCATTACAAGTTCATATATAAAAGAAGCACTGGTGTATGCAGCATAATCTTGAAATGTATCCCCTTTTTCTTCGTCAGCAAAATCACATGCAGATTTTACCGAAATGGCTGTAGGTTTTGGTTTTGGCGCATGTGCAGCACTATAAAAAACTCCATAAGCCTCCATTTCGAGTCCTATAAGCTTTCTACTTTGTGTTCTGATTTTCTCTATTTCACGATTTGATTGCACTACCGCAGGAACTGATGTCATTGGGCCAACATGTAGATTCAAAATAGTCTGTGGGGATTCGGCCTGATAGTTCTCCTGTATCTGATTTAGATATTTTCGATCACGCTTTATTTTAAGCAACACTTCCTTAATATCTTCACTAAGCGTTTTATGCTTTGGGTCTGGTAGAAAGAGAGAACCTTTATCTTTATCCCCCTTTATCTTTCCACTTGATGCATCCCATATCTCATCAGCTATCATAATATCACCAAGATTGACTTCCCCTTTTATTCCTGCGGCAATTCCAGACATAATAAGATACTTTGGCTTGAAATGATGAATTAGTTTCATAGATAGAGTCGATGATGCACACATTCCCATTTGTGGAGTACATGCTGCTGCAACCCTTATAGTTGACTTTCCTTTTTCAAATTGCCCAATGTAAAAACTTGTTTTATCATTAACCATAGGTTTTTCCTTCCATTTCCAGTCTAAAGCAAGGATTTTTTTTAATTCCTTATCCAACGCTGTAATAATAGCTACATCAAAATCATAATCTAACACATTTAGTAATTGAATATCCCTTTTAGAATCTATAAGATACTCAATTTTATTTCTCAAAAGCTCTTTCCAAAGCTCAACTCCAGCTTGGTATTCTATTAAAAACCATAAGTTCTTACTAAAATCTGAAGAATATTTCTCAATATATTCTGGTTTTCCAGTTATACCTAAGATATGATAAGGGCATTTCTTATTTGGATCAAGTTTAATTTCGTTCAAAAAATCAACCCCATTATCCGGACTCTCCTCATCTCCAAAATCATTCGGAAGAACTAAATCAAGTATCAAAAGATCATATTTATTTTCCTCTAGTAGACGTCTTGCATTATTAGTATCTGCAACTACATTAATTTTATTATTTATCTCTGGGTACTCGTAAAGCACTTGTTTAATATCAGCCACTTTTAGGCTATTATCATCAACAATTAGTATCGAAATCATTATAATAGTTGGGTAATTTTAAATTTTAATTCTTTGTTCCAATTAGTTTGAGAAGTATTATAATAAATACATCCCAAGTATATTTTTGGAAATTCTGAAAATAAAGCTTCGTCTATTTCCGAAAGCGAAACACCTCCAAAATCTTCGTATTGGGTTAGTATTATCGATGGAATCTCTATATTCTCCCTTTCCATTTCTTGAAGTATAATTTCACCACCTCGATCCAATGTTTCACCTCCGTCATCAAAATCCGTAATATCGAACGTTGGTAGACTCATATCTAGAAGAAGTAGATCATAATTATTTTGTATAATAGCTTCTAAGCCACTTTGAAAAGATCTTTTTATTTCAACATTCTCAGGGGAGATATCAAGCTCTGTTAATAAAAACAGTTCAACAACTGAAGATTTATTTGGATCATTTTCTACAATTAAAATTTTCATACTAATAAGCTATTGACAGAAATTATAATTTTCACTTTGAATGTGTTTTCATGAAGATCAACAATTATCTCATTAGATTTATTTCTAAAAACATTTTTTATAATATTATTTGCCTTATAAAAACCAGATTTTACTTCTCCACGAATTGCAGAGTAATTAGTTGAGAGTAAAGCAGTTTTAATTTCTTCTATTTTTTTCAGTAAATCCTCTTGTGAATCTTTTTCTGCCAAAGCATTATTAAAATCAATTACAAGAATTCCTTCCTCTAAATGAAATTGTATATCAGCTCTATGATATAACATTTCATGATCTTTGAAATAGTTAAATATATTAGTAATAAAAATCTTCAATAGATCAACAAAATGAGTAAAATAAGCCCCTTTAAAGAAAGTTTCAGTTTCAAGTTTTTCATTAAATTGAATAAGAAAAGGGCTATTTATATTATTCACTATTGTTAAGCTGGTATTAAATGCATCTGCAATAGTAAAATCAATTTCATCATTTTTACTCCTATTAAACCATCTTATTACCGTATCCACATCGGATTGTACATTAGTTCTACAATCTGCGATGCTTTTCATTATTTTACCAGGTTGCGAATCTTTAAGAATAATCATTAAATCTGATTCGAGTTCATCTAAATGATTAATCAACATTGTTTTAACTTGTTGATCTATAGCAGTCCTTATACGTTTAAGATTTTGTGCCGTCATATCCCATAGTATGTCAAAAACACTATTAGTAAATTCATTAAAATCTGTGATAAATTGAATTTTTGATATAAATAAAGAATACAACTCATCTTTGTGCCAATTAGGAATATACATGTAATTAAACCAACCAGATTGTTCTGTCTTAGCATCCTCTGTTTTAATCTGTACATATCTGTCTTTTAATTCAGTTATAAGTGCATCAATATTTTCTGAGAATTGAGCCATACGCAACTCGAATTCATCTTTCACATTCATATCTAATCCAAGTTGAGTCTCAGACCAATATTTATTTGGCAAATAGTCACCATCTTCAGAACTTCTTGATGTGACTAAATTTAATTCTTGAAATTGCCTTCTTAATTGTCCTATAATAGTACCGTGTCTAATTCTTTGGCTCAAATAGTAATCAAGACCATAATAATTACTAAATAAAAACTTATCCCTAATTTGAATAAATAGCTGAATAAAATGTTCAAAATGAATATCTGCCTTCCTAATGGATTTTTTATATGTGTCCTTATCAATATTTCCTATTAAAAGTTCAATTAAAGCATCATAGCTAATACCTGTTGTATCTATCTTATTGAGATTCAATAATTCCGCAATACTTCTAAAGCGATTAAATCCTTTATTTATTTCACCGAGTTCATGCCCTACAATTCCGCTTTCATCTACATAAATCATACTCTGATCTATTTCTTTAATTCTCTGTTGCACACTCAAGCGTTTTGTGAGTTCGGAAATTTCATTATTGTAATCTTCAATATTTGGAGTATCAATTTTTGATAAGGCTTGACATATCTCAATTCTCTCTTTTATAACCTGCAGAGAATTTTTAAATACCATAACTTTTCTTGATATTATCTTGGAGGTTGCCACGATTCGTAAGAAAAGTATTTCGGCATTGGTAGGTTTTTCTATAATATTAAAAAGTTCTGTGGGTCTATTAGCTTTAACAGCCCTCATATAGAGATCATAAGCAATAAATTTTGTATGAGTCTCATTAAATGTAATATAAACAAATACTGGAAAATTGACATTATTATGATTTACATTTCTAAATCGTTGTTTAATTATTGACTCAATTGCTTTACTACTATCAATTCTTGAAACTAATATTTCGTTTGTAATATAAGTATGAACATATAAGTCAATAGCAGAGTCTATTTCTCCTAGAGCTACATAACATTTAAATAAGCAATCTACAACTAATTCAAAGAAAAAACCAACGTGAGTATTTTGTTTTAAAATCTGTTCAAGATCAATTTTAGCTATTTCAAATTCACCTCTTAAAAAATGTGTTATGGCTGTATAAAAACATATCCTATACTCTGGAATAACTCCCTTAAACTTTTCTTTATCAATAGCCCCATTAACCATTTCGAAAAAATCAAGAGTTATTGATGTTTGAGTATTGAAACTAGAGAAAAATCTGGTGCGTTTCGTTTCGTTTTTAAAAATAGTATAATGTAGTGGATTTAAGTTTTTAGAATAAAAGAAACCTATTCTATTTTCATCAAAATATTCATTTTTAATATTTCTGTCTAAAAACGAAATAATTTCTTTAGAAAAATCAAAATTTGAAATTGAATTTGCTTGGGTTAATAAATCAACAAAAGATTCATTTGGATCCCCTAGTTTTCTTAAATAACTATATATTAACTTTGATGTAGTATCTAAGAAGCATGATTTAGTAGAAATTTGTTCTAACTCAATATTTAAATAAATATGAGATTTAACATATAATTCAAGTATACTAAAATCATTGGGCTTGTCTAACAAATAAGCTCTTGAAAGTACAATTGCTTCATTGTATTCCCCTTTAGTATAGTTATCTATTATGTCACATTTTTTTATATCGATTAGTTGGGTGAAATCTTCTCCATCTTCGAGTACCATAATTATTTTTAATAATAATGGGTCATTTACAAATTTACAGAGGAAACGACATCGTTCAAGACAAATAATTTTCTCTTCTTTACTTCTCTCGTCACTACACAATTGAACTAAAACATCACGTAAAAGAATATATTTGTCTAATATTGAGTAATTAAAAGTTATTTTAAATAGATCATTAAAATTCCAAAAATTAAGACTCAGCGGATTTAAACGATAATTAAAGAAATTGATATAATGTTGAGGAACTGGACCAAAAGAATTATTTAAAGACATCTCATAATTAAAATAAGACATATCCTCCTCTACCTTAGCACTAAAAAAATGTAGAAGAAAATAAAAAGATGGGTCATTAACATTTATTTGTTGGCAAGCATTTAACAGCTTAAAATTATGCTCTAATCCTTTTTCAAATTGAACTTGCAAAAATTCATTCTCTATTGACCAGAATGAATGACTTATAGAATCACTTACCTTTAATAAAGTCTCGCTTGATTCTGTATACTTACCTAGCAGAAATTTTTTTTCATATTCCTCACGAAGAACTAAAAAATCATTAATTTGATTCTGATAACATTTGATTTGTTGACAATACCAATTAATGTTAATCTCTAAACTATAATTCGGAATACGAATTCCAGAACCTAGAGACTCCTTTTCCTTCATTAAACCATTTTCAGTAACAAATGAAAAGAAAGTCCTTGGTAAATGGTTCAAAACAGATTGTTGCTCCTCAAAATTATAGCTTACTTTAAGTTCTTCGAACAGATCTTTCTTTTTAATTTTCGGATTAAATAATAACTTTTTAAAATTTTGATAATTTTTTGACATTAAAACTGAATACAAACTTTATAAAACAATAACACCAAGCTATATAATTTAATTATATAAATAAAATCATTCCTAACAATAAATACAACAACTAAATTAGCACTTAATTCGTATAAAAGAGATAGCTAACAATATTAAAAAAATAGTTTTTGTTATAATTATAGTGCGTGGATTAATTCAACACATAAAGTAAAAATAATCGATTTTCCACGTTAAAGCAGACAGGGAATAGATTTAATGCTGATAACGAAATTTATGATAAGGTATTATTAAATAAAACGCAGGTTATTTGTCAACTAAAAACTACCATGTTTTCATTAATAGTAAAAAGAATGAATTTTACAAGATGAATATAGTCTTTCAAATAAGCGGTCTCACTCACGAATACTCAATTACCAAACTTGATTTATTTGGAGCTTCTATTTATAAACTAAAAGTATGTGATTATGATAACGTAGAGTTTACGTTCTTGAATTTAAGAGATGCTTGGATTACACTAATAAACTTAAAAATCAATTGGTTTATGTCTTTACCTCAAATGGTAACAGCCGAGATAATTGAGTTCGTAAAACCTATGTTCCCAACCGAATCCTACGAACCTCTATGTATTTATCAATTTTGGCTTAGTAAGATAGAAGAAGCGGACTCATAATCTTATATAATATGAAATAACTAAATATTTTATTAATCGTCTAAATACTAAAAGTATTTCTCTTAACTTTGGGATTAATTTTTGATTGAAAATGAACTAAAGAAAGTAAAACATAACGTATAACATTTGCATTTAGCAAAACTGCTCCTGTATCTAAAAGGTCGAAAATTTTAAGGTACTACAGGGAAGTTTGGTTAAGTGTTCAGGGTAAAGCCTGGACCTTATCCTGCTTTGTAGTACCGGGTATTCGACCACCTTAGATACGAAAGCGGACTGGTTCAGGCCTTTTTATTTTTAATAACCCTAAATTTTATACAAATGAAAAAATCCATTTATTTACTATTTTCAACCTTCATCATTTTAACTTCCTGTTCCAACAATCCTTGGCGAGGTAAAAAGTATTACTTAATAACTTGTGAATTAAAAGGCTATATAGCAAGCTTACACGAAGTAGAATTACACTTTATTTCTGATAATACTTTAGAAGCTAAACGAACACTTTTTTCTCAATTTGGAGAACTGATGACCTACAAGAATGACAGTTCTATAAACAAAACATCTAGGATAATAAACTATAACTATAGTAATGGAATATTATCAATTCCAGACTTAAACATGCATGTCTCTTTTACAAAAGATGATAGTACAGGTGAATTAAAATCAAACACCAATGAAATCTTCTACAAAACTTCTATCGTCGAAATCATTGAAACTGAAGAAGCAAAAGAAAGAGTAAGAAAAGCCAGTCAACTTCCATCGTTAGCCCAAATCTATATTGACATGCTAAAGCCAGCGAAAAAAAATTAGAAACTACAGTAGATGAAAATGGCACTTTGCACTTCAAAAAAACAGATAATAGATACCATTTTTATAAAAGCAGTTACACCTTAAGATTCAACAACAAGCCAAAAACAACAATAAAAAACTAATTATAAGCTATTTAAAAAACAACATTCATTTAAAATTTTAATATTAATAACAGTTATGAACAACTCAATTACATCTGAACTTCAAAAACTTTCAACAACTAAAATAGCATTCTGCTTTTTTCTCACAGCTACAGTTTTCATGCTTTCCTGCAAAGGAAAAAATGAAGCTATAAAAGAAGAAGTAAATACTATCGATGCTGTTAAGAAGAAGGCTATCTCTGCTATAGACATTAAAAATGCACAAAGTTTGATTATTACAAATGCAGAAAACACAAGCGATAGCACCAATCTTAAAAAAATAACTAATGACGGAAATATTAAAGATGTATTTTACAGTAATGAAGACGGTACATCATCCAATAAAAGTCAAGGACATATAAAAGTTGACAAAATGATAAAGCTTAGTGAGAACTATATGGTCTTATATGGTTCTTTCTCATTTTCCATTTATCAGAATGAAGTCTACACCTCAAAGAACATATCTTCTATTTTAGTCAGAAGAAGCGATGGCGCCATTTTCGACTTTGGTAACTTTGATTTTGATACAGAATCACATTCTTTCAATTCTCAACTCTATAGGCCGAGTATATTTTTCGATAAAGACAGCAATATCTTCTATAGAAGTATTTATAATGGCAGAAAAAGTATAACTAAATTATCATTAAAAACACCTGATAAACTATTAAAAGAGGATTATCTTCCAAATAGCCAAAATATCATAGATGCAACAGTGGATAAATTTGGAAATATAGCATATTCAATTAACGAAAATGATCCATATAGACTTAAATCTATATCTGGAGAAATTGCATTTATACAAGGGGGTATTCCTTTGGATTTAAAAAGCACATTTGTAAATGAGTTCTGGACTGGAAATAATGGAAAGCTATACATATCCGGATACGATAAAGCTTTACCATATATTTCTATTATTGATACTGAAAATGGGAATAAACAAACTAAGGTATGGACAGGGGCAAATTGCATGGATTATTATCCGAACAGCTGTAGAACAGCCTCTAAATGGGAGTATATGAGATTTTTTAAAGGTAACGAATTAATATTTATTTCCTTAAGAGGATATTTAGAAACTCTTTATATTGACATTTGGACCTTTAATGAAACAACAAATCAAATCATTTATAATGTTAAAACGATACCGAATATAGACGTAAGTCAATTTAAACCAATAGGTAAATCTAAAACTGGCTTATATTTTATAACCAAAAACAATGAAATATATAAATATACATTTGAAAACAATACTATTGTAAAACACAATAACACTTCTCTGACTGGCTTTGAAATATCTTCAATAAATGTTAATTATAATGATAATATAAGCCTATTAGCTCTTCGTTATTTAGATGGAAAAGATATTATTGGTCAGATCAATACTTTTGGAGATTTCGAGATTATAACTGATCAACTACGAAATAAGCCTTTATTCCTTGAAAGATTGAATTAGAACACTTTTAAAAGAGACTTATATAAGATCTATAGAAAGACTCTGTTTACAAACTTGAGCTTATAAACAGAGTCTTTCATCTGTATAAAACAGTTACTTTTTCATTCAAAAAGTCTCTCCTACTGTATATCAGCTTATTAAAGAAATTCGTCTAATAATTCTCTCATTTATGGGTTAAAACTTGGTTTTTCATCTATAGCAATGACATAAAAATGAAGCATTTCAATTTTTCGCTGTAGTTCCTTTCCCACTTCTACAACATCAATTAAAGACGGATTTTCCAGCAATGATTTTACCTTCTTCCTTATATTTGATATTTCGTTTGGGTATTTCCTGAATGCCCCCTCTCTTTTAGCATTATCAATCATCTCCAAAACACTTTTTGCACCGCCTAACGATTCTAAACCTAACCTCTGTAGCTGTTTAATAAAGATACCTCTAATCAAAAAGGTATCTTTGTTAAACCTCTTTACTTTGTTTGTCTTTGTTATTGCTAAGAAATTTTTCAACCAATTATCTATAATCTTGGTATAATGCTGAAATACAGATTGAACATTGACTTCCTCTATTTTAAGAAAACGGCATAGAGCGCTATGATTACTAAATCGATACTCATACCGCAACACATTCTTATCTTTCATAATTGATTCAATAGGTATCTTATCTTTCCGTAATTGAGCTATTTTTCCATAAAACAGAACACTTCTATTTGTATTCTTAAATAGAAGCCCATTAGGTTGTTCCAACCTGTTGGTTCTTGCGAGGTTCTCAAATGTTTTATAATATTCTTCAACTGGGAGCTTCGTAATTATATTTGTTGCTATATCTAACCTCAGAACTCTCCCATCTTTTAGTAAATCTAATGCAAGTTCTTTTCCTAACTTACAAATTGCTTCTTTCAACTGTTCTTTGAATGCTGTTTTTAAATTAGTACCTAAGGTATAGTTAGTAAGGCTTCCTGCTATAAGAAGCCCACTCCTATTTAATTTTATATGAAAGTTTTTATAATTACCTCTTAACACTTCTCCTCTTGATTCTTTATAAGACTTTTCTTTATTAATCAGCATTTCATCTAATAGTTCATTATAGTTTTCAGGAAGTTTTTCTGATGCTATTTTTATTATTATGGTATCTATCATTATATAACTTTTTGTTATAAATTATTTGTTTATATAAAGCCTTATGAGGCAATCTGCATATCTATGAATGGCAGATCATTGTCAACCATTAATTGCAGATAATTAAGAGAGTTCCCTGCTTTGTTTTTAAAAACAAATACTTCAAAAGTATCATCATTCGTAATTTTAAATAGAACAACATCTTTATTGCCCGAGTACTTTAATATACCGTAAGGGTATATTGAACTATAAATGAAGAGCAGGTTCAACTTATCGTCTTTGCCAAAAGCTGTATTTACGCTAAAATGAATATAATTATCCATGTCAAGAATTGGTCCCACCTTATGCATTATGACTTTTTCATAATTTTCAAATAGCTGATTTAGAACTTTATCATTCCCCTCCTTAAACAGAGGGGAAATTTTGTATTTTTCTTTTTCGTCTATTGAACTAATTTGAAATTTATAATATGCATCTATCTCTTTCATTTCAGTCCCTCCAAACTTGATGTTTTATTAACATAATCTATCGACTGTTGCTCTATATCTTCCATACTTGACATGGGATTACTAAGTAGAAAAGCATCCACATCAGTTTTTTTGAAAAAGATTAGCTTGCCATTGGGACAGCTGAACTGAATCCGCTTAGTGCTTGTTAGTTTATAAGCAAAGGATTTGGAAAATCCGGTATAGCGACAGAATTCTTCGATATTAAGAATTGGCTTTTGGTTTAGAAGCAAGGCTTCTATTCTTTTAAGTGTTTTTTGTTCTGTAATGTTCATATTTTTAAATATTTCGATTCTAATTTTAGTCCCTAAAATCATGATTCAAAAGTCTTAAAAAGCGATGACTAAAAACAGACCAACACCTACACGATGTGTAGGTCTTAGCACAAAAAACTACATTAACACATTGGCTATTAGGCCCCTAATTTTTTCTCTTTTGGAATTCTTTTCAATTTTATTCTCAAAATGTCTTCGGCTATTTTGTAAACTGGTACGTGGAATAGTTTTCTCTCCTTCTTTTAACGAATAAATCTTACAATAATTAATAATAAATTTATTTTGAACGCTTTTTTCATCAATTAAAAGTGACACAAATTCCAATAGTGTAACTTTATTAACCATTTTATTATCTGCTATATCAATCCAAATAATCTTATCCTCATCTTTAATGCCCTTTGGAATGAGAATTCGTCTGAAAGAAATATAGGAAGTTCTTTCATCTATAAATTTCTCTTTTAAGAGTCCTATATAGAGTTTTTTTATCTGTTCATCACATAAATCTCTCATTTGTATTTTAGTCACTTCAGGTCTTATATTAACACCTACTTTTGTGCTATTTTTTATTTCAGGCAACGGGTTAATTAGGAGAGTTTTATATTCAAGAAAATTATCATTGACATAAAGCTCTATAATTTCATAAATAAAAATATAGTACAATTCAACTGCCAATAGAAATTGTTCCCTATTCAATTCAACTCCTTCATCTAATCGTTCGATTAAATCTTTGGACTTTTCCGGATCTTGAAAATACATTTCCATTGCTTCTTTGAACTCGGATATAAATTTATGTTGAAGACCAAAAACACTCTTTACATAATTTTGATAAGATTCATAAGATCCTAAATATATATTCGATTTTACTTCTTCAGGAAGGGTGCCATTCTTTTTCCAACTAATATATAATGTAATTAACCAGCGTAATCCAGATGGATTATCATTGAAAAATTCTGCTTGTTCAATCTTAAAATCATAGATAAAATCAGTACTATACTTATCTTTGACTCTTTTATATTTCTTTTTAGAAGCTCTAAATAATAATGCAATTTTATCTATGATTTTCGTTTCCATAATTTATATACTTATTGGTGGAATCAAACTTACAGTTTCATTTTTCTTAATATTAATAATTTTTGTATAAATCTGTGTTGTTTTTAAATTTTGATGTCCTAAAAGATTGGATATAGTATATATATCTCCACCAGAAGAAATTAATAAGGTAGCATAGGTATGTCTTGCGCAATGAAAAGTTATTTTCTTTTTAATTCCTGCATCCTTCCATACCCATTCTGCCAATTTGTGGTTATTCCACGCACTATATTTTAATCCTTTAAACACTCGTTCTTCCTTATTTGTACATTCTCCAAGCATATTATATGCTTCATCAGAAATAGGATGATATTGCATATTTTTAGTTTTCTTTTGCTTAAAATGAATCTTCCATTGCTTTTCAAGATCTGAATAGACTATCTCACTCCACTTGAGCTTATTAATATCACTCCATCGTAATCCAGTAATACAACTAAACAAAAATGCAGTTTTAAGGAGGGGCACTTCGCAATCAGTTGTACTTAAAACCTTTAACTCTTCATGTAATAAATATTCCCGCTGAACTTCCTCCTGTTTAATACCTTTTACTCTTCGACCTGGATTATCTATTATTATTTGTTCATTATGAGCTTGGTTTAATGCCGCTTTTACTTTATTAAAATATGAAAGTGCGGAATTATTAGATAGTCTTGTCTCGCTTTTTGTTATCTTCTCTTCGATTAGAAATTTTTTAAACTGCTTTAAAAACTCATCGTTACAGTCGCAGAACTTTACATCTTTTCCATCGACAAACTCCAACAAATGCTTATATGCACTTTGCCAATTGCCATGATTGCCTAACGAACCTCTTCTTTCTTTAACTAACTTTTTAAAATAATCTAAAAAACTCCCTTGAGATTTAAAGCCTGTATGCATATTATAACTATTACTTTGAGCTTCCAATATCCTCTTGGCTAATATGGAATTTGCCAATGCCATTGTTTCGCTATTATGATTTTTCTCTATGCGATTGGTTGGCTTTTCATAAATAAATAGTTTATCTAATTTTTCGTGTCTGGTAATACCTTTCTCATAAACTTGTAATACTAATCTTAGTTTGTTGTTTTTAAGGGGTCTGGTTATTATTTTTATTGATGCCATTTTAATAATTTTATTTAAATGTAAAGGTATATCGTTCTCGTATTCCATTACGAAATTACACCGTAAAACATTAGTCATCAACAACTTAAACCAAAAACAAAAGAAACAAAAAGAAAGCAAATAGAGTTTTAGGATTTTTGAATTTCAGACAAATTTCAGACGAAAATAAAATAGTCTGAAATTTGTAAAGTAAAATAGTCTAACAAAGAGAAATATAAGAAGTAATAAGAAAATGAAATCCTTGCCTACACTACAATAAACAAGGATTTATATATAAAATGCAAATAAACTATTTCCCGATACAAAACTTACTAAATATATTATCCAGCAAATCATCAGTAGTAACTTCACCCGTAATCTCCCCTAAATGATATAATGATTGTCTGATATCCATAGCCAAAAAATCAGAAGCAACAGGATTATCTATTCCGTACAATACCCTTATTAGGGCTTCACTGGTTTTTTGCAGAGCTTCTACATGTCGGATATTGCTAACCATCACATCTTCAGAATTTAAATTAGCGAGATTAACAATTTCCAATAATCTGTCTTTCAACTCTTCAACCCCATCGTTATTTTTAGCTGAGATAAATAAGGGGTCTAAAGCGCTATAAGCATCAAACTGTTCCCGACTTAACAAATCTTTTTTATTAACCACCAACAGATAAGGAATCTGATAATTCCTAACCTCCTCCAATTGTTCTTTAACTGCAGCAAAGTCATCCTGCATAGGATCGGACAGATACACTAAAAGTCTTGCCTGTTTTATTTTTTCCAAAGTACGTTCCACACCTTTGGCTTCTATAACATCCTCTGTTTCGCGTATCCCCGCTGTATCAATAAAACGGAAAATAACTCCCTTGACATTAATTTCGTCCTCTATAGTATCACGGGTTGTTCCGGCAATATCAGAAACAATAGCTCTTTCTTCATTAAGAAGAGCATTTAACAAAGTTGATTTCCCGACATTAGGTTTTCCGGCAATAACTACCGGAACCCCATTTTTAAGCACATTACCCTGATCAAAAGAAATAATTAACTTATCCAGTACTTTCTGAATATCCAAAATCAGCTGTTTTAACTGATCGCGATTGGCAAATTCCACATCTTCTTCAGAGAAATCCAATTCCAGTTCAATCATGGAGGCAAAATGAATCAGCTGATCACGTAGGTTCTTAAGTTCATGAGAAAAACCTCCCCGCATTTGCTTCATAGCCAATTGATGAGAAGTTTCGGAACTGGAAGCTATCAGATCTGCAACGGCTTCTGCCTGCGAAAGATCCAATCCACCGTTAAGAAAAGCCCTTAATGTAAACTCACCAGGCTTAGCCCCTCTTGCTCCGTTCTTAATCATCAATTTAATAATACTTTCGATGATATAAGACGAGCCATGGCAGCTGATCTCAACAATATTTTCTTTGGTATACGATTTTGGAGCGACAAATAAACTCACCAAAACCTCATCTATAATCAGATCCCCATCACGTATAGTCCCAAAATGAACAGTATGTGAATCCTGATCTTCTAAATCTTTTCCCTTAAATACTTTATTGGTAATCTTAATGGCATCTGGACCCGATAATCTGATAACTCCAATAGCCCCTGCACCAACCGGCGTTGCCAATGCTACAATAGTATCTTCTGCTTGTATAGACATGGTGCAAAGATAATCTATTTTTAATGTGCTTTTTCCACGATATCCCTAATTGTAATTTCCAGCTCCTCTACAGATTCTTTCATTTTTTGAAAAAGCTCCTCATTATCATCCGACAGTTTCGATTCATCAAAAAGATGCATCAAACCTATAATATTAGCTACCGGACGCCTTACCTGGTGCGACTGCATTTGCGCAATTTCCTCCAGATCGTCTTTCTGCTGTATAACTTCCAGTTCTTTAAGCTTCTTCTCCGTAATATCTATTCGTATAGAGTAATAGCTCTCTATTTTATTATTTTCATCAGGTTTGGGAACAATAAAAGTATCCACCCAATAAATTTCGCCATCCTTAGCCCTATTCCTAATTTCACCTCTCCACACTTTCCCTGATGATATCGTTTTCCACAAATCAATAAAAAAACTTTTGGGATGATATTTAGAATTGATAATAGAATGCGTATTACCTATCAGCTCTTCTCTGCTGTATTTAGATATTTCGCAGAATTTATCATTAGCATGAATAATCCGACCACTCCTGTCTGTTACCGCAACTATACTTAATCTATCTAAAAGGGAATAATAAAATTCTGAGTGCTGCATCACTTTTATCGCCTACCACCGTACTTTTTCAAGAAGGTAGTTTTTCTTTGTTATATGTTTATTTTGGCCGATTTCAACCAAGGCGCAAAGGTAATTTTTTTTAATTAGTGCAAAAGTTATGTAACTTATTTTTTATGTCTGAGGTTTGTCAAGTTGCAAAAAACCATCGGTATATTTAGTAAGTACTTTACCATGTTTATCCCTATAAATAAGGTAAAGCTGCATATTCCGTTTATTGGCATATTTAATAGCTTTAGCAGGAGTCATAGCCATAAAAACATTATCATAACCATCAGCCATCAATGCTTTTTCTGTATAAACTGTAGCGCTAATAATCTGTCCCTGATACGGATAGCCCGTTTTAGGATCTATATGATGTGATATTTTCTTATCCTTACTTTTTTGGTATTTACGGTAATTCCCGGCAGTGGTTACCGCTCCTTTATTGATAGCTATTATTTCCTGCATATCCTGTTGCTGCATTCCTATATCTTCCGTTGGTTTTTCTACACCAATCTTAAAGGGTTCACCATCTGGCTTGGGCCCCTTTATTCTTAGCTCTCCACCAACTTCAACTAAATAGGCATTTACACCTTTAACTTCCAGATAATCAGCCAGCACATCTACTGAATATCCCTGTGCTATACCATTCACATCCACCTTAATGCCTTTTTTCAGTTTAATCAGCTTGTTTCCTTCTAGTTTCAGTTTATCCATTCCTACATATTGCCTTACGCTATCTATTTGTTTTTTGGTCGGTAATACGGTTATTTTTTTCGCTCCAAATCCCCACATCTGAACCAGAGGTTGTACGGTCAAATCAAAAATACCTTTACTGTCTTTATAAATCTCAAAAGACGTTTCTACTACTTTTTTGAAATGCTCATCCAGTATTATCTCATCTGTGGCATATTCGTTAAACTTACTAATAGTAGAGTTGGGGATATAAATAGACATAGACAGGTCTATAACTTTTAAAACACTATCTATTTCCCGCTGCTCTACCGCTTTTCCAGTAGTATACTGAATAATACTATAAGTAGTCCCTTGTGTATAACCTGTGATATCATTACGTTTAAATTCCTGAGCCCTAATATCAGATAGTTTTAAAAAAAGTACAGTAACCGCTAAAATATGAATATAAATACCTTTCATTTTAATAATATTAAGTTCCCCCCTAATCGGATAGACCAGCTATATAATTACTAAAACTGATAATGATGAAGGGATTATTTTAAGTTTCCAGGACTAAAGGTATTGTTTATCGGTTATTTTCTCCTTCTTTTTTTCGAATTTTAATGTTAGCCATTTTCTGGGCTATTGGGATGGCCGGAAAACTATAAGAGACTGTATCAGCAATGAAAATCGTCATATTGAACAGCATCGAAATATATCCTCAATGGTACTAAAAAGGATTCGACTCAGTTTGTATGAAGTCCATCGAAATGCTCAACCTAACAAAACAACAATCTGATACAGTCTCTTTCTCTCATTTTATTTACTTAAGATAACTTAAAAAGCATAGGATAAATGTACCAAAATCCTATCTCCTGCTTTTGCTCTTCCTTCTGCCAGATTCTGAGCAAAAACATGCTGATAATTTGCCCCTATAGAAACTCGCTGTCTAATGGCTTCAAACCCCACAATACCTGCGGTAGAATAGCCTCCGGAAGCATCCACATCATATTTATTATTTTCCACATCTTTAGCAGAAGTTTCATACAGCACACCTGCATTAGGCGAAATACTTGCCATTTTCCCTACTTTAAATTTGTGGTACAATAATCCGTTAACGCTTAACTTATTTCCATAACGATAATGATATTTGTTCTCGGTATTCATTTTATAATTGGCATTCAGGTTTAGCCCTAAATCCATCAGTCTGATATCATAAGCAGCATTAATAGTAAAATCTGTACTCGCTGTCCCCAATTGAAAATTATTGGGCGAGTTATTAGCTACATCCGCATCTGCCGCATTATATTTTCCCGTAGGTACTTTTATACCTGCACCAACCCATAACGATTGTACTAAAAGCTTCTCGTTAAGAGTATTTTTACCATCAAACATTTTATAATACCCCATCAGGGCTATATCTCCCAACCCATTTTTCTGCCCTACGCCTTCCTGAGATTCTCTACGATTAAAGTTATAGGGTAAAAAAGCCAGAACCCTGAACTTATTTCCAATATTCCAGCCTCCCCAAACCTCAGCAGTCTGATAAGTCTCATTCTCCGTTAAAGGAGTTCTTTCAGCCCCCGGACCTAAATGCGTCTGCAATTGCTTATGCTGGTAACGGAGTCCAACAAATTTCTTATTAAACTCCGGTAAAATCCCCAGATAATAACTTCCCACTCCACAACCACAAATATCACAAGCTTTAGCGCCCAATTGTATGGCAAAGAATACCAATAAAAGGATTATTTTTTTATTCATTTCTTAGTTTTTAAAGTGAAAGCAATTTACTTCTGATAAAACTTTCGTCATTCAATGTTTCTAAAAATGCCAGCAAATCCAACTTCTCCTGTTCGCTCAACGCTATTCCCAACTTTCCATTCTGTTTAAGCAATGGATCTAAAGTAGGCATATCCTCTACATTTCTACTGTAGTGATCCAGCACGGCCTTCAAAGTATAAAAAGAACCATCATGCATATACGGCGGTGTATATTTCAGGTTCCTTAAAGAAGGCACCTTAAAACGATACAGATCGTCCGGGTTTTCCGTAACCTTAAACCGTCCTTCATCTCCATAAACATTTACACCAATTCCATTATTCCGCAGGCTTTCATCGGTAAACAAGGGTTCACTATGGCATGCTGCACATTTTTGTTTAAACAACAAATACCCTCTCTGTTCTATCTCGGTAAAAGCTGTCCCCTCTTCTCCACGCATAACTTTATCGTATTTAGCATTGGCACTAATGCACATAAGCATAAATTGAGAAAGAGCTTTCATCATCCTGGCAGAGTTAATTTCTTCTGACCCAAACGCTGATTTAAATAGAACAGGGTACTTGCTGGTATTTCTCAACTTCTGCAATACATGATTAACATCTTCATCCATCTCTTCGTGAGCTGTAATAGGAGCAAATGGCTGAAAATCCAGATCTAAAATACCACCATCCCACATAAAGCTTTTACGCCACGCTAAATTCATAATAGGTGGAGAATTACGCGTTCCCAACCTATCTTCTATTCCATGACTGACATCGTGTCCATGATGCGTAAAAGCAGAAGCCTGTATATGACAAGAAGCACAGGAAATGGTTCCATCCCTGGAAAGCTGTCCTTCATTAAAAAGTGCCTTGCCTAAGCGAAAACCATCCTCAGTAATAGGATTATTTTCTAATTTGTAAACAACCTTAGGAAAGTTCCCGGGTATTTTAAACCCCGGAAACGTTTCTTCTATCTTTTGTTCAATATCATCCTTTTTTGAACAGGCAATTACAAAAAGAAGGATTGTGGCTAAAACCGTCCAATATTTCTTTTTCATAAACTGACCTTTTAATGAGAATGATCATGAGTAAACATGTTTACATAATTATCAGCAATCGGTGTTCCTGCTGTTGGAGACATAATATTCACTTTTTTAGAATCGCCAGAAAAATCAACCACATAATCACCCTCAATCGCTTTCTGTAAATCAACAAGCAAATGGATATTAGCTTTCCTATCAGCCCTTACTTTAGCTACACCTCTGGCAGTTAAATCCAAAGTAATTGTTCGTATATTATTAATAGTTGGTGTATCATATCCTCCATATCCACCTATATGCAATCTATATGTTTTATCAGCACTTGTAATTAATGAAGATAAACCTTCCATCTTAAAAAAAATATATCCCGAATTCCAAGTCCAATACATCCCATTTGCAGGATCTAAATCCCCTGTTCTCTCTTCAACGGGTTTAGTATTTCTTAAACTGTCAACACCCAAAACAAAGCTTAACTCAGTATAATCTCCCTCCGGAATCTTTACATGTGCATAGCAAGACTCCTTTTCACTGGCATCTACCAAGAAATAACTCTCATCCTGCGGCACAACAACCTCTTTTCCCTCAGTATTTTTTAATTTGATATTACTGATATAGTATTTTAATATATCAATAGTAAAATCCTGATTCAAAGAGTTTTTGTTAGTTGCTCCTAAAGTGAGTTTCTTACCTCCAACAATATGATCAAATTCAATTTCTAACGGAGCTTTAACCGTACTGTCAATTTCTGATTTTTCTTTTTTACAGGCATAAGTTGTCAGTAACAATACTGAAAACAGGTATATTAAAGTTTTTTTCATAACGTTTTATGTATAGCCAAACAAGTTTCTTTAGCCAGAGAAGCCTTAGCCCATGTAAACAAACAGACTAATACCTCGCCTCCCGACAAAACTTGCCTTTTGACCTTAATTCTTTGTAATTAAATAATTATTTTACTAGAAAAACCCAATAAACCACATCGGACTACCCATTTAATGGGGTATTAATTTTTCTCTGAATGTGATATGGTATTTGGGGAATAAAGAAAAAAACTATACCTGCGGAGGGTGAAAAATAGACACACTTTTTACAACAACTTTAAAGTGTGGAATAGTTGCATTTTGAACCTTAGGTACACTAATCTTGAAATCATATACCGCCAGTTCCTCAAAAAACGCTTCTTGAAAAGCATTCTTTTGGTTTTCTTTCTCTTGCTGCTTCTGTTTTTCTTTAGCCTGTTCAAGCTTTTTAGCAAGATAACATTTACCATTACAATGCATTTGCGGTTTATCTTTATTTTCACAAAGTACCGCCGCAATGTAATTTTTATTGAGCTCGAAACCAGCAAAGACAAACAGCCTGCTAAAATTAGCCGAAAGAATAGCTATTGCCAGAAATATAGTGGTAACAAACTTCATTTCGCCACAAATGTATAAAATAATCTCTTTCCAATGCAATCTGTACCATTAAATCATTGGATTTTACTATAATCAGCAAATCAAATCTCAAACCAGTGTCAAGTTCATACATTAAAGTCCGCAAATCCTATTTTTTATACTTAATGCAGATATTTTATGTAAATTTGAAGCTCTCTGAATGTTACTGACTTCCTTTAATCAGGGGTGATTATTGATTGTTTTTAAAACTTATAAAACGCTATTATTCACATGAAAACAAAACTCTTAGCTTTCCTACTTCCGGCCGGTCTCTTTTTCATCGCCTGCGAAAACCCTAAAGCAAAACAAGATAAATTACAAGCCGAAGTTTTGGCGCAACATGATGTAGTTATGGCCAGAATGGACGAAATTAACGAAAGTCAAACTACTTTAGCTGAGATAAAAGCCAACTTTAAAAATATTCCCAACGCAGACACACTGGCATTGCAAAAAACCATAGACAGTCTCAAAGGAAAATTAAAAGAAGCTGACGATGCCATGATGGACTGGATGCATAACTTTAACCCGGACTATGAAGGAATGTCTCACGAACAGGTTATGGAATATTTAGGCAAACAACATATAGCTATTGATTCCGTACAAACATTATTCGAGCAATCTTTATCCAAAAGCAAAGAAATCACATCTAAATACAAACAACAATTATGAAACATGCTTTATTGTGGTTAGGTCTCTCGGCAATCATAGCCAGTTGCTCTAACAATAAAGAAAAAAAACTTCCCTATTTAGGTCATCGCGAAGCTATAGAAAAGGTAGTAAACGGTAAAACAGTAGTAGATACCGTTTACCAGAAAATCCCTGCTTTCTCTTTCCTGGATCAGGACAGCACCGTAATAGACAACCAAACAATGGGCAGCAAAGTATACGTAGCCGATTTCTTCTTTACATCCTGCCCGTCTATCTGCCCGGTGATGAAAAAACAGATGTTACGTATTTATGAAACCTTTAAGGACGAGCCTCAGTTGGCATTCCTGTCCCATACCATAGATCCTAAACACGACACCATTCCTGTCCTTAAGAAATTTCAGGAAAAACTGGGGGTAGATGGCAATAAATGGCACTTTTTATATGGCGACCGGGAAACAGTGTACGATTTAGCCAAAACAGGCTATATGAACATTGCCGAAGAAGACGAGAAAGCTCCGGGAGGCATTATGCACTCCGGTTACTTTATCCTTGTTGATAAATCGGGACATATCAGGGGAGCCTATAACGGGACAGATGAGCAAGAAGTAAACAATTTGATGGACGACATCAGAACCTTGTTAAAAGAATATCAGCTTTAAATATGAAAAAGCTCTTATTAGGCCTTCTGTTTATCATCGCTTCTTTTGCCGTACTATCCTCATGCAGTGAGGACGAAATAAAATATCAGCGCTATTATTCGGACGGGATGACACTCTATAAAGACCATTGTCAAAGCTGTCACATGGCAGACGGCACCGGGTTAAGAGGATTAATACCTCCCCTTACTGATACAGCCTTTCTGCAAAAGAACAGGAAACAACTAACCTGTATTATAAAATACGGGCTTCAGGACACCATTATGGTCAACGGCGAGCAATACAGTTCCGTTATGCCGGCAGAAAGTCATTTGACAGCTATAGATATAGCCAAAATACTAACTTACATTACCAATTCATTTGGAAACCAGCAAGGCATATATGATGTAACAGAAGTAGAAGAAAACTTAAATAAATTTTGCAAATAATTGTTTGTAAATTTGTAGGGCAAATTGCTCTATCGCTGTCCCCTTTAAACGGGATGGAGGAAAGTCCGGGCAACACAGGGCATCTTGCTTCCTAACGGGAAGGCGTCACAGTAATAAAGGACGACAGAAAGTGCTACAGAAAACAAACTTCCTTAAGCAATTAAGGTAAAGGTGAAAACGTGAGGTAAGAGCTCACGACTTTGTATGGCGACATGCATCGTGGTAAACCTCAAGAGTTGAAAGACCAAATAAATCCCGAACGTCAGAGCGGCCCGTTCTGCTGTTGCAAAACTATCGGGAAGGGTAGGTCGTTAGACCATAATAGCAATGTTATGGCAAGATAAATGATAGAGGGTTCCTGTAGAAATACAGGAATACAGAACCCGGCTTATAAATTTGCTTTTATTACAAGCTAAAAGGTCCTGCATTTACTGTAGGACCTTTTTATTTTTAGATATTTTGTATATTTTAGTAGACACTTTTGATCACGCAAAACAAAACCTATGGCAAAAATCCTAATTATTGATGACGAAAGAGCTATAAGAAGTACCCTTAGAGACATTCTCGAATATGAAAATTATGAAGTAGAAGATGTAGACAATGGTATAGATGGCTTAGACCTGATCAAGAAAAAAAGCTTCGACCTGGTACTATGCGATATCAAGATGAATAAAATGGATGGTATGGAAGTGCTCACCAAAGGACTGGAGCTAAAACCCGACCTTCCCTTTATTATGATATCCGGACACGGAACAGTAGAAACAGCAGTAGAAGCTTCTAAAAAAGGAGCCTTCGATTTCATTTCTAAACCACCTGATCTTAACAGATTATTAATAACAGTAAGAAATGCGCTGGACAGAGGGTCATTGGTTAGCGAGACAAAAGTCCTGAAACAGAAAGTCAGCAAAACCAAAACCCGGGAAATACTGGGCGAGTCATCATCCATCGTTAAAATAAAGGAAACTATAGAAAGAGTAGCTCCTACAGAAGCTCGGGTTCTCGTCACCGGTGCAAACGGTAGTGGAAAAGAACTGGTAGCCAGGTGGCTACACGAAAAATCTAACCGTGCAGACGGCCCGTTGATTGAAGTAAACTGTGCAGCTATTCCTTCCGAATTAATTGAATCCGAATTATTTGGACACGAAAAAGGATCCTTTACCTCCGCAGTAAAACAACGTATAGGTAAATTTGAACAGGCCAATGGTGGTACTTTGTTTTTAGATGAGATAGGCGACATGAGCGCATCCGCCCAGGCCAAAGTATTAAGAGCTTTACAGGAAAACAAGATTACCCGCGTAGGAGGCGAAAAGGAAATTGAGGTGAATGTAAGAGTTGTTGCTGCCACCAACAAAGATCTTTTAAAAGAAATCGACAATGGCAATTTCAGAATGGATTTGTACCATCGCCTCAATGTCATTAACATACATGTACCCCCACTCTCTGATAGAAAAAGCGATATCCCTCTCCTGTCCGAAACCTTTTGTCAGGAAATATGCTCCGATTATGGCATGCCGGTAAAACAGTTTGCAACAAATGCTCACGAAGCACTAAAACAACTCCCCTGGAGTGGTAATATCAGAGAGCTAAGAAATGTGATAGAAAGGCTGATTATCTTAAGCGATAAACTCATTACTGAAGATGATGTAAAAGCTTACTCCAATCCTAGTGGAAGTCTGTACGAGCCCATCAACACCAGCACTACCGCAGGACTGGACTTCGACAGCTTCTCTAACTTTCAGGATTATAAAGATTATGCAGAAAGAGAATACATTAAATTTAAGTTGGAGAAAAACAACTGGAATGTATCTAAAACAGCAGAAGATATCGACATCCAAAGAAGCCACCTATACAGTAAAATTGAGAAATTTGGCTTAAAACGAAGTGAGTAGCTGTATTTAATAGCATAAACAACAAACCTCATTCTGAGCCTTTCGTCAGGCTCAGGATGAACTTAGTCAAAATACTGCTCATAAGACATAAGAAACATTTTGACTACTTACTTATCTATATTTTCGGGAGTGTAACTCAAACTGTGTCATTGGATAACCTTTTAAAACCAAGGACTCCGTCCGAAATGTTTGTATTTCAATTTATTCTATACTACTGCCACTTACTCGACACAGGCCTCTGTTTTCAAACTAAAGATTTCAGAGACCGCCACAAGCGAATTCTGAAACCAGTGGAGAGTTCCACTTTGTGCTCCTTATTTCTTACAATATTAACAGCCTTTAGCCTCAATTTCCCATATCAGACAAGCAAAGCCACTATGCAAATCCCGGCATCTGAAGATTTGGAAACGGAAGCCAATAAATATTGTGCTCTGTCCTTTCAAATAGCACAGACGGAAAGCAATCCGTCGGGTGTTGCAATCTCGTTCATTAAGCAATATAATCGCACACCTCTTAGGATTGCAGATAAAGATTTATAGAGGTCATCACATAATTACATGCTATTTTATAGCTTAAAACATTAACCATTATGCTTTATCGCCTATACATTCCCACTATGCGACCGGCCTTTATCTTTTTGATAGCAGGAGCCAATAAATCTTATGCAGAACCCCTTCAGGTTTGTAGTATCGGGAGGCAATCCGTCGGGTGTTGCAGAAACTCTCGGACTTGCATTAACGTTCACACCACTTAGGATTGCGGATAAAGATTTATTGAGCGGTATGCGCTTCAAAAAGATGACAGCCTTGATTTTTGGTTCTTTTTATCAAGAAAAAGAATGAAAGCCTTGCCCGCTTAGGGCAGAAAAGACTGTGTGGAAAGGCAAAAACAAAATTCATGCTCTATAACAATAATGAGTATGAAAGTAAATAATGACCTCAAAAGATTTATTGTGCTGTAGCGACAAATATTCTGCTAGCCGCGGCTTTTTTGGTTACTTTTTCAGCTGTAGGAAAAAGTAACTTGAGCTGGCCGCTCAAGAGGCCAGAAAGCCTTGTGCATAATGCCCCCCTCATTCTTGCGTCATTGGAGGTTATCTGTTGGTTAGCTTGTGGATGGTATGTTTATAGCTATAGCCATTACAACACGTTTTACTACATTGCCTGCATCTGTGTAACGTTGTTTTCCATTACTCTTACCCCATTTTATACATTCGTTTTTACATACTATACATTCCATAATAACAAATTACAAAACCAACCATCATTTAAATATATCACCATACTGGCTGCTTTTAGCTTTTTGCTTTCTGCCTTAAGCCTCTATAAGCCAACAAATCTGTAACACTACCATCCTTAATAGAAACAGTTCCACCCTGTGCTCCTTATTTCTTACAATATTAACAACCTTTAGCTTTATGCTTTCAGCCTTCAGCTTCTAATCCCGGTTTTACATGCTTTTTGTATTTATTAATAATTATATCACTTCTTATGATATAATTAACATCAAATCAACACATGCCCCACTTGTCTGGAAATGCACAAAAAGATTTTGCCCGCTTAATCTGCACCATTGGAGATAACCTTTTATACCATCCGCTTGTTTTTCTAATTCTATCTTTATTTTATACTGTGGTTTTCAATTATTTATTTTTCTACCAACAAATCTGTAACTCTCCTGCTTTCTATACATAAGAAATCTTATATGTAAAGATTTTATTTTTTTCTTTACATAAGATACTACCTTTGTAAAGATTTTTTAAATTTCCTTACATACGAAACTGAGAGGGTTAAAAATAATCACTAAATCCACAAGGGAATAATTGTTTTAACCATTGAAGGTTCTCCCTATGAATTGGAAACAGATAAAAAAATAAACAAATGAAAAGATGGACTTTGGAAGAGTTGCCATTAGCTGTTGAGTTGGAAACGGTAAAAGTGCTAAAGGCATTACCCACTGCCCATGCCGCTTTAGCAGAGCTAAAAGGAATTGCCTCAACAATCCCTAACCAAAACATTTTAATAAACACCTTAGGTTTGCAAGAAGCAAAGGACAGCTCTGCCATTGAAAACATCATTACCACACACGATGATCTGTATAAGTCTGAACTTAATCTCGAAGCATTTAAATCGCTGGAGGCAAAAGAAGTCCAAAACTATATCTCTGCATTAAAAAAAGGATTTAAACTGGTAGAAACAGACAGTTTATTAACCAATAAAACCATTATACAGATACAGGAAACCTTAGAAGACAATAATGCCGGATTCAGAAAGCTGCCAGGAACTGCCCTTAAAAATGCAGTTACAGGCGAAGTTGTCTACACGCCTCCTCAAGATTCTGAAGAAATAGCCCGGCTAATGTCCAATTTAGAAAAGTATATCAATGATTCTAAAATGCAGGATTGCGACCCATTGATAAAAATGGCTATGATCCACTTTCAATTTGAAAGTATACACCCGTTCTATGAGGGAAATGGCCGCACCGGAAGAATTATCAATATACTTTACCTGATCCTGGAAGGCCTCCAGAATCTGCCCATATTATACTTAAGCAATTACATCATAAAACACAAGGCCGATTATTATCGGCTTTTACAAAAAGTGAGAGATGAAAATTTATGGGAAGACTGGCTTTTGTTCATGATAAAAGGGGTTGAAGCAACTGCCAGAGAAACCATAGAGCTGATTATTAAGATTAAAGAACTGATGTTGGATTATAAGCACAGGTTAAGAAATAACTATAAATTTTATAGCCAGGACCTATTAAACAATCTATTCAAACACCCTTATACTAAAATTGAGTTTTTAGTAAACGATCTGGGTGTATCCAGGCTAACGGCAGCTAATTACCTAAATAAATTGGCAGAGGATAAAATGCTTAGAAAAGATAAATTAGGAACAGGAAATTATTATATAAACGAAAAGCTTTTTCAATTGCTGACAAAGAGATAATAATATCATTCTCAGGATGAGAAAGTTATCCACTAAAAAACCAGAAATAAATTTTCAGACAGGCAGCAAGCACCGCTATATTTTTAGAATAGCAGATGGTTTTTCTGGATCCCCCCCCCTCGTTTAAGTGTTCTGAAAGATCCCTTAAATGCCTTTTAAAAACCAAGGACTCCGTCCGAAATGTTTGTATTTCACTTTATTCTATGCTACTGCCACTTACCGGACATAGTCCTCTGTTTTCAAACTTAAGATTTCAGAGACCGCCACAGGCGAACTCTGAAACCAGTGGGGAGGTCAGGTCCCCTATTTTACTGGTTTAAGTTTTCTTATTTGAAACCTTAAACTAAATGAAAAGAAAATATTTCCGCCCTGTTAGCCCCATAAATATATCTTTAAGACAGCGTTAAGTAATGCCAGGCTCCTGCTATAGCATATACTTCTTCTTGCCAATCTTTTTAAATGAGTTCGCAGATTTAAATGCATACGTTCCAGATGATTAGTAGCAAAACGCGAAGTATCATGTAGTGTATCTTTTATCAGGTAGCCATAATTCTTCAACCGATCGGTACAGATACGGCTTGCTTTTGCCAGTCGCAGACTTTTCAATACCACCTCCAGTGTTTTATTAGTCCTACGCCCTGTGGCAAAGCATACAATTCTTCTGCTTTCTCGCTCATAAGCGCACACTACCCAAATTAGTTTGTCTTTTCTTTTGATAAAAGTCCGTAATTCATCTACTTCATAAACCTTCGCCTTTGCTATAGCTGGAGCTTTTAAGCTCGAAGCTATATGCAACAATCGTCTTAATAAGGTAGTCGTGGAGATATTCAAAAAACGGGCTGTACCTCTAATTCCCATTCCTTCTTTGGTTAATTGTATAATTTTCCTGTTTATTCCGAAACTATAAGCGCTATAACTATAATCCATTAACCGTGTAATACCACAAATGCGACATTTATATCGTTGTTTCCCTCCTGCAGAAAACCCATTTTTCACCATCTTTCCTATCCCATCAACACATCTGATACATGAAATATTTTCCAACATCATTTTAACAGTTTTAAACCCCTTAAATAACAAAAACCGGAAGTAATATACTCCCGGTTTTACATGCTTTTTATATTTATTAACAGCTATATCACTTCTTATGATATATTTAAACCCAAATCAACATATCTGATACATGACCATATCACTTCTTATGATATATTTAAACCCAAATCAACATATCTGATACATGACCACCATCCGCTTTCACTTATTGCTATAATTCTATCTTTTACTTCATATTGATTTTCAATCAGTTCCCCCTAAACCAGCAAATCTGTAACACTACCCATCAGCTCCAGTCACCATATTCTCAATGTACCCTCTAGCTTAAAAAGTTCATAATATTCAATGCTCCCTTCTTTATCTTCATATGGAATATAATAGTTAACGCTGTCTTTAAAACTATTGTTAATTTCTATTTCTATTGCGCTTAATTTAACTTCATCATAAGGTGGTACAATCATTACATTAACAACGACTGTTACTGCTATTAATTCGTTATCTTTAATACTTACATTTAGCGCTTCTATTAATTCCTCCTTGTGTGACAAAGGGTTAGGTTTTTCAGTTCCTGAAAAGGTATTAATATTAAATATTTGTTTTTTCTTATCAATCCCCATAGCAAAAGGGTAAAACTCTCCAAATTCTTCTAAAAGATTTTTAGCTTGATAAAACGATTTTTCTATAATTATGTCTTCTTCTAGTTTATTTTTCATTTTATAAACAATTTGGATTACCATTGCAAGGATCTTTTGGTTGTATCTTCGAAGGATCTACTGACGGAGCAACTCTAGTGTTATCAGGCACGACGACTTGTTGATAATACTTAATATCAAAAGCATTTTTAACAGTTTTTGAAATTTTTGCAGTTTTATTAATTATTAATTCAGGCTTAAATCCATTGTCATTAGAGATTTTTCTCTGAGCTCTAAGCTGATCTGTCATACTCTGACGTTTTACATTTTTTATTTCTGATGTTTGTTTACCACCTTCTTTTAATGCATCGGGAATAGTCCGTTTTATGTTGCCCGGTTCAATCTCAACATCAAAAGGCTTTGTGTTTTTTTCATATCCGTGTTTAGCTAATTGTTCAGCCTCTATTTGATTTCCTCTTCTAAAATTTTCTAATTGTTCTGGAGAAAATGAGGGTCTTGTTTTAGGTGTTGTTCCAGGATTTGGAAGCCTTGAAGCTTCTGTAACGGTTTCTATTACAGGTCTTGGAACAGCGGATGACCTCGAAAAAGTCAATGCAGCACTCCACCATTCTAATCCGTCTCTATCGATTCCGTCCAAGGGCCTATTTGAAGCAAACTGATATGGCGTTAACTCTGGGTACTCATCCGTTACGGGATCCACACTCAAAAACCTCCCCAACCTCGTATCATGTATCCTCATCCCGTAGTCCTGTTGGTTCCCTTCACCCTTCACCTCATTGTCATTCTCCTTCCCGTTAAATCCATAACGGTAAGAAGAACTATTCAGACTGAAACTACGCCCCGGCATAATCGATCCAAAGGCATAATAATCCTGTGCATTCACCACCTCTGCCTCATATCCGCCACCGCTCACAGGGTTACGCTTATCCGTAATAACCGCCATCACATTCCCCAGATGGTTGCCCAATTCAAAGAACTTCTGCCCGGTATTACCCCATACGCTGCTACCATTGGCTTCCGCTAAGTTAACATCCGGTTTCCACATTCCCAAACGGCTGCTGCCATATAATTGCTGTTCCTTCCACGTGATCGTTGGTGTGGTACCTCCCACATTCTCATATACTGCCAACGGGTTGCCTTGGGCGTCCCTTACATAGTAGGTACTCGTACTGCCTATGGTCTTGCTTATACGGTTACCACCGGCATCGTAACCATAAGCTATATTCCCGCCTGCCCTGCTTATTCCTTTTATTTTTCCGTAAACCGTCCAGTCTATATGGCTGATACCTGCCTGTGTATCTCCAGTCAGGTTACCTATGGCATCATAGCTATAGCTGGAACTCCCCATATCTGAACTATTGGTAACTGGAATTGCAACTTAAAAGTGGAGACTTTTTATGCTACTAATTTCTGTTTTTTCCGATAGAACATTTCCATTTCATTAGGCGTTCTATATCCAATTGCAGAATGT
>NZ_JBHUDG010000038.1:0-18833 GCF_042678145.1 Pseudopedobacter beijingensis | reverse complement strand
CAGGTATGAGACCTCTGCTCAAAACTGGATGTCAATGCATTGGATGGCTTTTTGTGCCTTGTTCCTCAGAAAAATTAAGAAAATCAATAAAGTTTAAACAAGTTCCAGGTTTATAAAAGGAGGTTGTATCATAAATAAAAATGTTATTTCGATACCTAGACATTTATCATGTTGAGCGGAGTTAAAATATTAGCACAGGCTTAAATCCTGTTCCGGTTCAGCGGAGAGAAATCTGTTTTTAAGTGCTTTTGAAAAAGATTCTTTAGCGAAAGCTTTCGGAACTTGGAATGGTGAATTATTTTTGAGACAGCCCCAGAAATTTAAAGATTTAGTAATTAATAAACTAAAAACAGACAGGTAGTCTGTTCTACTATATAAAAATGGATACGAACGATATTATTATAAACAACAATTTTTACATCCTTACAGGAGGACCAGGTTCAGGAAAAACAACCTTATTAAAAGAACTGGAAAAAAGAGGGTACGAAACAGTAGGAGAAGCGGGAAGAGACATTATGCAAGATCAGATTGCCACTAATGGTATTGCACTTCCCTGGAAAAATAATCAGCAATATAGTAAGTTGATGCTAGAAAAGTCCGTAAAAGATTATTTGGAAAAAGCAGATACCGAGACTAGAAACCTGGTGTTTTTTGATAGAGGAATCTTAGATACAGTAGGTTATATGGAATTAACCAACCAGCAGGTAACAGAGAAGGCAGATGCATTAGCCAGAAAGTATAACTACAATACAAAAGTATTTGTCTTTCCGCCATGGAAAGAGATATATGAAAATGACGAAGAAAGAAAGCAAAGTTGGGAAGAAGCTGTTGCCACCTATAACCAAATAAAGAAAACATATACCGAGTACGGTTACGAAACTATAGACGTGCCTAAAGATAGTTTAGCCAATCGGGCAGACTTTTTAATGAAGATTATCAGACTGTTTGGATAGTTGTACCAGTTGTGCATATTTGCAAAACATATTGAAGAAAATCCAAGCTATAGAACGTACATTATGAAGTTGATCCAAATCAATTACAACTCAGAAATAGAAATCAGTAATTCAGCTGAAAAAATAAGTCAATTATTAGATCAGGCAGAAAAACATTTTATAAAAGAAACTTCCTGGAGAAACAAGAACTACATAGGTAATTGTGAATTTGCCGTACTTTACGGAAAAGATGCTATCGCCATTAAGTACTATGTTACAGAAGATGAAATAAAAGCAGTATATAATCAACCTAACGATCCGGTTTATTTAGATTCATGTGTAGAGTTTTTTGTGAGTTTAGATCAGGATAGTTACTACAATTTTGAATTTAACTGTAATGGAACTTGTTTGTCACAAGTAGGCAAAAACAAACAGAATAGATCTTTCTTACCTCTATTTGTTATAGATTCTATAAAAACCACAAAATCCATTAAATACATAGATATAAAGGATGTCCATTTAATCAATTGGGAATTAACCGTTGTAATTCCTTTTAGTGCGTTTATAAATCATCAGTTAGATCATCTTGATGGAAAAGAATTACGCATGAATTTTTACAAATGTGGAGATGAACTTCCACAACCACATTATTTATGTTGGAATAAAGTAGAAACCATAGAACCTAATTTTCATGTTCCTGAATTTTTTGGAATAGGTAAATTTATTTAAATAACTAAAAGTTTCTTTTTTGATAATTTTTCTAATATCTTGAGCGTAAAATCCGATAGATAATTAGAGAAATTATCTCTATATAGAATTTCTTGCTTGGTTTTTGATAAAGATTTATGGCAGGTTTCTTTGAGTGTTTCTATGGTCATCAAAACAACCTGTTAAATATAATCCTGATCTATGACGAATGAGAATTTACCTTTAAAAAACAGAAAAACTAAGGTTGGTTTATCTAAAGAAGAAGCTTTTATTCTGTTTGGTAAAATCTTCGATCAATCATCAATGGCCTTTTTTTGCTGCAATCTGGCTGGAAATATTGTTTATTGTAACAATGCGGCAGTGAAGCTGTGGGGGCGATCTCCGGATTATGAAAACGACCTTTGGTGTGGTGCATTAAGGATTTATTCTTTAGAAGGTAATGTATTAAACCCAGAAGAGTGTCCTATGGCTGTGCTGGCAATAAATAATGTTAAGCTGGATCCTCAGGAAGTTATAATAGAATTGCCAGATGGTAGTTTTAAACGCTTGTTGTCTTCTCCTCAACGTTTATATAATGATAATCAGGAATTAATAGGAGTACATAATATTCTGATAGACATTACCCGGCAAAGAGAAGAAGAATCTAATAAAAACATACTTTTAGAGATTGTTAAATCCTCTAATGATGCTATAGTTAGTAAAGATTTGGAAGGAATGATTACCAGTTGGAATCAAAGTGCAGAAGAACTTTTTGGATTCTCAGAACAGGAGATACTGGGGAAATCTATAAAAAACATTATACCTGACGAATTACTCTCCGAGGAAGAAAATATTATAGACACCATAAAGTCCGGGGGGAAAATACGTCACAGACACACTATAAGAAAACGGAAAGATGGGAGTAAGTTTAATGTATCTATAACCGTTTCGCCAATAAGAGATTTTTCAGGAAAAATAATTGGAGCATCTAAAATAGCAAGGGATATTACCTCGTTTCTTAAAAATCAGGAAAAACTTAAGAAATACTCCGAAAGGTTAGAAATTTTGAATACCATAGGAAAAACTATTTCTGAAAAACTGAATGTGAAAGACATTTTACAAAAAGTTATAGACGCTACAACACAACTTACAGGAGCAAGCTTTGGTGCTTTTTTCTATAAAACAATTAGTAACAGTGGCGAAGAACTGACATTATATAACTTGTCCGGGGCATCTAAATCTATATTTGAAACAATGGCCATGCCCAGACAAACCGAATTGTTGCATCATGCTTTTTATGGAGATGGGCCAATTCGCCTGGATGATGTAACGGCAGATAACAGGTATGGACAAAACTTTCCACATTATGGTATGCCAGATGGACATTTACCTGTGAGAAGTTATCTTTCAATGCCCGTTATTTCAAATTCAGGAAAATCTATAGGTGGTTTGTTGTTCGGACATCCCGACCCGGGTGTATTCAAAAAAGAACACGAAGACTTACTTATAGGAATAGCGTCACAAGCGGCAATAGCTATAGATAATTCTGAATTGTTTGAAGAAGTAACCGCATTAAATGCAAAAAAAGATGAATTTATAGCGTTGGCAAGCCATGAATTAAAAACTCCGCTGACATCAATAAAAGGTTACCTGCAAATTTTATCCAGAAATATTCATGATAGAGAATTGTCTGGTATGTTTGTTGAAAAAGCCATAAAGCAAGCAGAAAGATTGACAATATTAGTCAAAGATCTTTTAAACGTTTCCAAAATAGAAGCAGGAAAACTGGAGCTTGAATTTGACATTTTTGATTTGAGAGAACTGGTGATAGAAAGTATAGAAAACTTTGCACATATAACCAGAAGCCACAAAATAAGCTTTAAGGATATGCAAATTCCAGCATTGGTAAAGGCAGATCGACAAAGGATAGAGCAGGTGATGTTGAACATTTTATCTAATGCAGTAAAATATTCTCCTAAAGCAGATAGCGTTCAGGTAGAAATAGAGCATAAGAATGGAAGAGTAGTAGTAAAAGTGAAAGATTTTGGTGTTGGCTTGTCGGAAATCAATCAAAGGAAGATTTTCGATCGTTTTTACAGAGCAGAAGGTATGGCAAATGTATCCGGGTTAGGTTTAGGGCTTTATCTGGCTAAAGAAGTTATAGAACGTCATGGAGGACAAATAACCGTAGAAAGTGAATTAGACAAGGGATCAGAATTTGTTTTTTCACTTTCTGCATATCATCCTCATGATTAATAAATAAGGGTTTATTATTTAATATCAAACAAAATGAACAGAAACACGCTTAAAGCAATCATTCTTTTAATGACTATCATGTCTATGAAAACATTTGCACAGTCTAATTATAAAGTAGATTTGTCGCCATTTCCTAAACCGGAAAAAGGGCAGAAACAATTTGTAATAGAAGTACCTCATTCTGATAATGATGATATCAAAAAAATAGAATTTTATGTAGGGAAATGGGAAAAAACAGATAAATGTAATAAGCATTTCCTGGGAGGAACTTTTGATAAGAAAGATTTAAAAGGTTGGGGATACGATTACTATGTTTTTAATACAAAAGGAAATGTAGGAAGTACTTTAATGGCCTGTTTAGATAATGCAAAAGTAGATAGCTTCGTACAATCTCAACCGATAGTTACAAATTATAACGGACGTATGCCCATTGTAATTTACGTACCAGAAGGATATGAAGTTAAATTTAAAATTTATACAGCTTCTCAGGAAGTATATTCCGCCAGTGAGATACAGCAAAAAAATAAATAAAACAATTATCTAATTAAGGGGGCTGTTTCAAAAGAAACTTGTCAAATTGAGGCTTAATATATTGTAATATAAATCAATATATAATGACGATTGAGTTGTATTTCGGTAATCAAGCAAGTAGGGGAAACCGTTCTGCTTAAATTCCGCATCAGCACAATTCGGTAGGCAGAGGCTAAGCTTAAGCAGGGGGCTTTCATAGAATTGGGCGTAGCGGAGAGTTTTTGGTTCCTTTTTGCGGAAACATGCGAAGCATTCATGAATACATTTTAAAAAAACAAATAAAAACCATGAATAAAAGGAACTTGACCTGGCCGGTCAAGAGGCCGGAAAGGCAAGAGCGAAAATGCCTATTGTGAGCTTTTTTAAATAATGTCAATATTAGCGAAGCCGAAAGATCCCCTTCAGGGCTACTTAGAAAATAGATTCAAGATCTTATAAAGTAACCCAACAGACAAAGTTCTGATTTATGAAACAGCCTTTTTTATATACAGTAACTTTGAACCCAAAAATTAGCATAAGAAAATATAATGTAAAAGATAAGCCAGAAGTAATGCAATTGCTGGAGGCTAATATCCCTGATTTTTTTGCAGAAGAAGAGCTGGAAGATTTTTCAACCTATCTGGATAAGGAGATAGAACAATATTTTGTTCTTTTTTTAGGAAATACTTTGGTGGCATGCGGAGGAATAAATTTTGAAAGAGATATGTATAGCGCTAAAATTAGTTGGGATGTGGTGCATCCAGATTTTCAGGGTAAAGGCTTAGGAAGTCAGTTATTACAATATCGGTTAGATATTCTGACAGCAGAACCGGAGATACAAGAAATTATGGTAAGAACCTCACAGCATGTTTATCAATTTTACGAAAAGAAAGGGTTCCGTTTAGTAGAAACACAGCAAAATTACTGGGCACAGGGAATGGATCTGTATAAGATGATTTATACAGGGAAATAACCCTGAAAAAAGACTGTTTGTTGTTAAAGCCTTAAGCCCTTAGAGGCAAAAGCCTTTCCACAATTCTATACAATTAGTAGGATAAAATCAATACATTTGCCCTATGTGGTACAATAACATACTTGAGACTATAGGAAATACGCCTTTGGTGAAATTAAATAAGATAACCAAAGACGTAAAAGCTACCGTTTTAGCAAAGATAGAAACAACAAATCCGGGGAATTCAATTAAAGACCGTATGGCATTGAAAATGATAGAAGATGCCGAAAAAAGCGGAAAACTAAAGCCCGGAGGAACAATAATAGAAGGTACATCGGGCAATACCGGAATGGGACTGGCCATGGCTGCAGTTATCAAAGGTTACAAATGTATTTTTACAACTACAGACAAACAGTCTAAAGAAAAAGTTGATGCATTAAAAGCCTTTGGTGCAGAAGTAATTGTTTGTCCAACAGATGTAGATCCAGAAGATCCACGTTCTTATTATTCAGTTTCGTCCAGACTGGAAAAAGAAGTACCCAATTCATGGAAACCAAATCAATACGATAATCTTTCCAATTCTATAGCCCATTACGAGCAAACCGGCCCCGAAATTTGGGAACAAACTGAAGGAAAGATAACCCATTTAGTAGTGGGAGTAGGTACAGGAGGAACCATATCAGGAACAGGTAAGTTTTTAAGAGAAAAGAACCCGGATATTAAAATATGGGGAATAGATACCTATGGTTCTGTATTTAAAAAATATAAGGAAACAGGTGTTTTCGATGAAAAAGAAATATATTCTTATATCACAGAAGGGATAGGAGAAGATTTTCTGCCTAAAAATGTTGATTTTGATCTGATAGACCACTTTGAGAAGGTAACAGACAAAGACGCAGCCTTAATGACTCGTGATATTACCAGAAAAGAAGGGATTTTTGTAGGAAATTCAGCAGGAGCTGCATTAGCAGGACTCTTACAAATGAAAGACCAGCTGAAGGAAGATGATGTGGTAGTTATTGTTTTTCACGATCACGGATCCAGATATATGGGGAAAATGTTTAACGATGATTGGTTACGTGAAAGAGGTTTTTTACAAGAAGATCGTTTGACGGCAAAATCAATACTGGAAAGTCGCGAAAAACAAGAGATGGTAACTGTAGACGTTAACAAAACAATTACAGAAGCCATAAATACCATGAAATCTTTATATATATCACAGATTCCGGTAACGCAACAAGGTATGGTAGTTGGAAAATTGACAGAAAGCGAAATATTGAATGCTTTACTTGAAAATCCATCCATAAAATCTGCCAAGGTAGAAAGTATAGCATCATCACCTTTCCCGTTTGTAGATCTAAATACGTCCATTGATAAAATATCTACCATGATTAATAAAGAGAATGCGGCTGTATTAGTAGAACGTGAAAATGGTTTAATAGAAATTATTACACAGTACGATATTATCAACGCTATATCTTCTTAAGAAGCTTTAGCAAAACTCAAAACAACAAAAGGGCTATATCAAAGTTATTTGTCATTCCGAGCGAAGTCGAGGAATCTCTTTTAGAAGTACTTAGGGAAGAGATTTCTCCTCCTAAAGTCGTCGAAATGACAACGTTTTATTTTTGATACAGCCCTTTTTTATTCTTATAAACCCTGTTAAGGATTTTATCTTTTATTTCCCCATATCCATAGAAAACTTACAGCCCAGAGAAACCCAGTTTCCAGGCATAGGCACTGCAGCAGCCTCAATATAAGTTACATCAAAAATATTCTGGAAATCGGCATATATGTTGCATAATCCAACTTTATAAGAAGCCCTTACATCAGCCAATACATAATTTTTTTGGTTTACACGCTCACAAAAGCGAGTAGCCAAAGTTAAACCTAAAGATTTATAGGTGTAATTTGCCTTAGCAACAGCCTGATGTTTAAGGTTCTCTATAGCATATTTAGAGATAAATCCCTCTGCGAAATTTTGCTTAAATGAAGCAGATAAGTAAGTGTAGCCTAAGCCAAGTAATAAAGATTGACCGACCCCTAAATTAGTCCTATAATCTCCAGATACGTTAATTCCATTGATATTGCTTTGCGAAAAATTCCCTATTTGCCACGGATCAGTGTTAACAGCTTTTATCCAGTCAGTAAAATTGTCCGTTTGTCTGTGAAAGTAACTGGTCTGTAAAGAAAGATGATTACGATTATACTTTACGCCTCCTTCTGCATACCAGGCAGTTTCCGCTTCAAGATTAGCATTTCCAATATTACCTGGAGTATTGTAATATAAATCAGTAAAACTAGGTATCCGTTGGCCGGTTCCACTATTAATAAATACTTTCCAGTCACTAGAAAGATCGTAACCAACATCCAGACCAGGGAATACCTGCCAACCAAACTTGCTGTTGTAGTTTACATAAGCACCTACATTTAAGCTTAACCGCTCTATTTGATCAGTACTAAACTCACCATATATACCGTAATTTTCTCTGGTATGATCGCCCAGATTGTTACTCTCTATAATCTCGTTTCTTCCCTCAAGACCAAAACCAATACTGCCTGCATCCAAGCGGTAAGTACTATTTATTTCGGCATTAAAAACCTGAGTAGTATGTTGGTTTCTGAATTTGCTTAAATCCTGTCTGATATAACGGTAATCATCCTTACCATTTCTCATGCTTAATCTTGGCGCAATGTATAATCTGTCGTTCACGTGGACATGGTACACTGCTGATAATAAGTTGTTGCTGGCAATTTCATAAGCCTCTTTATCACCCGGAGCAGCATAAAAACCATTAGCTCCAAAAGCGTTTCGGGCTATTCCTGCCATAAGTTCAAACCTGTCAGATTCGCTTGTTTTTAAAGCACCCTGATAAAAAAGTCTGTAGTTCTCAAAATCAGTGTTGTACCTATAGCCGTTTCCAGATTCGTAGCCACCGTACAGTAAATGATTGTGCAGGTTTTTTGCATAACTACCCCCAATTTGAGCGCCTTTACCTAAATAAAACTTATCATTTGTTTCAGACTTTTTAAAGCTGGATCCTCCATAAACATTAGCATGCAAGGTGTTTTTTGTGGGCTTAATAGTAACAATGTTTATAGCTCCAGAAATGCTGTTTATGCCATAAATACGAGCAGCAGGCCCGTGTAATATTTCTATTCTTTCTATAGCCTCGGTAGGTATAGGCAGATTCATGGTATTATGCCCGCTTTGGATATCGTTTATTTTTACACCGTTTATAAGGATAAGAGTTTGCTCAAAAGTGCCGCCATCCATAGAAATGTCAGCCTGAGAACCAAATGGGCCTCTCTGCCGTAGGTCTACACCCGGAATATAAGTAAGTAACTCGTTCAAGGATTTAGCCGGTAAACTTTCAATCAGCTTTCTGTCAATAATCTGAATATTTCTGTTTTGCTTATTAAAAGGAATCTGTAGTCTGTTCTCCGCAATAATTACTTCATTCAATTGCTGCAAACTATCTATTAAAGAAGCTGTTTGAAGTATGTTACTCTCCGTTGTCGAATTTCTGGAAGAGAGGGGAGTGCTCTTAGGCGAAAAACCAAATGCATTACAAGCTATTGCGCTTCCTAACACAAAAGCTGTAGCAAATATTTGTCTGTTGTTCATTCTTTGTTAAATTCTTTGTAAAAACGGAACAAACTTAAAAAACTGTTTGTGGTTTACAGGATAGTTTATGATAATTTTTGAAGTAAATTTTCACGTAAAGAGTCATACCATTCATTTTTCAGGATACTTAATATAGCACTATCCCTTCTTGTATTATCAGGTTTAATCTCGCTGCTTCTGAGTACACCCTCAAGCGAAGCACCTAAACTTTTAATGGCCGCTATACTTCTCTCATTTTTATTATCCGCCCTGAATTCTACACGTTCCATACCCATCTTTTCAAAAGCAAAATCAAGCAATAAAAACTTAGCATGTTTGTTTAATCCCGTACCCTGAAAATCTTTTCCGTACCAGGTATAACCTATTTTTAAGGTCTTATGTAAAAAGCTGATGTCATAAAACCGGGTCGATCCGGCATAAGCATTAGTTCGTTTATCAAAAACAATAAAAGGATATTCTAAGCTGTCATTTCTGTGTTGTACAGCATAATTAAGATAGGTTTCCAAACTTTCTTTATCATAAATGCTTAATAAAGAATATTTCCATAAGTAAGCTTCATGTAATGCAAAAGGAAGAAGATTGTTGAAATCGCTAAGTTCCAGAGGTCGTAAAAGTACGGTACTGTCTTCTAATATATACTTGTTTTCAAAAATAAAATGCATGATATAATCTTAAATACTATAACTCAATATTGATGCTTGTACTCGCATTCGCTTAATAACAGATTTACGAATGGATATGTTTGCGTTAACGTAAAAATAAGAAACTATTTGTTACTACTGTCCGTTAATAAAATCTGCACAAAATGTTTAATTTTGATATTTAACGAATTGGCAATAAAACAGTAGGAGTTAGCTTTCTCGTGTAATGCATGAGCTAACTCTGCCTTATCGCTTTCTTTAATGGTCACTAAAGGGCGTATATTAATTTCAGAAAATTTACCAGAACCATTGTCCTCTTCTATCAGGGTAGCTTCTGCCTCATCTTCATAAGCCACTACAGTTATACCGGCATCAGCGCATAAATGTAAATACCAGAGCATATGACAAGAAGATACAGCAGCTAAAAGCATTTCTTCCGGATTATGAAATTCCTTGTTGCCTCTAAAAGCTGGGTCTGAAGAACCTGTAATATCTACTTTTCCGGGTATAGCTATTTTATAGGTTCGTTCGTAGCTATTGTAGCTCTTTGTACCTTGTCCGCTATTTCCGGTCCATATAGTTTTTGATTTATAATGATGTTTCCTTTCCATAGGTCTATGCTGTTATTGAATAATAAGTTCCATATAAATATCGGGTCTTTTGTATTTTTTATCGGTAATAGGCCGGGCTACAAAGCCATATTTATGATAAATAGCTATAGCAGCCTTTAATTTAGTATGAGAATACAATACCAGTTTTTTGATATTTAAATTTTTAGCATAAGTAATAGCACTTTCACACAAAGCCTTTCCGGCACCCAATCCATGAAAATTGTCGTCCACGGCCATTTTTGCAAATTCCATAATACCGTTTCCCAGATTATTAAGAGCAACAGTACCTATAATATGGTTATTAAAGGATGCGAAAAATATTTTTCCTCCATTTTTAAGAATGGCTTCTTCGGGGTTTTGTAAAATGAAACGGTCTATTTCTTCCAGTTCAAAATGCTTTTCAATCCAGTGATTGTTAAGTCTTTCAAAGTCTTTTTGGTATTCAGGTTTATAATCTACTATTTCGATCTTATCCATGGTTAAAAATAAAAAAATGTAGAGTGATTAAAGAAACAAAGGCGAAAGGAATATTCAACTCAATCGTTCAGCTTGTTTTTGAAAAGGCAATACGGGTAAAAAAGGTTTCAAAAAAGCCACATGTTACCGTTATGGAGAGGAATTGAAACAATCTGATAATGTCAAAACACAGATTGTAGTGCTATGCTATAGATTTATAAACTATGTTGTTATCCTAACCTAGCTGAAGAAATCTAAAAAGGTATATCTTTAAACTTATATGACTCCGTTGCATTTCGCTCAGGGTGACGGTTATTGTCATTAGATCTCCCTTGTGTTTGTTAAAAAACTTACTTCTTGCAATGGCGCGTTTTTCTTTCCAGGCATTGTCTCTTGTAAAGTACAATGTTTATTTGTCTTTTTCCATTCAAAAGACCGATAACCTGGTTCGGCAAACGGAGGTAATAAAGAATTAGGGGAGATATGTATATTTCGAACAGGGTATTTAGTTTTATAAGAGCTATGAAGTAATCTTTCAGAATACTTAAACAAGGAAGGCTGCGCGATTACTCTCCTGAAATCTATTAATCGCCAAAACGATTTTTTGTGTAAATTTGAATAGTAACCAGAAGTATAATTATAATAATTGCAGTTAGCACCACTGTCTTTACAAATTCTTTCTTGTCGAATTCAAAAGTTTCGGGATGAATAAAAAAGTTTGAATAAACGGTAGACGAAACGGATAAGTCGGGACGAAATAAAGTAATACCCTGTAAAAAATAACGTCTTAATTCACGATGATTCCGGGTAAAGTTGGTGTATAAAATATCTGTGTTACGGAAAGAAATACTTTTTTCGATATTGTTATGGAACACTTTCAATTCGGTAATGGAGTAGCGACCACCTGTTCTTTTTGTGAAAATGTCCTTGTTGTAAGGTACCGTTGATTTGCTTAATTCTGTATATAGGATACTTTCTTTTGTACCGTCTAATTTTAGATAATGAACTCCTGTGCTATCAACTGTAACTTGTTGTACTACATTGTTTTTAGCTTTTCTGACGTGTTTTATAAATTGGAAAATTGCAAAAATCACTAAAAGATAACAGCCAATTAGAAGAATAATTACTCCGTAACTGTATATAGCAGTTAGCAGAAGGGGGATTGCAAAAAGAAACAGGCCCACAAGAACTAAAATAAGTATCAGGAAAACCCTAAATGCCCATGTCCAAAAATAACTGGGAATAGACGTTTTTTTAGGGAAATTATCTTTGGTGTAAATTCTCATCTAATGCTTTTTGAGCGAGGCTATATTACGAAAAATAACGGAGTGTTGTAAAAGAGGATGAAATAAGGCATTTAATAAAGCCAATGGATTACTAAGGTTAGGTTTCAGCTGGTAAAAACACTAAAATAGAGCTAACTTAAATCCTTCACTAAAATCAGCTGTTCAACTTATTCTGAATAGACAATGTAAACTCCAAATATTACTGATTTTTATCTTTCATTTTTATTTTAAGATACTATTGATTAAATTGTTTTTTCTAACAAATATAAAGAGACTATTTCTCTGTAAAACACCTTCCAAAGTCCATCAAACTCCGTTAAAGTCTGCGAAAGTCCGCTAAACTCCGTGTATGTGCTATACTTGGCTCGACCCTGTGCCGTAATTGGTTCGCCCTTGGTCTTATACTTCTTCGATAGTTCTTCGGGAAATGCTTTTTAAAATGGCTTTTTTGCCGAAGATTTCTCGAAGAAGACCCGAAGAACACTCGAAGGAAGGTGTCGTTTGTGTCGGAACTGTCTCGGGTTTGTCTCCTGTACACCACTTAGCTGGTGGAAGTGTTTTTGATAAAACGATGCGAATTTTGAATGTTTTGGATTTTGATATTTACTTTATTTATACGTTTTGGATGACTCTACGGAATATTCTGGATATCTTTATAAGTTACAGTGAGCTAGTAAGATAGTTGTATGTTGGGTGAAGTTATATGTTTTGTAAAGGATATTTAACTAATCTTTCAGAGTTTTTAAATTGGGTCGGTTTGGTTGATTACGGAATTCTCCTATAAGCTTAAATCAAAAAATACTTATGAATTTTTAAAGGATTGAGGATTAATTTATCTGTCTAAAAAAGTATATTTATCTTATGGTAGAATTTACTGCAGAAATAGAGAAGTTTGACAAGAAAGGAGAGAAATCTAACTGGACCTATATATTGGTACCTGCTGCGGTAGCAAATAGTGTAAAAGCAGATTGGCGTAAGAGTTTTAGAGTTAAAGGAACTCTTGATCAATTTTTGATAAGTGGCGTAGCTCTGATTCCGTTAGGTGAAGGAGACTTTATTCTTCCGTTTAATCAGCAGATTAAAAAAGGGGTGAATAAAAAGGTTGGTCAAACCGTGTTGGTGAGATTAGAAGAGGATAAGAATTTTAAAATAGAAATACCGGATGACTTGTTTGATTGTTTAAGCGAGCAACCTCATCTTATGGAGGGTTTTGTGACTCTGCCAAAATCTCATCAGAACTATTTTATAAAATGGATAAACGAAGCAAAAACTGTCGAGACCAGGGTGAAAAGATTAACACAGACGGTAATAGCTATGGATAATAAATGGACTTATAGTGAAATGATTAGAGCTAATAAAAAATGAAAAATTTACGGAACGTATTATTAATATTAGGTTTAATGGTTTCTTTATCAGCTTGTAATAAACAGCTAGATAAAGGGAAACTTATAGGTAAATGGAATTACATTAAGGTAGAATACCTAAGGGAAGATCCACCGGTAGTGCAGGAGGGGAAAGAGTTAGAAGAAAAGCATCCTTATTTACTTTTATCTGCAGATGGAAATGCCAGTATTTTTTCGGAAGATAAAATAATTTCGGAAGGAAAGTACCATATAGAAGGCGATATTGTGAGATACGAAGAAATGTTGGAAGGAAATATCAGACGAAAAATTCCATTTTTAATCAAGACCTTAGATGAGAAAAACCTGATTTTTGAAACTATGGATAAAAATACAATCAGAATAACTGCCGTTAAGGACTAAAAACAATTTATCTTTGTTGCCATAAAATAATTGTAATTAAATACGTTATCATATTATAGCTTTTCCAATTATGAGAAAAATCTTAGTAGCGGCTGTTTCATTGCTTATATTAAGCAGTTGTGGCATTAATAAGCAAACCAAAGAATTAAAAGTTTTAGGTGATTGTAAATATGATCTCCAATCTATAGATAGTCTTTATATTGCAGGAACTCCTCTGAAAAAAATAGTTAATAATAACAATATAGACATATCTTCTGCTCCGGCTATTGCCATGGGTTTTTTACGTAAAAATATTCCTTTAGAGGGGCGTGTAAACCTTAAAATAGATAATCCAACTTCAAAAAAGGCAGCTATAAACCAATTCGAATATATTGTTTTATTACAAAAAAAAGAACTGGCGAGTGGTTTTGTAAACCAAAAAGTGAGTGTAGATGCAGGACAAACGGTTAATGTTCCTGTAAGTTTAAAAACCAATATCTATGATTTGGTTAGTGGTGGCAATTTTGAGGAGATACTTAGTCTTTTCAACTCGGAAAGAGGAAATGAGGAAGGACTGGTGACTATTAAAGTAAAACCTATACTGTTGATAGGGAATACACAGGTTAAATATCCCGGATATATTACTATAGACAAGAAAATAAGCCGCTCGATACTGTTGTAATATTTTAAGTATTGTTTTGGGAAAATTACGTCTCGACTGAAAGGGGGTGCAATAGAGAGGTCTATGGAAGTATAAGACGGTTTGGTGCGTGTTATTATTTTGAGGACCTCTTGATTAGCAGGCTCGTTCTGATGACGAAAGTATTTAGGGGTGTTTAGTATCTGTGTCATTTCAATAGTTTCTGAGTGTTTTGAAACTTATTGAAATGACATTCTTATTTTTGATACTATTGTTGTTCTATATAAAAGAGCCTTCAGTCTAAAAGTTAGGTTTAAGTACATATTTATCATAAAATCTGAAAATATGTTCGGCAGCATCTTCTGCGGTATCTACAATCCTGTATAAGTTTAAATCTTCCGGACTGATGTTTTTTTCTTTTGCCAGCATAGTTTCCTCAATCCATTTAAAAAGCCCACTCCAGTATTCTGAGCCAACCAACACAATAGGGAAACGGGCAATTTTACCGGTTTGTATTAGGGTTAAAGCTTCAAAAAGTTCGTCCAGCGTTCCAAAACCACCGGGTAAAACAATATATCCCTGAGAATATTTCATGAACATTACCTTTCTGACAAAAAAGTAATTAAACTGTAGAATTTTATCGCGGTCAATGTATTTGTTATTAAACTGCTCAAAAGGGAGTTCAATATTTAACCCAACAGATTTACCGCCTGACTCGTACGCTCCTTTATTTCCAGCTTCCATAATACCAGGACCACCACCAGTAATTACTCCATATCCTCTTTCGGTTAGTAAGCTACCAATGTCAGCTGCTATTTGGTAGTATTTATGGTCGGCTTGTGTTCTTGCCGAGCCAAATATAGATACGCAAGGTCCAATTTTGGCTAATCGTTCAAATCCATCTACAAACTCAGACATGATTTTGAATATTTGCCACGAATCGGTTACTTTAATTTCCTGCCAGGTCTTGTTTTCAAAAGCACTTCTGATTTTATCGTCGTTTACCATATAAATCCTGATGTTTTAATTTCCATTATATTTAGCAAAATACATTTTTTAGATCAATGTTTTAACTTTTAAATGCTACTTATATGTTACCTGCTCTGTCATAAACGATATAAATCACTATTTTAGCAGCATGAATTTTTCCTCTAAACTATTAGAGAATGCGGTAGAAGAGTTTTCTAAATTACCTGGTGTAGGTAAGAAAACGGCTTTGAGACTGGTGTTGCATTTGTTAAAGAGTACTTCTGCGGAGGTGCATCAGTTTAGTAATAGCCTCACTACATTAAAAGACAATATTAAATATTGTGAGAAATGCCATAACATATCAGACGAGGTGATTTGCGAAATCTGTAGTGCACCTAAAAGAGATAACTCTATTATTTGTGTGGTAGAAGATACCCGGGATGTTATGGCTATAGAAAATACGCATCAATTCCAGGGCTTATATCATGTGCTTAATGGATTAATATCGCCCATGGATGGTGTTGGACCGGGAGATTTAACTATAGAATCTTTGGTTAAAAGAGTGCAGCATGAAGATGTGCAGGAAGTGATTTTTGCTTTGAGTGCCAATATGGAAGGTGATACTACAATTTTTTACTTGCACAAAAAATTAAAAGACTTTAATATTAAAATAAGTACAATAGCCAGGGGGATAGCTTTTGGTGGAGAAATAGAATATGCTGATGAAATAACTCTGGGGCGTTCTATTGCAACAAGGGTTCCTTATGAAAATACTCTGATTAGATAATTTTATGGATTTAAAAGGTAAAGTAGTTGTTATAACAGGTGCGTCCAGTGGCATAGGGAAATCTTTGGCAGAAGAGTTTGCCAAAAGAGGAGCTCATATAGTATTAGGGGCGCGTCAGTATGTGAAACTTTGCGAAATAGCAGAAGTAATAACAAAAACTTATAAAGTAAAAGCTTTGGCCGTACAGCTGGATGTAACCAAAGAAGAAGATTGTCGTGACTTTATTAATCAGGCAGTGTTTACTATGGGTAAAATAGATGTTTTGGTAAATAATGCAGGTATATCTATGCGGGCTTTGTTTAAGGATCTCGAGCTGGATGTATTAAAGCAGGTGATGGATATTAACTTTTGGGGCACTGTTTATTGTACAAAATATGCTATGCCCGAATTACTGAAAACTCAAGGTGCCGTGATAGGAGTTTCTTCTATAGCAGGTTATAAAGGTTTGCCTGGGAGAACTGGATATTCGGCCTCTAAATTTGCAATGAACGGATTTTTGGAATCGCTAAGAGTAGAAAATCTGAAAACAGGAGTGCATGTGATGACTGCTTGTCCGGGTTTTACAGCTTCTAATATCCGTAATGTGGCCTTAAATAAAGATGCTGTATCGCAGGGTGAGACCAGTATGGATGAAGGTAAAATGATGACTTCTGAACGTGTGGCAGAAATAATTGTTGATGGATTGGTAAAAAGGAAAAGAGATATTATTATGACGGGACAAGGTAAATTAACTGTTTTTCTCCAGAAATGGTTACCTTCTGTCTTGGATAAATTGGTATATAATCACTTTACGAAAGAAAAAGATCCTTTATTGAAATAGGGGGGCTTATAAAACTTAATGAAAAAGGAAAGCAATCTCAGAGAAGATTGCTTTTTTTAATAAGGGGCATACCCACATCATATTGATCAGTAAGTTATCCTAAGTTATAAGAAAAATGTTAAAAATAATAATAACTGGTTGAAATGAGTCTTGTTTTCGTAATTAAACTAATGTTTATAATCTAAAAGTTACTATTTTAGGAGAGGAAGATAGATTACTGAAAATACCTAATCTAATAACGCTTAATTTCAATGTCAGAAGAACAGAAGAAAATATTAGAGCAACAGCTCTGGAACATTGCCAATACATTACGTGGAAAGATGAATGCAGATGAATTCCGAGATTATATTTTGGGATTTATTTTTTATAAATATTTAGCTGAAAAAATGGAAATCTATGCAAATTCCATTTTAGAAGAAGATCAAATCCAATTCAGAGATATCAAAGAAGATACGCCTAAAGGTTTAGAATATATTGAAGCCATTCGAGAAGAAGCTCTGGAAACATTAGGGTATTTTTTAAAACCTTCTGAGCTATTTAGCGAAATTACCAAAAGAGGTGATAACAATTTTATTCTTGAAGATTTACAAAAAATCCTGACCAATATCCAGCTCAGTACAATGGGTACACAAAGTGAAGAAGACTTTGACAACCTGTTTGAAGATATGGACCTGAACAGTACTAAGCTGGGTAAAACAGCCGAAGCTCGTAATGAGATTATTGTAAAAGTGTTAACGCACCTGAATGAAATTGACTTCAAATTGAATGATACAGAATTGGATGTTTTAGGAGATGCTTATGAGTATTTGATTGGTCAGTTTGCCAGTGGTGCAGGAAAAAAAGCGGGCGAATTCTATACCCCTCAGGAAGTTTCTAAGATTCTTGCAAAGATTGTTACAACTGGTAAAAATCGTTTGAAATCGGTATATGATCCTACTTGTGGATCGGGTTCCTTATTGTTGCGTGTAGCAAGAGAAGTAAAAGATGTCAATAATTTCTACGGACAAGAAATGAACCGAACCACCTACAATCTTGCCAGAATGAATATGATCTTGCATGGAGTACATTATCTGAAATTTGATATTAAGCAGGAAGATACTCTGGAACATCCGCAGCATCTAAACGATATGCCATTTGAAGCAATTGTCGCAAATCCTCCTTTTTCAGCGAAATGGAGTGCCAATCCATTATTTTTAAACGATGACCGTTTTAGCCAATATGGAAAATTAGCACCATCAAGCAAGGCTGATTTTGCATTTGTTCAACACATGATTTATCATTTGGCAGAGAATGGAACAATGGCTATTGTTCTTCCTCATGGTGTGTTGTTCCGTGGAGCAGCAGAACTGCACATCCGTAAATACCTGATTGAACAGAAAAATTATTTGGATGCGGTCATCGGCTTGCCTGCCAATATTTTCTACGGAACCAGTATTCCGACTTGTATTCTGGTATTTAAAAAATGTAAAGAAGATCCTGACCATATCTTATTTATTGATGCCAGCAAAGAATTCGAGAAAGTAAAGAACCAAAATATGTTGCGAGAAGAACATATCGATAAGATTGTGGAAACCTATCGTAACAGAACGACCATTGAAAAATACAGCCATTTAGCTACTTTAAAAGAAGTTGAAGAGAATGACTACAATCTTAATATTCCAAGATATGTGGACACTTTTGAAGCCGAAGAAGAAATCGACATCCAAGCCGTAATGCAGGAAATCAAATCTTTAGAAGCAAAACGAGCAGAACTGGACAAAGAAATCGACGTGTATTTCAAAGAATTGGGACTTGTTTTTTAATTTTTTACATCCTTAATGTTTTTACTAACGAAAATTGAATCATCGAGATGATAAATAAAAAATTAAAAGTAGGTAACGTTCCTAATTTGAGATTTCCTGGATTTGAGGAGGAAT
>NZ_JBHUDG010000037.1:0-4949 GCF_042678145.1 Pseudopedobacter beijingensis | reverse complement strand
TATAAAAAGAGTACAGGATAGGTATAGCAGGTGTATAGCAATAGTATTGCAATACTATCCCTCATATAAACAATAGGTATAGAATAAGTATACAATCAGTATAGAATAGGTATACAAACAGTATAGGATAAGTATACAATAGGTAAAGGATGGGTAAACAATAAGTATAGAAAAAACAGGGTATTGGTGGTAAAAAACACTTCCAAAAAACAAATTAGCTTCCGTTTTTTGTAAGGATTAGCCTTAACAACACAAACTCAGGTATTTTATTTCCAGCTTGGCTGTCTTAGCAAAAACACTGTTGAGAGCCTCCCTAAAAAGTTGAATAGCTGACCTGCCATTAGGCTTACAAACAGCGGCTATTTAATAATTGGATTTATACAATTTATAGACATATCTGGTTTTTTCTATTTGCCTAAGGAGTTCTTTTTTTAAAATGCGGTCGCCTCCGGGAAATCGGTAAGGAATAATGATTCCTGCTTTAACTAATCGTTTATAAGTACTTTCGCTAATTTTAAGAAATTCTTTTACTTCTGTCCGCGTTAACAGTACATCTTCTAAAGTTATCCCATCTTCAACATTAAGCTTTTCCTCCATCATTTTATACATCCTAAACATAAGTCTGTAAATATTTAAAGAGTATTTCATAAGCTGAGACTTTAATTTATGAAACAAATATTTCTTTAAGTTACTAAAAACATTCCTTATAAAAAAACTTGTTTACAATAACAACATTCAAACAGTAGCACGTAACTACACCCGTCTTTATAAGAAAACTGGATTGCAGCATCAAAGAGGTTGCATCAAAAATAAAAATATTGACCTTTTGATAAGTACAGCGAAGAGAAATTTCTTCTCTAAGTACTTCTGAAAGAGCTCTCTCGATTGCGTTGGGGAGGATAAGGTTATTTTGAGACACCTGCTGTTAGCTTAAACAGCAAGGGCTTATATAGGTTATACTTTCTCACATGACTAAAGATGCTGAATTGAGTTTAGCATGGACAACGCTTGTTTGTGGCCTTGCCCTGTCCTGCAAGAACCACATAATACAGCTTATTAAGCATATAGGGGGCTGTCTCATAAACAGGAATATCATATTTCGAATCCGCTACCATTGACTTTATTTACAAAAAGCTCACAATCAAGCATTTTCGCTCTTACCTCTCCGGCCTCTTGACCGGCCAGGTCAAGTTCCTTTTATTCATGGTTTTTATTTGTTTTTTTAAAAGGTATTCATGAATGCTTCGCATGTTTCCGCAAAAAGGAACCAAAAACTCTCCGCTACGCACAATTCTTTGAAAGATTATACTTAACCTTAACCTATGCCAACCGAATTGTGCTGATGCGGAATTTAAGCAGAACGGTTGACCCTGCTTTAGCTTGATTACCGAAATACAATTCAAAAGTCATTTTATATTGATTTATATTACAATATAGTCAGCATCAATATGACAAAAAAACACTAATTTGAGACAGTCTCCCTAAACAGCTGAAAAACGAGACGAGTAATACCCTAACTCAGATTTTACAATTTTATAAACTTGATGTTTTTCTTATTCGCGCCATCCTCGTATTGAAGGATATAAGTGCCTGTATTTATATTCTCCAAAGACACTGAGGTTTGAGAAGAGTTTATTTTTATTTCCTTTAGCGTTTGGCCCGAAATACTGATAATTTTTGCCTTAGCATCCTGTCCTATATTTCCGGTTATGGTAAGGGTTGCATATTGCTGTACCGGATTAGGATATAAGGCAACTATATGTTGTGCCACCCCATCGCCATTAAGCTCTACAATATCAGAATATTTCCATTTTCCATCTTTATCAAACTGCTTTAAACGATAATAGTTATTTCCTTCTGCAATTTCATAATTGGTATACGAGTAGTTTAATGTAGTACTGCTATTGCCATTTGGTGCCTTGCTATATACATTTTTCAGCGGGATAAAATTTATACCGTCTGTACTACGCTCTATTACAAAATAATCGTTGTTAATTTCGGACAATGTGGTCCATTTTATTAAATGGTAATTAAGCTCTGCAGAAGCGGTAAACTTTGTAAGCTCAACAGGTAATGGTTGTATATTCTCTTTTTGATGAAAGCCTTGTGTTAACTGCACATTCCCTACCGTAGAGGTTGTACTAATAACGGGCTCGCCAATGGTAAAGTCTAAAAAACTACCATTTGGAAATTGAGCAGAACCGCCAGCAGATGCTATTACCTGATTGGCTATGTTTTGGGCACTGGCATTAAACCCTACAAAACAAAACACATAGAGGATTAGTTTTTTACATAAATTTTTCATTGAATTTAATTTAATGTGCTTGCTAGTTAATGTTTATGCCTGCGCTTGCGTAGCCTGCTACCGTATTTATTAAGGTTAAACCAGACGCTGTAGCACTAAACACCAATAAATAACGGTCACCTGCTACAACCGGAATATTTAAACCAGTAGTTTGTCCTGAAGAAGTAGTGCCTATAGCTATTACACCTGACAAGCCCGGAGCAAGCGTTACCAAAGCGCCGGGTACTGCTGTAAATGTATTAGAGGCATGAGGTGCTGTATAAAGCTGTGCCTGAACGGTTATGGTAGTGCCTATCAAACTTAAAGCTGCCGTAGTACTAAAAAAGGCAGACATAGATGTAATAGAACCACTTCTTGGAGCTGTAAAGGCAAAGTTTAAAAGAGTCCCTGCTGCTCCTGTAAGATCTATTATACTTGAACCGACTAATGAAACTCCCGAAGCTGAATTTCCAAAGCCGACCAAAGAGGTGGTTCCTGTTAACCCTCCTGCTATAGTTGTTAAAACAACTGGTAAGCCAGAAGCAAAAGGTATAATGGCACCTCCGGTATTATTGCTATTGCTGCTCCCCGAATATAAAGCATAAGGTACGCTCACCAATTCTGTAGAAGAAAGTGTGCTATAGTTGGTACCCCCTGCAATATCGGCCTCAATTTTAAGGTATTTATTTCCGGTTTGCCAACTGATGGCAGAGAAAGTACCGGAAACGGGTGTACCTGTACCTATTTTAAGGTTTACCAGGCCAAAGGCATTGGTTGTTATTCCTGTATGGGTTTCGGCGTATTGTACGGTACCACCATTACCATTGGTAACACTTAATTTTAATGAAACATTTTGATTGGCGACAGGATCCCCTGTACTATTTCTTATCACAGCCTGATAGTTAATTTTTTGCGGTGCTTGTGCAAAAGAACAAATAGATAATAGTGTGACAACTACGGAAAATAATAGTTTTTTCATTTTTTATGCGTTTTTAATTTGTTTTTTTTACGTATGATTTTATTTTTTGTTCTGCTTTTTTGATTAATCACAAAGAAAAACACTAGGAGCCTGTTTAAAAATGAGATAAATAAAATACAGTGGTAAAAGAGACTGCTTCGTTCCTCGCAGTGACGCTCCTATTTTTATCATTGCGAGGAACGAAGCAATCTCAACAACTATAATAATTATTGAATGAAATTTAAACAGGCTTTAAGATTTTCATAGAGAGCCCTAAATTTAGCTGAAGGGTCTTTGTTTCGATTTTATTCAAGCAGGAGTTGAAGACTTCTATTGATCAAACATGTCTGTGATTCAATAAAAAACTCCTCGGCTTGTACACTCCTTAGGGGTAACAATAAAAAAACAGTCAAACATTACCATGTCTGTAGAGCCTTTTATTAAACTTTTTGGGTAAAAAAAAGACCTGTAAGGTTTCGAAAATCTTACAGGTCTTTAATTTCAAAATAATGGGAAAGCCTTATGGTTAAGCTTCCTGCTTTACAAATTTACCTTTGCAATATACTTTCAATAATTTACCGTCAATGGTTGCATTTACTTCAATGGTAAAGTTATCTTCGCCTTCTTTAGTAACCTTCATCCAACTATCAGTCCCAGAAAAATCAGAGTTGCTATCATTGCCTCCCCATTCTTTATTTTCCCACCAATAGTCTTTGTCATCCATTTTAAACTCTCCATAAGGAGTCCAATTAAAAGAATAGTCGCTGTTAAGGTCTATCTTTTCTCCCATAAGTTCTTTCGGCACGTCCAAATATAAATATTCAGACTCGTTCCAAATATTATCCTTTGGAGTATTTAGGGAAAGTTCGAAACTATAACCATTACTTTGCTGACTATAAACAGTATAAGCCATGTTTTTTATAGTTTTATCTCCCCATGTAATATGGTTTTCTACTTTTCCTTCCACCTGTTCTTCTGTCTTGTCATCTTTTTTACATGATGTTACAGAGAACCCCAGAGTGCACAAAGTCACCAATAATAATAATAGTTTTTTTGTTTCTTTCATTTTTTCCGTTTTTTAAAATAAAGCGGCAAAGTTAAAAAAACTATACTTAAAATTACAGACAAACCGCAATAATTAATTTTAAACAATCAAAAGGTTTAATTTAACCCACAAACAACGAGCAAGTTATAGAAACAATAAAGCTCTTTAACAGTCCTAAAATATCATAAAAATGAGGGAGGATACAGAATAGCAGCTAATCAGCTTTTTATATGGCTTATAAAGCACATAAGAAATTCCTAAGACTTTTAAGTATTACAAGTTTAAAGCTACAGAACAGCACAAAATAATAACGGTTTGGTCTTGCCAGAATAACACTTTAATATATCCCACTGTCAGAGATTAGCAAAGCGTACAGATTAATAAATAAAAAAGAGTCTCCCGACTCTTTTAAAACTATTAACAGGAGTTAAAAACTTCTAATTATTATAAAATCCAAAGTGACGCTATTGCTGAACACTTTGGACAGAATGAGAAAAATAATGCTTAAAATTAAAACAGAACTTACTGCTATAAAAAAAGGAACTTACAGTTCCCTTGAGACTGTAAAATAGACTGTGTCAATGATAATAAACAGAAGTATTATTTTTGACATAGTAATTATGAGTATTAAGGAAAACGATTTTGATTTTGAGTCCATGAAG
>NZ_JBHUDG010000036.1:0-4648 GCF_042678145.1 Pseudopedobacter beijingensis | reverse complement strand
GCTGACTTCTCTTTATGGCTAAACTCGTAACCTAAGAGATATCCCTCGGTAAGGTAAATACCCTTCAATCTACACCTGCTGAATCTACATGTTTGAGCTTGGGGTGATCGTAGGACTTCGATGTGCTGTGCCATCTCATCCACTCAAACATGCCTCTTATCCAGTTTCTGTTCGTCAGGGCAGATCTTTGCAGTCTCGCTTACTTCAGTGCTTCGCTCACGCAAATCCACCTTGCGGCTTGCTAATTCTTCCAGGCCTTACCCCAGCGAATAAGGGACTTGCACCCTCTGGGCTGTTCTTCAACTTATTGAAAAACTTTTATTTATATTTACCATTCAAGGCGCACACAGCACCTACCCAAAAGTGGCGGTTCAGTGGTTAAATCGAGCTTTGTGCTTCTATCAAAGTTTGTGCTTAATTGACAGTGAAGTGCTTCGAAATCGCCACCTTCGGGTAGCTGCAAACCGTTAGCTGCAAGCTTAAAACACAACGATAATGAGCGATATCGCAAGTAGGACAAGGACAAAAAATGAGGCAACAGGAATGAGAGTTGTTGCTCAATTTGTTCAAGAATTTTGGGAATGTGGTTGGCAACCTCTTGATGCAAGAAACGACAAAGGTATTGACGGACTTATCTTGATGAAGAAAAGAAACACTGACCTTGGTGTAAGAGTTAATGTTCAAGTGAAATGTGGGGCGAAATATATCTCAAGTGAAACCAAAGATGAAATTAAAATATCCATTGATGACGAGGCTGGATTGATTGAGCATATTGAATATTGGAAAAAGCAGAATGAACCTGCTATTTTAGTTTTTGTAAACCCTGCTAAACCAACCCGAGATACTAATGGTAATGTTCTTAAAGACGAGAAAGGGAAAATCGTTTGGAAAGAAAGTCGACTAAATTCAAAAGCTTGGTGGGTGGACTTAAAAAGTGAGGATTTACGGGTTGAAAATTCAAAAACGTTAATCAGTATTCCGAAGAAAAATATTTTTGGAGAACATAGTAAAGGAACGTTTCTAAAACTAATAAAGCCATTATTGTCCAATGCTCATTTACCTATAATAGATCTAAATACTGAAAGTAAGAATTTACTAAATTCTATAAATCTAAAAAACGATTCTCATAAGTTTTACAAAGAATGGAAAAATGGGAATACCATATTTTGCAAAGCGTTAAATAAAAATATCAGAGTTTCAAAAACGGGTTGGAATCATATACTATCTTCAAAAAGAGGACGAGAAAGACGAGTAAACTCATTAAAATTATTAGGCGTAGCAAAGCAAATTATAAACGAAGTTGAAAAGAATAAGTTTTTTTTACTCAATCAAACTGAAACAATTGACGAAATTGAGCAAAAAATTGGAATACGAGCGAGATATACAGACAAACAGCAAGGTGAACAAGTTGTGCAAGTAATTATACTACGAAAACTTAATCCTAAAAGCAAAAATGAAAAGTTTTGGTTTTACAGCGTTCATTACAGAAGATAGATATGTTCCCCTTGTTTTATTCACCTTTATAGCGGATACTTGCGTTTAAAACGCTAAAAATAGCCGGTCACACATCTACCCCGCTGCAATGAAACACAAAGGTAAAAAAACAACTAACATTGCAATGCTGTTAAAATGAAAAAAACTAATGGTAAAAAGCCAGCAGCTAACAAGGGTAACTGTTGCACAACTTCATTTTTCTAAGCAAACACAAAATAACTGCCCTTGTTTAAGCTCTTTTAAGCGAGGTCTTCTTTTGAGAGGAATTCTGGATATTGATTTTAAAAGAAGCTGATATCGGCTAAAAAAAAGCGATATATAGCCCTTTCAAAGAAGCAAAGCTTTGCTTTTTCTAAAGCTATGCTTAAGGCAAAAGGTCTCTTACGTTCAAACTTCAGGTATTTCTTCAAATTATAGCATAACGCTGCCATTTGTATCCCGATAACGGGACAAGCTATGTTTATTAGCCTGTGCCATTCCACGGCTGTTCAGCCGTTTCATATTGTGATGATTGAGTAAGGTTCCCAAAACGGGCTCTACCTTGGAACTACAACGTTTTACCAACCTGCGATGATAAGCTTTGTTCTCGCTTCGTTTAAGTGTTCTGATAAAATCACTTAAATGCCTTATGGATACCCGGGACTCCGTCCGGTAAAAACACTAATTGTTAGCCATAAAATATTAACTTTAAAATGGCAACCCGTTATCGATATTATGTTCAAGGATAGCTTGAGAAGCAGCAAACTATTACCGGACCAAGTCCTCAGTTTTATAAAAACATTTAAGTCATCCGTTAGAAGACTTAAAACGAGGAAGGGCTTTAGAAATGGGCGCAGCTATGTTTGACCCTATTACCCCAAGAGGTGATAGTGGTTTTGTAACAGCTGCGGTAATTGACCCATTCGGTAATATTTTAGGGTTAATGTACAATCCGCATTATTTGGATATGGAAAAAAAAGATAGGTTGAGTATTAATATGATATGGAAAGATAAAATGGAACCACTCGCAATATGAACAAAGAACGAAAAAAAATCATTCAAAATTATATTGAAGGTTACAACGAATTTGATGTAAAAAAAATGACGCGTGATTTTGACGACAATATCATTTTTAAAAACATTCAGAATGATGAAGTGAATATGACATTGAACGGAATAAGTGAGTTTAAGCAACAAGCCGAACAAGCCAAAGCATTTTTCATAAATAGACGACAGCAAATTATTTCCATAAAACACGACAACGACACAACGGAAATTGAAATAAATTACGCTGCAACTTTGGCAACGGACTTTCCAAATGGACTAAAAAAAGGCGATCAATTAAAACTAAAAGGGAAATCTATTTTTATTTTTCAAGGCGATAAAATCATTCAAATAACTGATAAATCTTGACACAAAAATGAAAAAAATTGAAAGAAGAACTATTCTAAACTCTAATACCCCAAAAAACAACCATGAGCTATTTAGTAGATTTTAAAAATGTAAGCGAGATTGGCTTTGAAACTTCGCCCCTGTCAGCTTCCCTTGCGGGTTTGCGAGCAAATGAAGCGCGCTATTTTTACAACAAATACAAAGCAGAATTTGTAACAACTCCAGTTTCTGATAGCAAAGAATCTTTGGATTGGGTAGCAAAAATTTTAAAAGAAGAACGCAATATAATTATTGCATCAAAACCTTTAGAAACGGCATCATTATTGGTTGATGGCATCAAATGGATATTTGTGTTTTATGAAAGCGGGCTTTCAATTAATGTTCTTTACACCATAGACAATCCCAAAAAACGAGCCGTTGGCTTCAAACTTTCCGAAGGTATGGATATACCAGAAGAGCTGAGTAAATTTAAATTTGCCAGACAAAAATCAAAGTTGGCAGGAATAATAAGAGGTTCATTTTTTGTGATTAAAAAGGAATATTAACAGCAAATCTATGGCAGAAGCAGTAATTAAATCTTTTAAATCCAAAAAATCTTGGCGAAATTGGCTAGATAAAAATCAAAATCTTCAGGAAGGAATCTGGCTACAAGTATTCAAAGTTAGTTCTGGAGTTGAATCAGTAAAAATTACCGAAGCATTAGACGAAGCTCTTTGTTTTGGTTGGATTGACGGGCAAAGAAAAAGTTATGACGAGCATTCGTATTTGCAAAAATATGTGCCTCGCAGGGCACAAAGTATTTGGTCAAAACGAAACATTGGTTTAGTAGAGAAATTGATCGTAGACGGCAAGATGACTGCAAGAGGTTTCGCTGAAATTGAAAAAGCCAAAGCCGATGGACGCTGGGCAAGAGCCTACGACTCGCACTCCACCATGCAAGATGACGAAGACCTTTTAAAAGAATTAAAAAAAGATATCGTAGCTTTTGACTTTTTTCAGTCACTCAACAAAACAAACAAATTTGCCATTAACTTCCGTTTACAAACAGCCAAAAAACCTGAAACAAGAACCAAAAGACTGAAAGAAATTTTGACAATGCTTAAAGAAGGAAAGAAGTTTCATTGATAATCATACTAACACTTAATAATTATGTCATTTCAAGCTTACATAGACAACATCAAAACTAAGACAGGAAAAACACCTGCTGACTTTAAAAAACTTGCCGAGAAAAAAGGCTTTATCATTGACGAAAAACTTAACCCCAAAACAAAAGCAACAGAAATAAAAATCCTTCCCCCTTCCTATTGTCAGAATCACGGATTAAATCAGGATTAACAGAGCACACAGATTTTGGTTTTTATAGAACAAAAGGTTCAGTGAAATCTTTCAATCTTTTAAATCAGTGATTCAGAAAAGGATAAGCAAAGCCCAATTCTGCCAATAATAAAGCTGCTTTAGCCCGGGTTTTGCTTACAACCTTATACCCCTAAGTGTTCTGATAAGATCTCTTAAATCCCTTATGAATAATACCCAGGACTCCGTCCGGTAAAAACACTAATTGTTAGCCATAAAATATTAACTTTAAATATGGCAATCCGTTATCGACATTATTTTCAAGGATAGCTTGAGACGCTGGACGGAGTCCTCAGTTTTATAAAAACATTTAAGTCATCCGTTAGAAGACTTAAACAAGGAAAGGTTTGCAAAATATGAAAAGTCCTTTTGATGATTTATAAAATTTATATATTTAATAAATATGTACCAGTTTATGAGACATATATAA
>NZ_JBHUDG010000035.1:0-4451 GCF_042678145.1 Pseudopedobacter beijingensis | reverse complement strand
TGTTAAGTCAGGGGTGAAAGACGGCAGCTCAACTGTCGCAGTGCCCTTGATACTGATGGGCTTGAATTCAGATGAGGTAGGCGGAATGTGACAAGTAGCGGTGAAATGCATAGATATGTCACAGAACACCGATTGCGAAGGCAGCTTACTAAACTGCGATTGACGCTGAGGCTCGAAAGCGTGGGGATCGAACAGGATTAGATACCCTGGTAGTCCACGCCCTAAACGATGATGACTCGATGTTAGCGATATACCGTTAGCGTCCAAGCGAAAGCGTTAAGTCATCCACCTGGGGAGTACGTCCGCAAGGGTGAAACTCAAAGGAATTGACGGGGGCCCGCACAAGCGGAGGAGCATGTGGTTTAATTCGATGATACGCGAGGAACCTTACCCGGGCTTGAAAGTTAGTGAATTATCCAGAGATGGATAAGTCCTTCGGGACACGAAACTAGGTGCTGCATGGCTGTCGTCAGCTCGTGCCGTGAGGTGTTGGGTTAAGTCCCGCAACGAGCGCAACCCCTATTTCCAGTTGCCAGCACATTAAGGTGGGGACTCTGGAGAGACTGCCCGCGCAAGCGGAGAGGAAGGATGGGACGACGTCAAGTCATCATGGCCCTTACGTCCGGGGCTACACACGTGCTACAATGGTCGGTACAGAGGGCCGCTACCTGGCAACAGGATGCCAATCTCAAAAAGCCGATCACAGTTCGGATCGGGGTCTGCAACTCGACCCCGTGAAGTTGGATTCGCTAGTAATCGCGTATCAGCAATGACGCGGTGAATACGTTCCCGGGCCTTGTACACACCGCCCGTCAAGCCATGGAAATTGGGGGTGCCTGAAGTCCGTAACCGCAAGGATCGGCCTAGGGTAAAACCGGTAACTGGGGCTAAGTCGTAACAAGGTAGCCGTACCGGAAGGTGCGGCTGGAATACCTCCTTTCTGGAGTCGTTCAGACAGAGTGCTATATGAGAAAATCCTTGATGGGATGTAAACCTTCTGTGAGATGAGGGAGTGGTTCATACCACACTGTTCTAGGGGAAGATACATAGTCCCGTAGCTCAGTTGGTTAGAGCACTACACTGATAATGTAGGGGTCAGCAGTTCAAATCTGCTCGGGACTACAGGACATCTCTAAAGAGGGGAATTAGCTCAGCTGGCTAGAGCACCTGCCTTGCACGCAGGGGGTCAACGGTTCGAATCCGTTATTCTCCACGAAAAATACTGTTTAAATACAGTAGGTTACAGTTCTTTGACATATTGGAAGAAGTTGATAGAAATATAAGGCAACCGGCGGCCTATACAGGCTGCCGCGAGAAAGTAAATAAGGGCACACGGAGGATGCCTAGGCTCTCAGAGGCGATGAAGGACGTGATAAGCTGCGATAAGCCACGGGGATCGGCACATACGACTTGATCCGTGGATTTCCGAATGGGGAAACCCGGCCGTCTGAAGGACGGTCGCAGAGCGCAAACCTGCTGAACTGAAACATCTAAGTAAGCAGAGGAGAAGAAAATAACAATGATTTCCTGAGTAGTGGCGAGCGAAAGGGAAATAGCCCAAACCAGCTATGTTACGGCATAACTGGGGTTGTAGGACCACGACATTGTACAACGCTACGAAGTAGAAGCAGATGGGAAGCTGCACGATAGGGGTGATAGTCCCGTATACGTAAGGAATGTTGGCATAGTGGTATCCTGAGTACCGCGGGGTCGGAGACGCCCTGTGGGAATCCGGCGGCACCATCCGCCAAGGCTAAATACTCCTGAGAGACCGATAGTGAACCAGTACCGTGAGGGAAAGGTGAAAAGAACCCCGAACAGGGGAGTGAAAAGAACCTGAAACCGTGTGCTTACAACCGGTCGGAGTCCTATATGGGATGACGGCGTGCCTTTTGCATAATGAGCCTACGAGTTGCTCTTCCCTGGCAAGGTTAAGTACTTCAGGTACGGAGCCGAAGCGAAAGCGAGTCTGAATAGGGCGTATAGTCAGGGGAGGCAGACGCGAAACCTTGTGATCTACCCTTGGGCAGGTTGAAGGTGCGGTAACACGTACTGGAGGACCGAACCGATAAACGTTGAAAAGTTTCCGGATGACCTGAGGGTAGGGGTGAAAGGCTAATCAAACTGGGAAATAGCTCGTACTCCCCGAAATGTTTTTAGGAACAGCGTGGCGGTTGAGTCTTACAGAGGTAGAGCTACCGATTGGGTGCGGGGGAGTCAAATCCTACCAAATCCAGACGAACTCCGAATGCTGATGAGATATACGCTGCAGTGAGGCTCTGGGTGCTAAGGTCCAGGGCCGAGAGGGAAAGAACCCAGACCACCAGCTAAGGTCCCCAAGTTTACGCTAAGTTGAACTAACGAGGTCTGATTGCATAGACAGCTAGGATGTTGGCTTGGAAGCAGCCATTCATTTAAAGAGTGCGTAACAGCTCACTAGTCGAGCGATCGGGCATGGATAATAAACGGGCATCAAGCGTAGCACCGAAGCTGTGGGATTGAAATATATCGGTAGGGGAGCATTCTATGTGCAGTGAATGCGTCTGGTAATGGACGTTGGAGCGCATGGAAAAGCAAATGTAGGCATAAGTAACGATAAGGCGGGAGAGAAACCCGCCCACCGAAAGACCAAGGTTTCCTGATCAACGCTAATCGGATCAGGGTCAGTCGGGGCCTAAGGATAACCCGAACGGGGATTCCGATGGACAACGGGTTAATATTCCCGTACCTTTCTTTACTGCGATGTGGAGACGGAGAAGTGACACTGCCGCGAACTGACGGAATAGTTCGTTGAAGGGCGTAGGTATACAGACTGTAGGCAAATCCGCAGACTGTGCTGAAACCTGATAGTACGGCGCGGCTTCGGCCAAGCTGATAGTGCAGGTAATCATGCTCCCGAGAAAAACCGCTAAGCTTCAGGTAAAGAAAGCCCGTACCGCAAACCGACACAGGTGGTCGAGAAGAGAATTCTAAGGTGCTCGAGTGAATCATGGCTAAGGAACTCGGCAAAATGGCCCTGTAACTTCGGGAAAAGGGGCGCTGGAGCGATCCAGCCGCAGTGAAATGGCCCAGGCGACTGTTTAACAAAAACACATGGCTTTGCGAAATCGCAAGATGAAGTATAAGGCCTGACACCTGCCCGGTGCTGGAAGGTTAAGAGGGGATGTCAACCGCAAGGTGAAGCATTGAATCGAAGCCCCAGTAAACGGCGGCCGTAACTATAACGGTCCTAAGGTAGCGAAATTCCTTGTCGGGTAAGTTCCGACCTGCACGAATGGTGTAACGATCTGGGCGCTGTCTCAGCCATGAGCTCGGTGAAATTGTGGTCCCGGTGAAGACGCCGGGTACCCGCAACGGGACGGAAAGACCCCATGAACCTTCACTATAGTTTAACATTGACATTGGATGCAGGATGTGTAGGATAGGTGGGAGGCATTGAAGCGGTATCGCTAGGTATCGTGGAGCCAACGTTGAAATACCACCCTTTCTGTATTCGGTGTCTAACCCTGGGTATCCCAGGGGACATTGTTTGACGGGTAGTTTGACTGGGGTGGTCGCCTCCAAAAGGGTAACGGAGGCTTTCAAAGGTAAGCTCAGTACGCTTGGTAACCGTACGCGGAGTGCAATAGCAAAAGCTTGCTTGACTGTGAGGCCAACAAGCCGATCAGGGTCGAAAGACGGATATAGTGATCCGGTGGTTCTGCATGGAAGGGCCATCGCTCAAAGGATAAAAGGTACTCTGGGGATAACAGGCTGATCTCCCCCAAGAGCTCATATCGACGGGGAGGTTTGGCACCTCGATGTCGGCTCGTCACATCCTGGGGCTGGAGAAGGTCCCAAGGGTTGGGCTGTTCGCCCATTAAAGTGGCACGCGAGCTGGGTTCAGAACGTCGCGAGACAGTTCGGTCCCTATCTGTTGTGGGCGTCGGAGATTTGAGTGGGGCTGACCTTAGTACGAGAGGACCGGGTTGGACTGACCTCTGGTGAACCTGTTGTTCCGCCAGGAGCATTGCAGGGTAGCTACGTCGGGTTAGGATAAGCGCTGAAAGCATCTAAGTGCGAAACCGGCCACGAGATGAGATCTCCAAACAGGACCGTGGAAGACTACCACGTTGATAGGCCGCAGATGTAAAGACAGCGATGTCAAAGTCGAGCGGTACTAATTGTCCGATAACTTTCCAGGTAGTTTATGTACAGCCTTTGGTTGTCTTATAGGGCTACAACTTCTTCTGATAATATGTCATGGTAACATATACGGCTTTCAGTGCTGTATATACCAATCAAGATATTCAGGTGCCTATATCGGCGGTGTCCACCTCTTCCCATTCCGAACAGAGAAGTTAAGCCCGCCAGAGCCGATGGTACTGCGGTAACACGTGGGAGAGTAGGTCGGTGCCGAACCTTAAAGAGGGCCGGAAGCTTCATGCTTACCGGCCCTTATTTGTTTGAAA
>NZ_JBHUDG010000034.1:0-3503 GCF_042678145.1 Pseudopedobacter beijingensis | reverse complement strand
CATTCTCTCAACTATTTATTAAATTTGGTGAAAGAATCCTTCAGGAAAATAGAGGATTTTGAGAGGCGTTAATTTTGGAATGACACAGTTCGCGTTACACTCCCCAAAGTAATTAACTCCTTATTGTTTTGATTTCCTGAAAAAGCGAACTTACATTTCAAGCTACCTTCCCCTTCGTATTTCACCTCAGAATCAATAGAAACAGTAACGTTTCCTCCTCTTTTCACCATTTTGAAATAATCACAATCGTAATCAAAAGTATTAATAAATTTATTCGTAATATTTTCTTTATTCCCACTCACTTGGGAAACACTATTTAACGGATTTACAAACCAAAATATTACAAGAATATAAATAACTATATTTTTTATTTTCATAATGAACAGTATTATAATAATTATTTAATCCTAAATTTTTTATTTACCTTTTGCCACTTAGGACCTATATCTTCACCTTCTAGCAATTTCTTCTGTTCTTTTGTTAAAGAAGAGAAACCTACTTGAAAATTAGCTTTATCTGGATAAACAAGTCCATATCTATCTGTTTTATATTTACTTAAGGTACTCAAAAAACCCGCTTCTGATGTCTTCCCTTTAATTAAATTATCTTGAAATTTTATATTATCAGGTGTTTTAGCTAAAGTTTCTTCCCATATAACTATTGGATTAGAACTGTATATATAATTTTTGTAAACCTTAGTATTTAATAAAGGTAAAAATGTCTTTTCGTTTTTACCTGACCCTATTACAAAAGGTTCTTCACAATTTATTATTGTATTATTATATACTTCTGCATTCTTAACTTGCCAATATCCCCATAATGGTGGATTTTCCCAACCATTCATGAAGGTTATAGTCGCATTTAAACCTTTACCAATTAATCCATGAAAATAATTATTAAACACTTTATGACTTTCACCTATAATCCTAACCCCTCCTGAGTCTTTCTTTCTATTACCTATAAATAAATTTCCATAAACGTTGGCATAGTTTCCATGCCTCAAGGTTAACATACCAGAGCATTCGAAAAATAAATTATTTCTAATGGTATTATGTGTAGATTTATTAGATATGACCTCTATCTCTCCATCACAATTATCAAAGACGTTATTTTCAATAGTAGTATATGAATCTAACAATGATGTTTGATCTACCCCTGCTCTTATTATCTCTCCTCCATTTCCACCATATGGAGGTCTTCCATCAAAATAATTATGATCAATACGATGATAGTTTGGTTTATTAGAAACATAGACTCCTACTGTAGTACCTAAACTTGTTTTTCCTTTTACATAGCAGTGGTCTACTCTATTCTGTTCACCATACAAAACTATCCAGCTATTTCTCATTTTTTTATCGGTATTATCATACCCTGTAATGGAGGTATTTGTTAATCGACATTGCTTTGATTGTTCCGAAAATGCAATTACATTTTTCTTAAAAGCTTCACCGTCTTTGAAAACTAACCCATCCACTAGCAAATATTCTCCATCAATAATCAATGTAGAATGTCCGCTAATAATAGTTTCTCCCATTTTTTCTGCTTGAAAAACGATTGGCTTATTAGCTGTTCCTTTTCCTTTAAAGACCAATGATTGGTTACTCCATACTCCTTTTTTTAAAATTATTTTATCTCCCGCAACAAGCTCTAACTCCCTTATTTCCTGTGCTGAACTTACCACATATTCTTTAGCATATAACACATGTATATTCAGTAAGAATATTAGTAATGACAAAGAAATTTTAACATTAGTCAGTTTCATTTAGAATTTTAATTTAATCAGTTTTATTAATAAACTTATTACTCTATATTCAATAAACAGTATTTAAAAATATCATCTATGTTCTTTTAAAAAATCCAAAATAGTTTCCATTTTATTATTTATTACTTCATTGTAAGCGGGTGCACCATGCCCAATACCTTCCATAATAATCAATTTAGATGATAAGTTCCCCTTTTCCTTTAAGAATTGGTGTAATGAGTAGGCATAATCAACTGATATCAAATCATCCTTATCACCATGAAATGTAAGTACAGGGATGTTCGTATTGATAATCTGATTATTATTTTCAATTCCTCCCCATAAGTTAACTACATTTTTCACTCTAACTTTAGCAGAATTCGTAGATAGACCGGTGTACAATGCTGTTATAGCTCCAGCCGATCCACCAGATATCGTAATACTATTAGTATCTAAATTATATTTTTTTGAATTTTCTTTTATCCAGTTTAATACCAATACAGCATCTCCACTTGCTTGCTTTATTGCCTGTTGTAATCCTTGATTAAATGCTCCTGTTTGAGGCAGCCCTTTAGACATATTTGACCTACAACTTGCCCCCGTAATTTTATTATGCTTTAAATACAACCTGTAATTAGGACTAATTACTGCAATTCCATAGGATGCTAATTTTGCGCAAAAAGCTTTATGCTGATTTTTATCGCCTCCTGAAAAACCTCCTCCATGTATATAAATATAAACAGGTAATTTAGAGCCTTTATTATCATTTGGAATATAAAGATCTAATAATCTATCTGATGAGACATCGTTAGATACAGAATCTGGCCGGGTAGCATATCGAATATCCTTCACCACACTTATGGACGAAAGACGGTCTATATTGTCTTTTTTATTTTGTCCATAAAGTATTGTAGAAAAAAAAATTGATAGGACAATCACTATTCCTCTATTTTTTAATACTAGGATTCTACTTTCGTTAATGTTAATATTTTCCATATTTTAAGTGGGATCTTTCTATTGAATCTTCATATAGCAATTAAAAAGAAGTACAGTCCTAGCTAAATATAAATTCAGAGATCATAAAAACTTTAATTACTCTATTTCATATGAGATTACCAACGATAGGCAAACCTCTATTTTTCTTCTCACATTATCTTTATTGCTTCTTAAAGGCACAAAAAGTCAATATCAAACAACACGACTAACTTTCTATTAAATAACCTCTTAGGTATAGCTGAATTAAAAAACAGTCAAAAACATCTTTCAATTCAGCTAATCTCCCTTTTTTATTGCTGATTTTTAGCAGCAGCTTTTAATTCATTATACTTTTTCAATTGTTCTGGGGTTAATGTGGCTTCGTACTCCTGTTGTCTTTTTTTATAAATACCGGAAATTTTAGATTTTTTTTCGGATTCAGAAAGTTCTGTATCTTTCTTTACTTTCGTTATATCCTGAAAAGACTGTTTGGTTAATGTTGTGATTTTCATCTGCTGTACTTGATTTAAACCAAGTATATCCATTGTTTCCTGTTTGTGTAAAAAAACAGTTTTGCTCTGTGCTATTACTGTAAACGAGAGCATAAATAACAATCCTCCTACAAGAAATGATCTTTTCATAATTTATATATATTTAAGGGTTAAAAAGTCTATATTAATACTGAACTTGTTTAAACTTTATTGATTTTCTTAATTTTTCTGAGGAACAAGGCACAAAAAGCCATCCAATGCATTGACATCCAGTTTTGAGCAGAGGTCTCATACCT
>NZ_JBHUDG010000033.1:0-1404 GCF_042678145.1 Pseudopedobacter beijingensis | reverse complement strand
TTATCGATGATTCCCAACTTGACTCCGCGTTTTATGATTTAGCAACACAAAACTGGAAATTTATTGGGAATCATTTTTTAACAGCCAAAAGTTTAAACAACTCCATTATAAAACAGGATTTATCTTTTATCTTACCAACAATTATTTGTAATAATATCTAAGTCTAGCTCAATATAACCAGATCTATATTTTCTGTCGTTAGTTTACCTAATAATGAGCTAAATGTATCTGTTGCAAAAATGATTTTCATGAATGTAATATGCGGTTTGCCAATACACACTGTCGTAACTTTTCTAGACTCACACTCTTGTATAATGGACTTCGTGATATTCTTTCCCTTAATTTTTATGATTTCTCCTCCCAATTCTGCTGCCAGCTTCAGGTTATTAATCAAATGTCTTTGCTTATCTAAAGCTATTTTATCTGCAGCTTCTTTAGGTGTTTGCACATACAAAACATACCATTTACTATTATAGTAGTTAGCCAATCTTGCTGTTTTTCTGATAACTGTTCTAGCTGTTTTTTCGTTAGAACTTATACAAGCCAAAAACTTCTCTTTTCTCAGGTTTCTGTTCTGCACTATTTCTGTTTCTACTTTACGTTGCACTTGGGCTGCAACTTCTTTCAAAGCCAACTCACGTAGTTGCAGAATATTTTCGTTCTTAAAAAAGTTTCTTAGCGCTGCATCTACTTTTGCAAAATCATATATTTTACCTTCTTTTAACCTGTTAATCAATTCTTCTGCCGTAAGATCTATGTTCACCACCTCATCTGCCTGTCTAACCACATTATCCGGTATTCTCTCTTTAACCTCTACTCCTGTAATTCCTTTAATTTCCTCATTTAAACTTTCTATATGTTGTATGTTAACCGCACTAATTACATTAATTCCTTCATCTAAAATATCGCACACATCCTGCCAACGCTTCTCGTTTTTACTTCCCTCTATATTGGTATGGGCCAATTCGTCCACAATTACCACTTCTGGTCGTTGGTTTATCACTGCCTGCACATCCAGCTCCTGTAATTCTTTTCCTTTATAAAACAACTTTCGTCTTGGAATTACAGGCAACCCCTCCAACAATTCCTGAGTTTCTTTCCTTTTATGGGTTTCTATATAGCCTATTTTTACATCTATACCATTTCTTAATAACGAATGTGCTTCCTGTAACATTCGATAAGATTTTCCTACCCCTGCACTCATCCCTATGTACAGCTTAAATTTCCCTCTCTTGCTCCGTTTAATCAGATCAAGAAAATATTCTGCTGATTTTCTATCATCCATAGAGTATTATTTACGAACTTGTTTAAACTTTATTGATTTTCTTAATTTTTCTGAGGAACAAGGCACAAAAAGCCATCCAATGCATTGACATCCAGTTTTGAGCAGAGGTCTCATACCTG
>NZ_JBHUDG010000032.1:0-1252 GCF_042678145.1 Pseudopedobacter beijingensis | reverse complement strand
TGGAGTTGCTACCTTTGAGTGGAGACAGATTTTAAGAAATAGATTTAAATTTGTTTACACATGAGAAGAGTATTTGATGATTCTTTTAAGAAAATGGCAGTAGAGCTTTCTTATAGCAAAGGATCAGTTTTAGAGGCAGCAAGGGAACTGGACATGGATGCCGGTAGATTAAGTAAATGGCGCATGGATCCCAGATATAATGGTGGTACCGTATTGCCTAAAAACGATAAATTGAGTCCTGAAGAGCAGGAAATCAGGGAACTAAAGAAGAGATTGCGGGATGCGGAACTGGAGAATGCCATTTTAAAAAAGGCGGTGGCCATCTTTTCCAAGGGAGACTGAGAAAGTATGAGTTCATACGTAAACACATAAATATCTTTCCAGTTGAAAAGATGTGCAATACAATCAAAGTTAGCAGCAGTGGATTTTATAAGTGGCTGATCAGACCACAAAGTAACAGAGGAAAAAAGACAGCGGAATTATCTGCCCTGATACATCAGGAATATGAAAATAGCCATCAGATCTACGGAAGTCCCCGTATTGCGCAGGAACTGAAGAAAAAACAATGGCAGGTATCCAGGTCGTATGTAGGTCGCTTAATGAAGAAACTGAGCTTAAGAAGTAAGATCCGTAAAAAATATAAGGTGACCACCGATTCCAGCCATAGTTATGGTATAGCTGAAAATCTCCTCGGGAGAGATTTTTCAGCGGATGCATTATCCCAAAAATGGGTCGGTGATATTACCTATATAAAAACTGCCTGCGGATGGGCCTACCTTACTACCGTTATCGATCTTGCCGATCGGAAAGTTGTCGGATGGTCATTTAGTAATGACATGACCGCAGGTAATACCACTGTTAAAGCATTGGTAATGGCTATAAGGAACAGAGGGCTAAAACCTGGTCTGATATTTCATTCTGACAGGGGAATTCAATATGCATGCGATGAGTTTAAGATTTTATTGAATAAAAATGGAATAAAACAGAGCATGAGCCGTAAAGGTAACTGTTGGGATAATGCTGTGGCTGAAAGCTTTTTCAAAACACTAAAAACAGAATGCATATACCATCATAAGTTTATTAACAGGGAGATTGCAAAGTTAGAGGTATTCAGGTATATCGAAGGATTTTACCATACCAAAAGGATACATTCTGCAATTGGATATAGAACGCCTAATGAAATGGAAATGTTCTATCGGAAAAAACAGAAATTAGTAGCATAAAAAGTCTCCACTTTTAAGTTGCAATTCCA
>NZ_JBHUDG010000031.1:0-1231 GCF_042678145.1 Pseudopedobacter beijingensis | reverse complement strand
TGTAATCTTCCCTTAAAACAGCTACGATTATTAATGTAGTTTTATAATTTAGGGTAATGAAAAAAAGTAAGTTTAGCGAAACACAGATCATCAAGATTTTGAAGTCACAAGAATCTGGACAATCAGTTACAGACATCTGTCGAGAGCATGGCATTAGCCAGGGTACTTTTTACGTCTGGAAGAGTAAATATTCAGGTATGGAGTCTTCGCAACTCAAACAGATGAAAGATATGGAACGGGAGTTGGCACAGTATAAGAAAATAGTAGCTGAGTTGACTCTTCAAAATACGGTATTAAAAGACGTTATAGAAAAAAAGCTCTAGGGCCTGCCGAAAAGCGCGAGCTTGTAGGTTATGCCCGCGAATATTTCGGGATGAGCCTACGGCAGGCCTGTGCAATATTCTTTCTGAGTACATCTGTATTTTATTACCGTGCAAAGCGTAAAGATGATACAGAGGTCATCGAGCAGCTTTCCAAGCTAGCAGAACTCCACCGTACATGGGGATTCTGGATGATGTATCACCGACTCAGAAAGTTACAATATATGTGGAACCATAAGCGTGTCTATCGTATTTATACATCTATGAGGCTTAATCTGCGCAACAAGCGCAAGAAACGTCTTCCGGCACGCGTAAAATCACCTTTACTATGTCCTATCGGACCGAACATCACCTGGAGCCTTGATTTCATGCACGACACGCTGGCCAGTGGGAAAACGATACGTACATTGAACGTCATAGACGATTTCAGTCGGGAGGCACTTTCCATTACAGTGGATACCAGTCTGCCCGCACAACGGGTAATCCGGGAACTGGAAAAACTGCTGGAATGGCGTGGCAAACCCGAGAAGATCCGTTCGGACAACGGCCCAGAGTTTGTCGCTGAGGCCATGCGTGGGTGGTGTGAGCAGAACAACATACAATGGGAGTTTATACAGCCAGGCAAACCCACACAAAATAGTTTGATAGAACGTTTTAACAGAACTTTCAGACAGGATGTGCTGGATAGCTATATGTTTGACAGCTTGCCTGATATAAGGAAATATGCAGATGCGTGGGCATGGATGTATAACAATGAAAGACCTCATTCTTCTTTGGGACAGTTAACACCGGCAGAGTTCCTGTTGAAATATGGAAAACTCTCTGAGTTTCCCACATTCCAACAGGATAGCAATAGCAATTCTGATTGGAATTCTTTAGTTTTGGGTGTAGCTAGCTAGGGTAAGATTACA
>NZ_JBHUDG010000030.1:0-1162 GCF_042678145.1 Pseudopedobacter beijingensis | reverse complement strand
GGGAGTGTAAAACAAACTGTGTCACTGGATCAATTACCGCCCCGCAGGGCGGTAATTGATCCATTTTGTTTACTGCAAATCTAACATCATTCTTCCCGGAAACCAAATGGCTAATTTCTGTGCCGTTGTTCCCCAATTAGCCAGTGGCATCGTCCATTTTTTCTTAATGTTTTTATGTGCTAAATATATCAGTTTCAATAACGCCATATCCGAAGTGAAGGCACCTTTAGTTTTGGTGACCTTACGGACTTGGCGATGGAACCCCTCGATCGTGTTGGTCGTGTAGATCAATTTTCGGATGGATTTATCGTATCGGAAATAGGTAGTCAAACGATCCCAGTTACGCCGCCAGGAGTCGATGACCACGGGATACTTTTCACCCCATTTATCCTGAAGTTCATCCATCCGGAGCCCGGCAAGATCCAAGGTGTCAGCCCTGTAGACCGGCTTCAGATCGTTCATAAACTCCTTTTGATCCTTACTGGCTACATATTTTAAGCTGTTACGGATCTGGTGTACTACACAGGTTTGTACTTCGGTATCGGGAAAAACACTCTGTATCGCTTCTGAAAAACCTTTGAGATTATCGATACAGGCAATTAAGATATCCTCTACGCCCCGGTTCTGTAAATCGGTCAGTACGCTCAGCCAAAAATTAGCGCCCTCATTCTCCGAAACATACATCCCTAACAGATGCTTATGTCCGTTTCGGTCAACACCAAGGATATTGTATACAGCCCGAGAAACAAAACGATGGTCTTCTTTCACCTTGTAGTGCATGGCATCCATCCAGACAATCGTATAAAGAGAGTCCAGGCTTCTTGATTGCCATTCCTTGACCTCAGGAATGATCTTATCGGTAATGGAAGAAAGTGTACTGTGGCTGATATCTGTATCGTACATTTCCTTGATGTGGCCGGAAATATCCCGCAGGCTCATACCCAGACCATACATGCCTAAAATCTTCTTCTCCAGGCTCTCAGCTAAAATCGTTTCACGTTTCTTAATGAGCTGGGGCTCGAAGTTAGATCGGCGATCACGAGGTGTGTCGATGTCGATTGTGCCATCGGAGGTGCGAAGCTGCTTGTGGGACTTGCCGTTACGCCGATTACCTCGCGAGCGTTCAAATTCGTCCATATGGCTTTCCATCTCAGCTTCTAAG
>NZ_JBHUDG010000029.1:0-837 GCF_042678145.1 Pseudopedobacter beijingensis | reverse complement strand
TCTACTGCCATTTTCTTAAAAGAATCATCAAATACTCTTCTCATGTGTAAACAAATTTAAATCTATTTCTTAAAATCTGTCTCCACTCAAAGGTAGCAACTCCAGTATGCTTACTACCTGCATGGCCCGCTTGCCCGAATAGAACTGGGTCCGGAGACGGGCAAGGTACAGGGCGTGGACTATGCCTATACATTGCAGGGCTGGCTGAAGGGCGTGAATGGGCAGTCGCTTGATCCGTCAGGAGATATGAATGCAGATGGAGCCGGAACAAGTACGGTGGGGCGGGATGCGTATGCCTATTCGCTGGGCTATTACCAGGGAGACTATAATGCCATAGGTGGAAGCGGTGCACCGGCCTTCGGCAGGAGCTATGCCGCTGCACCAGGAGACATAACGGGAAAGAACCTTTATAACGGCAACATCAGCCATTCGACCTATGCGATCCGGGAGATAAACAGCGGGCAGCCGGCAGGCTATACCTATGGGTATGACCAGCTGAATCGGCTGAAACGCATGCGCCAGCATCACATAGGGCCAGGAACAGGTAACTGGAATTCACAGACCCTGAGCCCTGCCTACAGTGAAGATTTTAGCTATGATGCCAATGGCAACATCCAGACCCTGGACCGCATGAACGGCGGGGGAACCGTTATGGATAACCTGAGCTACAGCTACGATACGGCCAATGGCAGGAACAACCGGCTTACTGCAGTGGCAGATGCGGTAGGGGTTTGGAGTTGCTACCTTTGAGTGGAGACAGATTTTAAGAAATAGATTTAAATTTGTTTACACATGAGAAGAGTATTTGATGATTCTTTTAAGAAAATGGCAGTAGAG
>NZ_JBHUDG010000028.1:0-783 GCF_042678145.1 Pseudopedobacter beijingensis | reverse complement strand
GGAGTTGTTTAAACTTTTGGCTGTTAAAAAATGATTCCCAATAAATTTCCAGTTTTGTGTTGCTAAATCATAAAACGCGGAGTCAAGTTGGGAATCATCGATAAAGATACGATAATGGAATATATTTTACCACATCTTAGCGTAGGCAAGCGAGGATTTAAGCCACGGGTATGCCTTGTTGAGGTTGTTCAAGCAATATTTTACCGTCTTAAAACAGGTTGCCAGTGGCGAGAGCTTCCTGTGCGCCAGTTCCTATCGGGTGGCTCCTGCTGGCAGCATGTTTACTATTATTTCAACAAATGGAGCAAGGACGGTTCCTGGCAATCTGTGTGGATAAATCTGCTAAGGACACACCGTAGCTATGTGGATCTATCCTGTGCACAATTGGACGGCAGCCATACCCCGGCCAAGCGTGGAGGTGAGGCTGTGGGTTATCAGGGACGTAAAGCAGCTAAAACGAGCAATTCGCTGTTCCTTTGCGATAACTCCGGACAAATGCTGTCCATGGGTGTGCCACAGCAAGGACAACATCATGACCTGTATCATATCAGACAGCTGTTTGCCGACATGTGCGGTCTGTTGGAGACTGCCGGCATCAGTATGAAGGGTGTTTTCCTGAACGCAGACCCCGGTTTTGACGCAGAGGAACTCCGCCAATATTGTTCTGAATCGGAAATCGAGGCTAATATCAAGGTAAATCCAAGAAAAGGGACTTCCGATACGGGGGAATACCTATATTTTGATGAAGAACTCTACAGACGAAGAACCCTCATCGAACACGCA
>NZ_JBHUDG010000027.1:0-772 GCF_042678145.1 Pseudopedobacter beijingensis | reverse complement strand
CCTCCGCCATTAGTATTCGCGGTATTATTACTGACCACAACATCCGTCAATACAGGGGAAGACTGGTCCCAGTTATACATACCACCACCATTAGTGGTCGCTTCATTCCCGCTAAGGATAACATTGCTTAGTACCGGAGAAGATTGGTCACTATACACACCCCCTCCATAAACAGCTGAATGATCACCTATCATTACATTCCTTAACTTGGGGGAAGAACCAGCTAGATTAAGCATCCCGCCACCATAACCCCTATTGACATTGACTTGCCGCACTGCAAATGCCACTTCTTCTGTCTTTGCGTACCCTTTTCTAATAGTAAAGCCATCCAATACTGCTTTGCCTACATCGCCTACGGACAGTACCACATGATAGGCATTGTCAGAATCAATATCAGATGCACCTAAGTCACCTGAAAGGATAGTGCCGTTGGCTGGGGCTCCTCCAGCTACGCTCGGGATGATACGCTGGTGAGACAGCTCTGTGATACTATTTTCCAGATCGAAACCGCCGTATAGCTGGACATTTTTGACCAGCAGGAAAGTTTTGTCCCGGTTGTTTACTGGATTTTCAGAGTTGACAACTCCATCCTCTGGGCTGTATTTTGGCAGGTAAGTCCCCGTAGCTACGTAGATCTGTAAAGGGCTATTTTCGTCCCATAAGTTCTCATCCACTTTCTCGTTTGCCCATTTCAAGGCATCGGCAAGGTCGGCGGATTTATCCCATGAGGAGCCATCGCCTGCTGCCCCTTCCTTGACATAAAGAATATTAT
>NZ_JBHUDG010000026.1:0-636 GCF_042678145.1 Pseudopedobacter beijingensis | reverse complement strand
TTGATTTCTATGATAAAACCAAACCATTTTTATACATGGTTTGGTTTTTTATTAGGGCAAATATTCGGTGAATGATTTTGTTTCTAACTGCATTTAAGACGCTCATTTTATTTTTGCCTTCATCTACTTTTCTTTTATAGTAAACCCTTAAATCGTTATTGAGCCTAATGGCGCTCATAGCCGCTAAATGCAACACACTCTTCATGCTTTTATCCGCAAAAACTGACACCTTAGGTTTGTACCTGAGCGAGGTTCCGGACTTAAAATCAAAAGGTACAACACCGCAATAACAAGCCATTTTCCTTGGATTATTGATAGCGGTAAAACCTTCAGTTTTAGCAATCATCATCCAAGAAACAACTTTTCCTACACCTGGAACCGATCGGATTAACTCAGATTGAGCCTTCATTTGGTCATCAAACTGAATGATTTTTTCAATATCGGATTCAATTTTACTAATTTGACCATCAATGACTTCAATCATTTTCTTGTTTAGTTTAAGTAATTCCTTATCCAAAGAGATTGTTTTCATCAGTTTATAATCATGCTGTTGTTTGACCAATTGCTTTTTCATTTTTACCCTTGAGTTTCGTTCTGTTAACAATATTTTTAATCGCTTTACAGCAACAGAAGTGG
>NZ_JBHUDG010000025.1:0-591 GCF_042678145.1 Pseudopedobacter beijingensis | reverse complement strand
TGCCTTTACCCTCTTGCCCTTTGCTCTTCAAAAAACTATTGGCGCTTATTTTTATTCGCAAGTACTGATCTGAACGCTTATGCAAAGCCGGACATAAAACCACTTACGTTATAGGCTTGACAGTAGTGTATTGATTGTTTAAGGTACAGTTTTTTGATTTATCCGGCACCTGGGATTGAAGGCGCTCTTAGGTAATTATTATGCTTTTATTAATAGGAAGTCTTGTATGATGGATTAGTTCAAGCGTTTTATCCTATTCTGCAAAAACATTGTAAAAATGATGGCACATCATATCAACTGGCACAGCCGAGCCTCTAATGGAATGGTTTCTTTGTCCATTATCTTCTTTAACACTAATATATCACTGAGGCAAAGAAAAGACAGCGATCACATTTTTGTGCTGAGCGCAGGGAAATGCCTAAGCCATCAAAAGAAAAAAGTTTTTTGGTTTACTTTTTTCAAAAAAAGTAAAAATATACCAGCGTCATTAATAAAGCAGATTGCCTATCCTAAATTTTATAAATAGTGCTTTTAGCATAGGCATGCTACATTAATGATAGTCTGTGATAGTTCTTTTCTTTTTTCAAAAAG
>NZ_JBHUDG010000024.1:0-563 GCF_042678145.1 Pseudopedobacter beijingensis | reverse complement strand
GTTCCTAATTTGAGATTTCCTGGATTTGAGGAGGAATACAGATCATACTCCTTTGAAGATATTTTTCTTTTTTCAACAGGAAAAAATATAAAACAAAATGAAGCCTCACCGAAATTTGAAACCCCCTGTGTTAGATACGGTGAGTTATATCATTTGTATAATGAAGTAATTAACGAGGTTATTAATAAAACTAACCTTGATATATCAGAACTTACTTTTAGTCAAGGCAATGAAATTCTACTTCCTTCAGCAGGAGAAGATCCTTTAGATATTGGTTCAGCCTCAGCTCTAACTATAAAAGGGGTAGCAATTGGAAGAACAATAAATATATTACGACCAATAAAAGAAGATGTATATTCTCATATTTATGTATCGTATTATATTAATCAAAAATTGAAGAGGAAAATCTCTACTTTAGCAAAAGGTGTGAGTATTAGTAATGTTTATAATTCAGATTTAAAAACGTTAAACATAGTTCTTCCATCATGTTCAGAACAACAAAAAATAGCGTCTTTTCTATCACTTGTTGACGAACGTATTCAAACCCAAAACAAAATAATTGA
>NZ_JBHUDG010000023.1:0-527 GCF_042678145.1 Pseudopedobacter beijingensis | reverse complement strand
GTTCCTAATTTGAGATTTCCTGGATTTGAGGAGGAATGGGAAACTAAGAAGTTGGGGGAAGTCGCAACAAATAAATCTGAAAAATATAATCCAGCAAATGAGACTGATTCTATTAAATGTATAGAAATGGAACATTTAACTACAGATACAGGACAATTACTTGGCTATATTGATGGAAGTACATCAGGAAGTATAAAAAATGTTTTCAATGAAGGAGATGTACTGTTTGGAAAGTTAAGACCTTACTTGAAAAAATATCTTCAAGCTCCTTTTGATGGTGTATGTTCATCTGAAATTTGGGTGTTAAAAGGAAAGAATATTTCAAATGATTTTTTATATAGAATAGTCCAAACTAAATTATTTATTGATTTAGCAAATCAATCAAGTGGCTCCAAAATGCCAAGAGCAGATTGGAATGTTGTTGAAAGTGGATTTTTTGGTATCCCAACTCCACTAGAACAAAAGAAAATTTCTTCCTTTTTAGCTTTACTTGACGAAAGAATTCAAACCCAAAACAAAATAATTGA
>NZ_JBHUDG010000022.1:0-517 GCF_042678145.1 Pseudopedobacter beijingensis | reverse complement strand
GCCGCCTACGCTCCCTTTAAACCCAATAAATCCGGATAACGCTCGGATCCTCCGTATTACCGCGGCTGCTGGCACGGAGTTAGCCGATCCTTATTCTTTAGGTACATTCAGCTCTCTACACGTAGAGAGGTTTATTCCCTAACAAAAGCAGTTTACAACCCATAGGGCAGTCTTCCTGCACGCGGCATGGCTGGTTCAGAGTTCCCTCCATTGACCAATATTCCTTACTGCTGCCTCCCGTAGGAGTCTGGTCCGTGTCTCAGTACCAGTGTGGGGGGCAATCCTCTCAGATCCCCTAGCCATCGTCGCCTTGGTGGGCCGTTACCCCGCCAACTAGCTAATGGCACGCATGCCCATCTATCACCTCCTCAGATTTGATCATAATATGATGCCATATCATGATGTCATGCGGTGTTAATCCGACTTTCGCCGGGCTATCCCCCTGTGATAGGTAGGTTGCATACGCGTTACGCACCCGTTCGCCACTCTCACCAACTTTGAGCAAGCTCGCCATTGG
>NZ_JBHUDG010000021.1:0-511 GCF_042678145.1 Pseudopedobacter beijingensis | reverse complement strand
TTCTGTTTCTTTAGCTCTTTTATATATTGAGTTTCGATATTAATTTTTGAATCGATTGAAGATAATAAACTTTCTATTTTATTTTGTTCTTCCAAAGGGGGGCAATAAATAAATGTTTCTCCATAATCTTTGAAATAGATATGTGGAATCCCAGAACCAACTTTGTATTTCTCAAAGTTGAAGTATTTTAAACAGAAAAAAATATATTTCAAATTAACATCTGGTTTTACAGTCAGATAGTTCAAAGTACCAATAACCGAAAACTTATCTGATGCGTATTGAACCTTTCCAACTCCAGATCCATCTTTGATTATTAAAATTGCATCTTCATTAATTTGAGGATTTTCCGTAAATGCAATAATACCTGTAGCTCCATAAACTGGGTAAATCCCATTTTTATCAATTACATCGGATTCTGTTAATGATGATGAATAGGAAGAAACACAATTATTTATTTTCTTATTTGGTACTTGATTTAGAATTAGCTTCTGACAAAGCCCTTTAATTAAGG
>NZ_JBHUDG010000020.1:0-242180 GCF_042678145.1 Pseudopedobacter beijingensis | reverse complement strand
GCGGTAACACGTGGGAGAGTAGGTCGGTGCCGAACCTTAAAGAGGGCCGGAAGCTTCATGCTTACCGGCCCTTATTTGTTTGAAAAAGATTTGAAAGCTATTGCAGCGATGATCCATGTGGCTCCGAATACCTTGGGGCCAGTCCTGTCTGTGAACTCATTAAGGGATTCAAGGGGGGCCGGAATTAACATCTGCTCATTTTCCATTTTTCTGGTATTGGTGTTTCTTTAGTTTTTAGTAAAATACTTGGCAGACTTATCTATTTAGCTTCATAACTTGCCGATTTATTGGTACTTTGAACTTTTCTTTCTGCCAATTTCTTTTTTTTAAAGTCCTTAAAGTCTTCTATTATCGTTATATTTGTGTTCATAATAATAATCTATGCATGATTTATCGGTAGGATCTAGAAAGGAAGTCATGACTTATCTAGAACCTTTTATGTTAGGTGAAATGGCAGAATACTTAAAGCCCGTTGAAGAAATGTGGCAGCCGGCTGATTTTTTACCTGATTCTAGTAAAGATACTTTTTTTGATGAAGTTAGAGATTTACAGGAAAGTACAAGGGAACTGTCTTATGATTTGTTGGCTGTATTAATTGGTGATACCATAACAGAAGAAGCCTTACCTACATATGAGTCTTGGTTGACTATGGTTGATGATGTTTCTAAAAGTGAACAAGGTGGCTGGATGAAGTGGGTTAGAGCATGGACAGCAGAGGAAAATCGTCATGGTGATTTATTAAATAAATACTTATATCTATCCGGGAGGGTTGATATGAGAGCAATGGAGATCTCTACCCAATATTTGATACAGGACGGTTTTGATATTGGTACTGGAGCTGATCCTTATAGAAACTTTATATATACTTCTTTTCAGGAGTTAGCTACTAACGTATCGCATAGAAGAGTTGCTAGTTTAGCTAAGCAAGCTGGTGATAAATTATTGTCTAAGATGTGTGGGGTTATTGCTTCTGACGAGGCAAGGCATGCAAAGGCTTATAAGTCTTTTATTAGTGAGGCTATAAAAGTAGACCCAAGTGAGGTTATACTTGCTTTTGAGGATATGATGAGAAAGAAAATTGTAATGCCTGCTCATTTTTTAAGAGAAATAGGAATTAAGTCAGGAGAGACATTCGGCCATTTTACAGATGCTGCACAAAGGATAGGTGTTTATACTGCGGTAGATTATGTTGATATATTAAAGGAACTGAATGTAGATTGGGGATTGGAACATCTTACGGGACTTAATGATGCAGCAGAGAAAGGTAGGGATTATCTTCTAGCTTTACCTGCAAGGTTATTGAGGGTTGCAGAGCGTATGAAGATTCCTTCTTTAGAGTACAAATTTAGTTGGATATTGAGTAAATAGTAATGACAAGTTATATAAGAGAAAAGGTTCGATATTTAATATCGAACCTTTTCTCTTTATAGATTTTTACTTAATTTTTCCAGCATATCCTGAGGAACTGTTCTTAAATCGAGAACAAGGAACCCATCAAGGCTATCTGAAAATTTCGGATCTATATTGAAACAGATTATTTTAGCATTTAAGCCGATATACTGTCTTAATAAGACAGGTACTTTTACATGTTTGGTTTCTATTTCTGAAATGAGACTATCGAGGTTTTTAAACGAATTTTTTCCTGCAGTTAGTACATCAATATCTATTTTGGAAAAGTCTATTTTGAATTTCTTACGTGGTTTTACCAGTTCTGCCATTTCATAATCAAAATGATTTTGATAAATAAAATTGACCATTAATGATTTTGAAAATTTGCTGAATGAGTTACTGATTGATACAGGACCTATAAGGTATCGATATCTTGGGTTATCAATTACATATTTTAGAATTCCTTTCCATAGTAGAAAAAGGGGTAATGGTTTTTGTTGGTATTCTTTTCGTATCCAGGATCTTCCTAGCTCCAGACTTTCTTTAAGTACAAATTGGAATTGTGATTTTATTTTGAAAAGTTCTGCTGTGTAAAATCCTTTTTTTCCGTAGCTGTAGAATATCTCGTCTCCTTTTCCAATTCTATAGGCGCCTACTATTTTTTTATTTTCGGTATCCCAAATGAATAGGTGATTATAATAAATGTCATATTTATCTAAATCAATGGATTTGTTGGTGCCTTCTCCTACTTCTCTGAACGTTATTTCTCTAAGACGACCAATTTCTCTGATGATATTTGGAATATTATCTGTAGGAGTGATATAAACCTCATAATTTTTTTCTGTCCATACTTTATATGAATCGAGCTTTGTTATTTCTTGTGTAATAGTTTCAGCATCTGTTTCGGGGATTATTTCCTGAATACGGTTATTGATTTTAAAAAGTGAAGCGGTGTTGAATATTTTTTTCTCATCTTCTAAACCAGCACCTAGAGCATAAGTTTTAGTGCGTATAAAACTTAATAATTTTTCGGTATTATCATTTTCTGGTATTTCGTCAAAAGGAATAGGTTTTCCAATTCTTATTTTGATAGTATGCCCATTTTTATTAAATAACTCGGAAGGTAATTTTGCTGTTCTTAAGGTGGGGTGTATCAGTGATAAGATATTAAAAAGAAGACCATTATTGCCATGAAAATAAATAGGCAGAACTGGCTTTTTAGATTTAGCAATAAGTTTGCCTACTACGGGATGCCAATGTTTGTCGGTGACTTGTTGTTTGTCTAGTTTGTATGTGGAAACTTCACCTGCTGGAAATATTCCTAGTGGTATGCCTGATTTAAGCAAGGCCATAGACGTTTTTATACCGCTAATGCTTGATGAATGATCTATATTTTCGAAAGGGTTTACGGCAACAAAAAATTCACTGAGATTAGGTATTTTTTTTAAGAGGAAATTGGCCATTACTTTAGCTTCCGGTCGTTTGGAGCAAAGTAGTTTAATTAATATTAAACCTTCGATTCCTCCATAAGGATGATTTGCTACAGCGATGAAAGCGTCTTCCGCAGGTATATTTTTTAAATCATTTTCCGAAATTTCGATCTTTACTCCCAGAAGCCTTAAAATTTCGTCAACAAACTCGACCCCTTCATAATTGGAGGCTTTTTCGAAAGTTCTGTTGATGTCGTTAATTTTCATGACTTCCATCAATAAAGAAGCTAGCCCAGGCATTCTTAGCTTGTTGAGCTTGGTTGCTTCTGCGAATTCTTTAGTAGTTATTATCTTCATTAAAACTCGATATTAATTTATATCTCTTATTTCATTAGATGAAATGAGTTTGATTTGCTTGATATGTTTTTCGTATTTTGTGTTATTTTTCAGACAAATATACCTTAAACGTTTTATGTTTTTCTTTTATAAAGTATCTTTCTATGTTCAATAAAGTTAAATCTTATTTTGATATTTCGAGAAGAGAAATCAGAGGAATGCTTGTATTATTTATGATCTTGTTCCTAGTGTTTATATCTTCTTATGTCTACGAATATTTTTATGAGCAAAAGCTAGATTATAGTGTTGAAGTTTTAAAGCCTAAGATTGAGGAAATTGAAAAACGATCTGATGGATACCCATATAAAGAGTCACTAACAACCGAGAATGTTAGGTTGTTTAATTTTAATCCTAATGGCTTGCCGGCTGAAAAATGGAAATTATTAGGCCTGTCTGCTAAACAAATTAATATTATCAAAAATTACGAAGCGAAAGGTGGACACTTTTACCGCAGAGAGGATTTGAAGAAGATATACTCTATTAATGATCAATTATATAAGCGATTGGAGCCTTATATTTATATCCCTGTGAAGGAATATTCTTTTGAAAATGATCACAAAAGGGAGATGAAGAAGAATAACGATATTATTATAGATATTAACTCTGTCGATTCTATCTCTATACAATTGGTGAAAGGGATTGGGCCATCTTTTGGTAAGCGTATAGTTAAATATCGAGATAAATTAGGTGGATTTGTTAATAAAGAACAATTGAGGGAAATTTGGGGTTTGGATTCTGTGAAATTTGATCAAATTGTGTATCAGATTAATATTGATACGCAAAATGTTAATTATATTTACATCAATAACGTTTCTTTTGAGGATATTAAGGATTTTCCGTACTTGAATTATAAACAAAAGACCGTTTTATTGGCATATAGAAAACAACATGGTAGCTTTTATTCTATACAACAATTAAAGAAAGCTGCTGTATTAAATGATGATCTCCTTGAGAAAATAGCACCGTATATAAAATTTAATGATGGAAAATAGAATAAAGCGTTTAGTTAGGGATGTAGTTGATTTTCCTTCTGAAGGCATAGTTTTTAGAGATATTACCCCTATACTTAAAGATCAGGAACTTTGTAGTGATATTATTGCTGAATTTGTTTCTAGACTAAAAGGGATTAATATTGATGTTGTTGCTGGAATAGAAAGTAGAGGCTTTTTATTTGGGATGATGCTGGCCAATGAATTAAAGGTGCCTTTTGTTCCTATCAGAAAGGAAGGAAAATTACCTTATAAGTCTATTAAGCAGTGTTATGATCTTGAATATGGGCAATCTGTTATAGAAATTCACGAAGATGCATTTAAAAAGGGATCTAATATATTAGTACATGATGATTTGCTTGCTACGGGAGGGACTGTTTATGCGGCGTCGGAATTGATAGGGAAATTGGGAGGGAAAATAGCAGCCTATAGTTTTTTGATTGGACTTGAGTTTTTAAAAGGAGAAGATTTATTGAAAGAGTTTGGAGCAAAGGTTGTTCTTTTAACGAAGTATTAAGGCTGATTTAGAAATTTGTTTAATTGATTTAGTTGAGGATGACTCACCTTCTGCAATAGCTTTCATCCTGCTTAAAAGCAACCTGCTAACTTTTACAAGATAAATTAAAAAGGATTCTAAAATAAAATCAAATAAATGTTTGTGTAATTTAAGATATTGATTACCTTTGCAGTCCATAATAAAAAAAGAACAGAAGGGTGGTATTTAACACATGATTATTATCAATATTAAAGAAGGTGAATCTATTGATAGAGCACTTAAACGTTTCAAAAAGAAATTTGAGAAAACAGGCGTTTTAAGAGAGCTACGTAGCCGCCAAGCGTACGAGAAGAGATCAGTAGCTCGTAGAACGCAAAGAAAAAATGCTATTTATAAGCAGTCATTAAATCAAGAAATTTAAGATTTAGCTTTTTTATATAAAAACTATTTGTATATTCATTATTGGGTATATAAATAGTTTTTTTATGTTTTTAGAGCGATTTTTCAATTATATTTCTTTTGAAAAAAGGTATTCCCAGCATACCATTAGCTCTTATCGATTAGATATTTCCCAGTTTCAAGCTTATTTAAGTATTAGTAATATTGATTTACTGAGTGTTAATCATCATGACATTCGGGGATGGATATTGTCCTTGTCGGATGATGGTATAGAGAATAGATCTGTTAATAGGAAGATATCGACCCTTAAAACATTCTACAAATTTTTAGTAAGGGAGGGCATGTTAGAGATTAATCCTACTCAAAAAATATCTACACCTAAAATAGCTAAAGAGCTTCCTGTGTTTATTGAGGTCGATAAGATGGATTTTTTATTAGATAACGAGTTTTTTGATGCTGGTTTTGAAGGAGAAAGGGATAGGCTTGTGCTGGAATTTTTGTTTGGAACTGGTGTTCGTTTAATTGAGCTGATTAATATAGATAATAAAAATATTGATTTGGTTGAAGGGAAGGTAAAGGTCTTAGGTAAGAGGAATAAGGAGCGGATTGTTCCGTTGTCAAAAACTTTAGTGCAATTAATAGAAAAATATCAGAATCTAAAATTAAGTTCTTTTGAAGGTAATATAAGTACATCTTTAATCGTTACGAATAAAGGAACTAAAGTTTATCCAAAGTTTATCTATCGAATTGTGAGAAAATATCTATCGTTTGTTACTACAAGGAAAAAGAGAAGTCCACATGTGTTACGTCATACTTTTGCAACAGCTCTGTTAAATGCTGGTGCAGATATCAATGCCATTAAAGATTTGTTGGGGCATGCAAATTTGGCTGCTACACAAATATATACGCATAATTCAATCGAGCGAATTAAATCAATTTATAAACAGGCTCATCCAAAAGCCTAAAAAACAGGAGGTCTCATGAAAATCGGAGTTCAGTCAATCCGTTTCAATGCCGATAAAAATTTATTGGCCTTTATTCAAAAAAAAACAGATAAGCTTGATTTGGTTTTTGATCAAATCATCAGTGGTGATGTTTATCTCAGATTGGATAGGGTTTCTGGCGAAACCAACAAAATAGCTGAGATAAAGTTGATGATTCCGGGGTGCGTTCTTTTTGCAAGACAACAGTGTAAGACATTTGAGGAAGCAACGGATCTGGCTGTTGATAGCTTGAGAAGGCAGATTAGAAAATATAAAGTGAGGTTAAAATTGAAGAGTAGGAGTGTGGCAATGAAAAAAAATCAAAAATTAGAATAACTATATCTATCTATAAATCAGAGGTATTTGCAATATGAGATTCGGTGTCCTGAAAAAACATCGAATTTTTTTTAAAAAAAATTTTGTTCGAATATTAATTTTTGTACTTTTGCAGTCCCTCAAGCACAGGTTTGATGGAAAAGAAAAAGGTTCTTTAAAATATTTTTAAAAGCCTCCTTAGCTCAGCTGGTAGAGCAACTGACTTGTAATCAGTAGGTCATTGGTTCGATTCCGATAGGAGGCTCAGCGTTGCAATCTTAAATTGCAGGTATGGGGGGATTCCAGAGCGGTCAAATGGGACGGACTGTAAATCCGTTGCTTCGGCTTCGAAGGTTCGAATCCTTCTCCCCCCACACATTTTTTAAAAGCGGAAGTAGCTCAGTTGGTAGAGCGATAGCCTTCCAAGCTATAGGTCGCGAGTTCGAACCTCGTCTTCCGCTCACTTAAAGTTTACACTGATTCAGCCACCTTAAACGTGATATAGGTTGGCTTTTAGTGTTTAAAAGCCGATGTAGCTCAGCGGTAGAGCACTTCCTTGGTAAGGAAGAGGTCATGGGTTCAAGTCCCATCATTGGCTCGTAAGACTTTGAGTCTTAATTTGAAGAAGAAAAGTAAAATTAACCTACTAATAAGTAAATAAACATGGCAAAAGAAAAATTTGACCGTAGCAAACCGCACTTAAACATCGGTACAATCGGTCACGTTGACCACGGAAAAACAACTACTACTGCTGCTATCACTAAAGTTTTAGCTGATAAAGGTCTTTCAGAGGCTCGTTCATTTGATTCAATTGACTCAGCTCCTGAAGAAAAAGAGCGTGGTATTACAATTAATACATCACACGTAGAGTATTCTACAGCTAACCGTCACTATGCACACGTTGACTGTCCAGGTCACGCGGATTACGTGAAAAACATGGTTACTGGTGCTGCGCAAATGGATGGAGCTATCTTAGTAGTTGCTGCTACAGATGGTCCAATGCCTCAAACTCGTGAGCATATCCTATTGGCTCGTCAGGTAGGTGTACCTGCTCTTGTTGTGTTTATGAACAAAGTTGATATGGTTGACGATCCTGAGTTATTAGAGCTTGTTGAAATGGAAGTTCGTGAATTATTATCATTCTACGAATTCCCAGGTGATGATATTCCTGTAATCAAAGGTTCTGCTCTAGGTGGTTTGAATGGAGAAGAGAAATGGGTAGAGAAAATCATGGAGTTAATGGAGGCTGTAGATAACTATATTCCAATTCCACCAAGATTAACTGATCTTCCTTTCTTGATGCCAGTTGAGGACGTATTCTCTATTACAGGTCGTGGTACAGTTGCTACTGGTCGTATCGAGAGAGGTGTTATCAATTCAGGAGATCAAGTGGATATCTTAGGTATGGGTGCTGAGAACTTAAAATCTACAGTAACTGGTGTTGAGATGTTCCGTAAAATATTAGATTCAGGTGAGGCTGGTGATAACGTAGGTTTATTGTTACGTGGTATTGAGAAAACTGACATCCGTCGTGGTATGGTTATCTGTAAACCAGGTTCAGTAACTCCTCACACAGATTTCAAAGCTGAGGTTTACGTATTGTCAAAAGCAGAAGGTGGTCGTCACACTCCATTCTTTAATAAATACCGTCCTCAATTCTACTTCAGAACAACTGACGTTACTGGTGAGATTTCTCTACCAGAAGGAATTGAAATGGTTATGCCAGGTGATAACGTTACAATTACAGTGAAATTGATCAACGCTATCGCTATGGAAAAAGGTCTACGTTTCGCTATCCGTGAAGGTGGTAGAACAGTAGGTGCTGGTCAGGTAACTGAAATTTTAGCTTAATTTTAAATTAAGTTTTGATAAGATAAAAAAAAGAGCTACTTTTGTGGCTCTTTTTAATAAACGGGCATAGTTTAAAGGTAGAACGAAGGTCTCCAAAACCTTTGGTCTGGGTTCGAGTCCTGGTGCCCGTGCTAAAGAAAGCATAATAAAAGATGGCTAAATTTGCAGAATACGTTAAAGAGTCTTTTACAGAGCTAAAAGAAAAGGTAACCTGGCCTACATGGGCAGAGTTACAGAATAGTGCGATGGTTACTTTAATAGCAGCCGTTATTATAGCACTGATTGTTTTTGCAATGGATGAGTCTGCAGGTAATCTTATCAAATTAATCTATAAATCTTTCGCATAAATCTAGTGAGCAATGGTTGATCAGTTAAAGTGGTATGTAGTTAGAGCGGTTAGTGGGAAAGAGAAAAAGGTTAAGCAATACATAGAAGCGGAAATAGGGCGTTTGGAATTGAATCATTTGGTTCCTCAGGTTTTAATACCTATGGAGAAGTATTACCAAATGAGAGATGGTAAGAAGATTGCTAAAGAAAGAAATTACTACCCTGGATATGTTCTTGTAGAGGCTTCTTTGAATGCTGAGCTGGAGTTGATTATTAAAAACCTGAATAGTGTAATAGGTTTTTTAGGAGATAAAGATGGTAACGCTGTTCCATTACGCCCGGCTGAAGTTAACCGTATTTTAGGTAAGGTTGACGAGATGGCAGAACAGGGTGAGATGATGAATATCCCATACTATGTTGGAGAGAATGTGAAAGTTATGGATGGGCCGTTCAACGGATTCTCTGGAGTTATTGAAGAGGTAAACGAAGAGAAAAAGAAACTTAAGGTTATGGTTAAGATTTTTGGAAGGAAAACACCTCTTGAGTTAAACTACATGCAAGTAGAAAAAGAATAATACAAGAAATGTCAGAGTTTAAATAAGGCTCTGATTTTTGCGTATAATACAAAAAGTTTTGGATATGAGCTCAACAAAGAATGCTTCCACATTAATTAACGTTGAGAATTAAATAAATAGGAAAATGGCAAAAGAAGTCAGTGCGTTAATCAAATTACAGATTAAAGGAGGCGCAGCAAACCCATCGCCACCAGTAGGACCTGCATTAGGTGCTAAGGGTGTTAACATCATGGAGTTTTGTAAGCAATTTAACGCTCGTACCCAGGATAAGCCTGGCAAAGTTCTTCCTGTTGTTATTACTGTTTATGCAGATAAATCATTTGATTTTATCATTAAAACTCCACCGGTAGCTATCCAATTAATGGAAGTTACTAAAATTAAAAGTGGATCTGCGGAACCTAACCGTAAAAAGGTTGCAAACGTAACTTGGGAACAAGTTGAAGAAATTGCAAAAGATAAAATGCCAGATTTAAATGCGTTTACAGTAGAATCAGCTATGAGAATGGTTGCAGGTACTGCTCGCAGTATGGGTATTAACGTTACAGGAAACGCTCCTTGGAACAATTAATTAAAAAATTAAGTTTAAGATAGTGGCTAGATTAACAAAAAATCAAAAAACCGCTCTTTCCAAACTTGACGCTGGTAAAGCTTATTCTTTAAAGGATGCAGCTGCCTTGGTAAAAGATATCACTACAACTAAATTTGATGCATCGGTAGATATCGATGTTCGTTTAGGTGTAGACCCGCGTAAAGCAAACCAAATGGTTCGTGGTATCGCAACTTTACCTCATGGTACCGGTAAAACAGTACGTGTATTAGCATTAGTAACTCCAGATAAAGAAGAAGAAGCTAAAGCGTCAGGTGCTGATTACGTTGGTTTAGATGAGTATATTGCTAAGATTGAGGGTGGATGGACAGATGTTGACATCATTATTACTACACCTAGCTGTATGGCTAAAGTAGGTAAATTGGGTCGTGTTCTAGGTCCTAGAAACTTGATGCCTAACCCAAAATCAGGAACGGTAACCCAGAATGTTGGACAAGCTGTTACTGATGTTAAAGGTGGTAAAATCGACTTTAAAGTTGATAAAACAGGTATTATCCACTGTTCAGTTGGTAAAGCATCTTTCTCTGCTGAAAAAATTTATGAAAATGCGTTAGAGGTTCTTCAAACCATTTCTAAATTGAAACCTTCAGCTGCAAAAGGAACATATTTTAAAAGTATTCACATGTCTTCAACTATGTCCCCAGGAATAGAAGTTGAGACTAAATCAGTAGCAGGAATATAATAATATGAGAAAGGAAGAAAAACACGAAGTTGTTTCTGCTTTAGCTGAGCAAATGAAAGAGTATGGTAATTTCTATATTACTGATACTTCTGAATTGACAGTAGAGAAAATCAATAATATTCGCCGTAAATGTTTCGATAGTAACATTGGAATGCAGGTTGTAAAAAACACGCTTATTAAGAAAGCTTTAGAGCAAATTGATGGCGATGTAGCACCTTTGTTCGATGTTCTTAAAGGAGCATCTTCAGTGATGTTCTCAACTACTGGTAATGCACCTGCAAAGCTTATCAAAGCTTTAAGAAAAGAAGGTGATAAACCAGTATTGAAAGCAGCATATATTGATTCTACAGCTTTCGTTGGTGATAATCAACTAGAAGCGCTTGTTAACCTTAAATCTAGGGAAGAGCTTATTGGTGATATCATCGGATTGCTTCAGTCTCCAGCTAAGAATGTTATTTCTGGCTTACAGTCTGGTGGAAACAAGTTGGCAGGAATTGTCAAAACTTTACAAGAAAGAGGTTAATTCGAATACCTTTAAATTCGGAGTATTAATAAATTAGTAATTTTTAAATTAAAATATAATGGCAGATTTAAAAGCGTTTGCTGAACAATTGGTAAACTTAACAGTTAAAGAAGTTAATGAGTTAGCTCAAATCTTAAAAGATGAGTACGGTATCGAGCCTGCTGCTGCTGCAGTTGCAGTTGCTGCTCCTGCTGCTGGTGAAGCTGCTGCTGCAGAAGAAAAAACTTCATTTGACGTAATCTTAAAAGATGCTGGTGGTCAGAAATTAGCAGTAGTTAAATTAGTTAAAGACTTAACTGGTTTAGGATTAAAAGAAGCTAAAGACTTAGTTGATGGTGCACCTAAAGAATTAAAAGCAGGTGTTGCTAAAGACGAAGCAGAAGCTCTTAAAAAACAATTAGAAGAAGCAGGAGCTGTTGTTGAGATTAAATAATCTCTCATTGCTCAAACAATATAGCCTTAGACTCCACCCAAACGGGTATGGAGTCTTAGGCTTTTGGTGTATATCACCTTTCATTACCGTTACAGTTAACGATAATCGAATTTTCAGTTTTTAAACTAAAATTTTAGACCCTTGGCAAACAAAAGCAATCAAAGGATAAATTTTGCCCAAAGCAAACATGTAATTGATTATCCTGATTTTCTGGATGTGCAAATCCAATCGTTCAAGGAATTCTTTCAGTTAGAGACTACTTCTGATAACCGTCATACAGAAGGTCTATTCAAAGTATTCGCTGAAAACTTTCCGATCTCTGATTCAAGAAACATCTTTGTTTTAGAATTTTTAGATTACTTTATAGATCCACCTCGTTATGATATACAAGAGTGTATAGAGCGTGGATTAACTTATAGTGTTCCGTTAAAAGCTAAATTACGTTTATCTTGTAATGATGAAGAACATGAAGACTTTGAAACAATAGTTCAGGATGTTTACTTAGGTACTATACCTTATATGACTCCAAAAGGAACTTTTGTTATCAACGGTGCTGAGCGTGTGATTGTTTCTCAATTACATCGTTCTCCGGGAGTATTCTTTGGCGTAAGCAGGCATACCAACGGAAGTAAATTATACTCGGCCCGTGTAATTCCTTTCAAGGGTTCCTGGATTGAGTTTGCAACTGACGTGAACAACGTGATGTATGCATACATCGATCGTAAGAAAAAGTTCCCTGTTACAACTTTGTTAAGAGCTATCGGATACGATTCTGATAAAGACATCTTAGAATTGTTTGATCTGGCTGATGAAGTTAAGGTTAGCAAATCTGGTCTTAAGAAATATGTAGGCCGTAAGTTGGCTGCAAGGGTACTTAAGAAATGGGTAGAAGATTTTGTGGATGAAGATACAGGTGAAGTTGTGTCTATTGACAGAAATGAAATCATACTTGAAAGGGAAACCATTCTAGAAGATGACCATATTGATATGATAGTTGATGCTGGTGTTAAAACCTTGATCCTTTCTAAGGAAGACAGCAATAGCGGAGACTATACTATCATCTATAATACATTGCAGAAAGATACGTCTAACTCTGCAAAAGAAGCGGTAGAGCATATCTATCGTCAATTACGTAACGCAGAACCACCTGATGAAGAAACGGCAAGAGGAATTATCGACAGATTGTTCTTCTCAGACAAACGTTATGATTTAGGTGATGTTGGTCGTTACAGAATCAATAGAAAATTACAATTAGATACTCCGGACGAAACTAAAGTTTTGACTAAGGAGGATATTATTGCGATTGTTAAATATTTGATCAAATTAATCAACTCTAAAGAAGAGGTGGATGATATCGATCACTTGTCTAATCGTCGTGTTCGTACAGTGGGCGAGCAATTATACGCACAGTTTGGTGTTGGTTTATCTCGTATGGCCAGAACTATTCGTGAGCGTATGAATATCCGTGATAACGAGGTGTTTACTCCTACGGATCTGATCAATGCCCGTACATTATCTTCAGTAATTAATTCTTTCTTTGGAACTAACCAGTTATCTCAGTTTATGGATCAAACCAATCCATTAGCAGAGATTACTAACAAGCGTCGTTTATCAGCTTTAGGTCCTGGTGGTTTATCAAGAGAGAGAGCGGGTTTCGAGGTGCGTGACGTTCACTATACTCACTATGGTCGTTTATGTACTATTGAAACTCCTGAGGGACCAAATATTGGCTTGATATCTTCTCTGTGTGTACACGCTAAGATTAATAATCTTGGTTTCATTGAAACTCCTTATCGTAGAGTAGTAGACGGTAAAGTAGTTGTAAATGAGCCTGTAATATATTTAAGTGCAGAAGATGAGGATGCAAAAACTATCGCTCAGGCAAATGCACAGTATGACGATAAAGGAAACTTTATTGATGAAAAAGTTAAGGCAAGATACGAAGGTGACTTCCCGGTTATTGAGCCAGAGAAATTAGACTATATAGACGTATCTCCTAATCAGATTACTTCTATTGCAGCTTCTTTGATTCCATTCCTTGAGCATGATGATGCTAACAGGGCTTTGATGGGATCTAACATGCAACGTCAGGCGGTTCCTTTATTGAGACCGGAAGCTCCGATTGTAGGTACAGGATTAGAAGGACGCGTAGCTTCAGACTCACGTACTTTGATTAATGCAGAGGGAAGTGGTGTAGTGGAATATGTTGATGCGAATCAAATAACTATCAAATACGATAGAACTGAAGACGATGAACTAGTTTCTTTTGACGGCCGTTCAAAAACTTATGATCTTATCAAGTTTAAGAAAACCAATCAGAGCACATGCATTAACCTGAAACCTATTGTAAGAAAAGGTGAAAGGGTATCTAAAGGACAGGTTCTTTGTGAAGGATATGCTACAGAAGCGGGTGAGCTTGCATTGGGAAGAAACTTAAAAGTTGCATTCATGCCTTGGCAGGGATATAACTTTGAGGATGCTATCGTAATTTCTGAGCGTGTTGTATCTCAGGATATCTTTACTTCTATTCATATTGAAGAATTTGAATTGGAAGTGAGGGATACTAAGCGTGGAGAAGAAGAATTGACACCAGATATTCCTAACGTTTCTGAAGAGGCTACTAAAGACTTAGATGAAAACGGAATTATCAGAATTGGAGCTGAGGTAAAAGAAGGTGACATTTTGATTGGTAAGATTACGCCTAAAGGAGAGTCAGACCCTTCACCGGAAGAGAAATTATTGAGAGCTATCTTTGGTGATAAAGCCGGAGATGTTAAAGATGCTTCTTTGAAAACTCCTCCGTCTATTAATGGTGTTGTAATTGATACCAAGTTATTCTCCAGAGCGAAGAAAACTTCTAAAGCAGAGGAAAAATCTTTACTGGATAAACTTGACGCAAGACATGAGAAAGCTGTTAGAGAGCTTAGAGAAGGTTTAGTTGACAAATTGTTTAATATTGTTAACGGAAAAACTTCTCAAGGTGTTTATAATATCTATAAAGAGTTGTTGATAGCAAAAGGTGTTAAATTCACCCAAAAACTATTGATGGAGCTTGATTATAATCACATCAATCCTACAAAATGGACTACTGATGAAGATAAAAATGAGCTAATCAAAGCATTACTTCACAACTACGGAATTAAAGTAAACGAAGAACTGGGAGCTTATAGAAGAGATAAGTTTGCTATCAGTGTTGGAGATGAGCTTCCGTCAGGAATTGTTCAAATGGCAAAAGTTTACGTGGCTAAGAAACGTAAATTGAGAGTGGGAGATAAGATGGCTGGTCGTCACGGTAATAAAGGTATTGTTGCACGTATTGTACGTGACGAAGATATGCCTTTCTTAGCAGACGGAACACCGGTAGATATCGTTTTGAATCCGCTAGGGGTACCTTCTCGTATGAATCTTGGACAGATTTATGAAACTGTTTTAGGTTGGGCAGGTAAAGAACTAGGTTTGAAGTTTGCTACACCGATATTTGATGGAGCTTCTCATGAAGACGTTGAAAAATATATCAGTCAGGCAGGACTTCCGGAATCAGGAAGAACTTATTTACATGATGGTTTAACCGGAGAGCGTTTTGACCAACCTACCACAGTAGGTATCATTTACATGTTGAAATTAGGACACATGGTAGATGATAAAATGCATGCCCGTTCAATAGGACCTTACTCGTTGATTACTCAACAACCTCTGGGTGGTAAGGCTCAGTTTGGTGGTCAGCGTTTTGGTGAGATGGAGGTTTGGGCATTAGAAGCATTTGGTGCAGCAAACATCCTTCAAGAGATCTTAACGGTGAAATCCGATGACGTGGTGGGTAGAGCTAAAACTTACGAAGCCATTGTAAAAGGTGAAAACCTTCCAACTCCAGGGGTTCCAGAATCATTCAATGTATTGGTTCACGAGCTAAGAGGATTGGGATTAGATATAACATTAGACTAATAAGTTCAAGGTTTAAAGTTGAAAGTTAAAAGTGTTTTACTTTTCTTTCAACTTTGAACTTATAACTTTCAACTTAAGGAAAGAATATGTCTTACAAAAAGGATAATAAAATAAAAAGTAATTTTACCTCGATTACTATCAGTTTATCTTCTCCGGAAGCTATTCTGGAAAGATCAAGTGGTGAGGTACTGAAACCAGAAACAATCAATTACAGAACATATAAACCAGAGAGAGATGGTTTGTTCTGTGAACGTATTTTTGGTCCGGTAAAAGATTACGAATGTCACTGTGGTAAATACAAAAGAATCCGTTATAAAGGAATCGTTTGTGACCGTTGTGGTGTAGAGGTAACAGAAAAGAAAGTACGTCGTGAACGTATGGGACATATCAATTTGGTTGTTCCTGTGGCACACATTTGGTACTTCAGATCATTACCTAATAAAATAGGATATCTTTTAGGTCTTCCTACTAAGAAATTGGATTTGATTATCTACTATGAACGTTATGTAGTTATTCAGTCTGGTATTATGGAAGAGCAAGGAATTCAATATATGGATTTCCTAACTGAAGAAGAATATCTGGATGTTTTAGATAAATTACCTAAAGAAAACCAATATTTAGACGACAAAGATCCTCAGAAATTTGTGGCTAAAATGGGGGCAGAAGCTTTAGAAGATTTATTGAGACGTTTAGATTTAGATCAGTTATCTTATGACTTACGTCACCAGGCAGCTAATGAAACTTCTCAGCAACGTAAAAATGAAGCTTTAAAGCGTTTACAAGTCGTAGAAGCTTTCCGTGGATCTAGATCAAGAATAGAGAATAATCCAGAGTGGATGATTGTTAAAATCGTTCCGGTTATTCCACCAGAATTGCGTCCGTTAGTACCTTTAGAAGGTGGGCGTTTCGCGACTTCGGATTTGAACGATCTTTATCGTCGTGTGATCATACGTAATAACCGTTTGAAGAGATTGATGGAGATTAAAGCTCCAGAAGTTATCTTACGTAACGAGAAACGTATGTTACAAGAAGCAGTAGATTCTTTATTTGATAACTCGAGAAAAGTTAATGCTGTTAAAACAGAAGGTAACAGAGCTTTAAAATCATTATCAGATATTTTAAAAGGTAAACAAGGTCGTTTCCGTCAAAACTTATTAGGTAAGCGTGTTGACTATTCTGGTCGTTCGGTTATCGTGGTAGGTCCTACATTGAAACTTCATGAGTGTGGTTTACCTAAAGATATGGCAGCAGAATTGTTTAAACCATTCATCATTCGTAAGATGATCGAAAGAGGTGTGGTTAAAACTGTGAAATCTGCTAAAAAAATTGTAGATAGAAAAGACCCACTAGTATGGGATATTCTGGAGAATGTGTTAAAAGGACATCCAGTTCTTCTGAACAGGGCTCCTACGCTTCACCGTCTGGGTATTCAGGCTTTCCAACCAAAATTGGTAGAAGGTAAAGCTATCCAATTACACCCATTAGTGTGTACTGCGTTCAACGCCGACTTTGACGGTGACCAGATGGCTGTTCACGTACCGCTTGGTAATGCAGCTATTTTGGAAGCCCAAATCCTGATGTTGGCAGCGCATAATATTTTGAACCCTGCAAATGGTACTCCGGTAACAGTTCCATCCCAAGACATGGTTTTAGGTCTTTATTATATGACCAAAGGCCGTAAAACAGATGAATCTAGAGTAGTTAAAGGGGAAGGATCAGCATTTTATTCTGCAGAAGAAGTAATTATTGCTTACAATGAGAAGCAAGTAGATCTTCACGCTTTTATTAAAGTAAAAGCAAATGCAAAGGAAAAAGATGGATCTATTGTTAGCAAAATGATTGAAACTACTGTAGGACGTGTACTTTTTAATGAGGTTGTTCCTGAAGAAGTAGGATTCATCAATGAGTTATTAACGAAGAAATCTTTAAGAGATATCATTGGTTTTGTGGTTAAAGAAACTGGTATGGCAAGAGCTGCTCAGTTCCTGGACGATATCAAAACTATGGGATTCCAGTCTGCTTTCAAAGGAGGTTTGTCTTTCAACCTGAAAGATTTGAATATTCCTACAGAGAAACATACTTTACTGGAACAGGCGAGAGATGAAGTTGATGAAGTAATGACTAACTATAATATGGGTTTCATTACTAATAATGAGCGTTATAATCAGATTATCGATATCTGGACACGTATCAACAACAGATTGACATCGCATGTAATGCACCAATTAACTAATGACAACCAAGGATTTAACTCAGTTTATATGATGTTGGATTCTGGAGCGAGGGGTTCTAAAGAGCAGATTCGTCAGTTGTGTGGTATGAGGGGCTTGATGGCAAAACCTCAAAAGTCAGGATCTGGCGGTGAAATTATAGAAAACCCGATTCTTTCAAACTTTAAAGAAGGACTTTCGGTTTTAGAGTACTTTATCTCTACCCACGGTGCGCGTAAAGGTCTTGCGGATACGGCGTTGAAAACGGCGGATGCGGGTTACTTGACTCGTCGTTTGCATGACGTGGCTCAGGATATGGTTGTTAAAAATGAAGACTGTGGTACTTTAAGAGGTATCTTTACAACAGCATTAAAAGACAATGAGGACATTGTTGAGCCATTGTATGAGAGAATCTTAGGTCGTACTTCTCTACATGATGTTTACGATCCATTAAGTGGCGAATTGCTGGTAGCTGCAAATCAGGATATTACTGAAGAAGTTGCTAAAGCTATTGATGAATCTCCACTAGAAGGTATCGAGCTTCGTTCGGTATTAACTTGTGAAGCATCGAAAGGTGTTTGTGCACTTTGTTACGGACGTAACCTTGCTTCTGGTAAACGTGTTCAAATGGGAGAGGCAGTAGGCGTTATTGCTGCACAATCTATTGGTGAGCCGGGTACACAGTTAACACTTCGTACATTCCACGTCGGTGGTACTGCATCTAACATTGCTGCAGAATCTCAAATTACAGCAAAATTCGATGGTGTTATCGAATTTGAAAACATGAGATCTGTGGAGTATCAAACTGAGGATGAAAAAGTAGACGTAGTATTAGGACGTTCTGGTGAATTCAAAATTGTAGATCCGAATACGAACAGAGTGATCATGACAAATAATATCCCTTACGGATCTTACTTGTTTGTGAAAGAAGGAGACAAAGTAACTAAAGGAGATAAGATCTGTTCTTGGGATCCATATAACGCTGTAATTATCTCTGAATTCTCTGGTAAAGTAGTTTATGAATCTATCATTGAAGGTGTAACTTTCCGTGAAGAATCTGACGAACAAACAGGACACAGAGAGAAAGTGATTATTGATACCAGGGATAAAACTAAAAACCCTGTTGTTAAAATTGTTGACAATAAAGGTGGTTCTATCAGAGAGTATAATATTCCGGTAGGTGCACACGTAATTGTATCAGAAGGTGAAGAGGTATTGATGGGGGAAATTCTGGTTAAGATTCCGCGTACTACAGGTAAAACCCGAGATATTACGGGGGGTCTACCTCGTGTAACTGAATTGTTTGAGGCTAGAAATCCATCTAACCCTGCGGTTGTTACTGAAATTGATGGTGTGGTAACTTTAGGAGGTGTTAAACGTGGTAATCGTGAGGTAACTATCGAATCCAGAGATGGACAGGTTAAAAAATACCTTGTACCTTTAGCTAAACACATTCTGGTACAGGATAACGACTTTATTAAAGCGGGTATGCCATTGTCTGATGGAGCTATTTCTCCAAGTGACATTTTAGGAATTAAAGGACCGGCAGCAGTTCAGGAATACTTAGTAAATGGTATTCAGGAAGTTTACCGTCTGCAAGGGGTGAAGATTAACGATAAACACTTTGAAGTTATCGTTCACCAAATGATGCAGAAGGTAATGATTGATGATGCAGGTGATACTAAGTTCTTAGAAAAAGAGGCTGTAGACAGGTTTGATTTCTCTATTGAGAATGATAATATCTTTGATAAGATGGTTGTTGAGGATGCAGGAGATTCAAGCACATTGAGAGCTGGTCAAATTATCTCTGTAAGAAGATTACGTGATGAGAATTCTCAATTGAAACGTAAAGACCTTAAATTGGTTTCTGCGAGAGAAGCGCGTCCTGCAACTGCAAGTCCAATGCTACAAGGTATAACCAGAGCTTCATTGGGTACTAAATCATTTATCTCTGCGGCTTCCTTCCAGGAAACTACAAAAGTGTTAAATGAGGCAGCTATCGCTGGTAAACGTGATGATTTATTAGGATTGAAAGAAAACGTAATTGTTGGACACTTAATCCCTTCGGGTACTGGTTTAAGAGACTACGAAAGAATTATCGTAGGTTCTCAGGAAGAGTACGATAAATTAATGGCTTCTAAAGAAGAAGTTGACGCTTAGTCAATCTTTTGAAATATAGAAACTTATAACCCGCTTAGTAATAAGCGGGTTTTTTTGTACAGTAAATCTTTAAAAATAATTTGGCAAACACTGGAATATTCTTTAATATTGCACACCCAAAATCAGGGTAGTACATTGAAAAGCCTCCTTAGCTCAGCTGGTAGAGCAACTGACTTGTAATCAGTAGGTCATTGGTTCGATTCCGATAGGAGGCTCTTTTTTCCTTTATAAAATCCTGTTATTTCTTGTTGTCTTTAAAATAAATAGCCTTATATTAGTTTTGTTTAATAAGAATACTATTACTTTTTATGCAAGAAAAAAACGAAAATCAGCTAAATATTGAGTTGTCTGAAGAAATTGCTGAAGGGGTTTACTCCAATCTGGCAATTATTACGCATTCAAATTCGGAGTTTGTACTAGACTTTATACGAGTGATGCCAGGTATCCCTAAGGCTAAGGTTAAAAGCCGGATTATCCTTACTCCAGAACATGCTAAAAGACTTTTAAACGCCTTGCAAGACAATATCAATAAATTCGAAATAGCAAACGGTGTAATCAGGGATGGAAATGATCCCGGAACGGATTTACCATTCAATTTTGGTGGGCCTACTGCACAAGCATAGCAATTTAAATTATCGATTTTTAATGCTAAATGAAGTATTGAAAATTGAAATCTTAATTTAAATATCAGGAAGATATTGTTTTATCTATATATGAAATAATATCTTCTTTTTGGTTTGGATCAAACCAATTTATTCCTTCCACTTTTTTAAACCATGTTATTTGCCTTTTTGCATATCTTCTTGAATTCTGTTTGATCAGTTCTATGGCTCTTTCAAGACTGATCTGTCCCTCTAAATAATCAAATATTTCGCTATAACCTACCGTGTTTAAACTGTTGAGGTGTTTATAAGGGAGAAGGTTTTTAACTTCATCAACTAAACCTTCTTGTATCATCAAATCAACACGTGTATTAATACGATGATATAGTTTCTCTCTGTCTGTATTTAAACCAATAATAACCGGCTTAAAGCTTCTCTTTTTTTGTTCCCCTTTTCTGTAAGATGAGAAAGGTGTACCTGTACTGTGGTATATTTCTAAAGCCCGTATAATGCGTTGGGGGTTATTAATATCTACCTGCTGATAATATACAGGATCTATTTGCAATAGTTCCTTTTGTAGAGGTTCAATTCCCTCTTCTCTGAAGCGTTCGTTCAATGTGTTTCTTACACCTTCATTTATTTGTGGAAGTTCATCAAAACCGTTTAAAATAGCATTGATGTATAATCCCGAACCGCCAACGACAACTATGATGTTTTTATGGGTATAAATGGAGTCCAGTAGATTAGAAACTTCTTTTTCGTAACTACCTACACTAACTTCTTGATTAATGGAATGAGAGTTGATAAAATGATGTTTTACAGCGCTCAACTCGTTGACAGATGGTTTTGCAGTCCCAATAGACATTTCTTTAAAGAACTGTCGGCTATCTGCCGAAATAATTTCAGTACTATAATGTTTTGCTATATCTATTGCTAATGCTGTTTTTCCAACGGCGGTAGGACCTGCTATAATAACCAGATATTTGTCAGACATAAGATAATGATGATAATTAGGGGTAAAAATAGAAAATCAAAAATGGATATGGAGTTATATCGTATTTAAAACTAAAATATTTAAAGTGTGTTTGCGTCTTTTCCTATGAAAATAGGTGTTTTTAATACTTGTTGTTTGTATAATGTTCTTGGTTTAAAAATAGTCAGAAGGGATTATAAACAAAAAATCCGGCTGTTAACCGGATATTATTTTAGTCTTCATCGTAATCGCCCGAGTCGTAATTGTCATCATCAGAGAATTCGTTTGAAAATTCATCTTCTTCCTCTTCCTGCTCATCATCTTCTTCACGACCATTAAGTGAGCCCAATTCCTCTTCGTCTGCAATTAAAACATCTTCTTCATCAATAAAGTCTTCATCATCTTCTCCCGGATCGTCCATAGGAGATATTAATGAGTTAGTGAAGATTTTAGGAGCTTCTCCTACTGATTTAAAAACTAAAGGATATTCTTTAGTATCGTTTTCAAGGATTCTGATTAACTGTACATGAAAATCAAAGGGTTTGTCGAAATTATAGACATAATAAAACTTTTGGTGTGGATCATCTATAAAGGAGCTTAATTTAGAGTTCTCCATTAAGATTACACCTCTGTCTATTTTTCTTGGGTTGGGCATATACGCAATTTCCTCGTTTTTGATCCATTGATCATTACTTACATAAAAGGAAGATGACTTTTCAGGATCATACCCAATTGACTTGTGTAATGCCAGATGTAAGTCTTTAAATGTCTGATTAGATTTGATGTCAATTTCTCTGATTACATCATCGTAATCTTCGAAGCTTATTCTGAATCTATAAATTGCCATTTTGCAAAAGTAAATTTTATGTTCAATATTTTAACTTATTTCCTGTTCAAATTTAAGACCAATTTCTTTTCCTATTTGGAGCATAAGCTGCAATGCTTCTTCCCGGTCATTTCTAATATCACCCTCTAAAATAGCTTCTCTTATTCTATTTTTGATAATACCAACTTCTTTTCCTGCTTTAATGTTAAAGGCTGCAATAATATCGTCTCCAGTTACCGGAGGTTGCCAGTTTCGTATTTTATCTTTTTCTTCGACATCTTTAAGCTTTTGCTTAACCAGCTCAAAGTTATTTCTATATTTTTTTATTTTATACTCGTTTTTAGTAGTGATATCTGCCTGGCATAATAGCATCAGATCTTCTATATCGTCTCCTGCTTCGAATAATAATCTCCTTACTGCAGAATCTGTAACTATATCCTGCGCAAGTACAATAGGACGCAAATGTAATAAAACCAGTTTTTGGACATACTTCATTTTATCATTTAGAGGTAGTTTAAGCTCTGCAAAAATTTTAGGAACCATTTGGGCTCCTTTATCTTCGTGTCCATGGAAAGTCCAACCCTGTTTTTTATCGAATCTTTTGGTCGCCGGTTTGGCTATATCATGTAGTATGGCGGCCCATCTTAACCACAGGTCATCTGTGTTTTCAGAAAGGTTGTCCAGCACTTCTAGGGTATGGTAGAAATTGTCTTTGTGTCCTTTCCCTCCAATAACCTGAACGCCGAAGAGGTTAGCCATTTGTGGAAATATGATATGTAATAATTCTGTGTCAAACAGATATTTAAATCCTATAGATGGTTTCTTTGAGAGGATAATCTTATTGAGCTCATCCGTAATACGCTCTTTAGAAACTATCTTTATTCTCTCCTTGTTTAATGTTATGGCGTTAAGTGCAGTTTCGTGAATGTTGAAATTAAGCTGTGTTGCAAACCTTATAGCGCGCATCATGCGTAGCGGATCATCCGAAAAAGTTTCAGAAGCTTCTAAAGGTGTAATAATCAGTTTTTCTTTCAAGTCTCGCAAACCACCAAATGGATCTACCAATTGTCCATAACTTTCTTTAGATAAAGAAATGGCCATGGCATTTATGGTGAAATCTCTGCGTTTCTGATCGTCTTCTAAAGTTCCGTCTTCAACAATAGGTTTTCTTGAATCATTTCGGTATGATTCTTTTCTGGCTCCTACAAATTCTACTTCTAAATCCTGATACTTTAACATAGCCGTTCCAAAGTTTTTGAAAACGGATACGTTGGTACCAGTTTTTTTTCCAACTGCAAGTGCAAAATCGGGACCATTTCCAATAACCAATATATCTACGTCTTTTGATGGTCTTTCTAAAAAGATATCCCTTACGAAACCGCCGATAACATAAGTTTCGATGTTAAGTTTGGTGCTTAACTCTGAAATAATCCTGAATATAGGGTGTGTAAGGTGTTCTTTCATTTACGATTTATGAATTTTGCCAGAAATATTTTCTGGCAATAATGTTAGATTTTTCTAAATACTTTCCGCAGAGGAAGCGTAAAGTAAACAAATCTGTTATTCTGTTTACAAAACTAAGTTTTTTTAGGTTATAGAAGTAATTTCTTTTACCTAAACAGGTAAAGAAATCGAGTCTTATAGTACTTTTATCGTTTATTTCTGAAAATAATAATCAATCAGTAGATGTTTTTACAATTATTTCCTAATAAACATAAACTTACCCCCAGGTTCAATTTTCATTATGGTAGATGGTTTTTTCTCTGATTTGTCATCCTGTTCCAGATTCACGATATAATCTACGCCGTCTTTTATTTCCTGAGCTACTGCATCGAAGTTTTTTGGGGAAGGTACCCCACTAATATTGGCTGATGTAGAAACTATTGGTTTTCTAAATCTTTGGATCAATTGTTTGCAAAATTCATGAGTGGTAACCCGTATTCCTATGCTTCCGTCTTCGTTGATTACATTCTGTGCCAGATTTTTGGCATTGGAGTAAATGATGGTTAAAGGATTTTCTGCATATTCAATTAAATCGTATGCTACTTCCGGAATATCGTTCACATAACCCGCTAGTTTATTGTCTGTATCTAAAAGTACAATCATACTTTTAGTCTCTTCTCTTTTTTTAAGGGCATATACTTTGGCTACAGCATCTTTATTGGTGGCATCGCAACCAATGCCCCAAATAGTATCGGTGGGGTATAAAATAATACCACCGTTTTTTAATACCTCTAAAGCTTTATTGACTTCTTCTTTTAACATTTTCTAAAGTTCGTTTATATACTTCCATCAGGTTGTTTGCAATTTGGTCTTCGCTAAACTGACTAGCGTACTCAAAGCTTTTGCTAATCATTGTATTTCTGATTTCTTCAGAAAGCATGATGGTATCAATGCTTTTTGCCAGTTGTTGCTCGTCATCGGGAGATACATATATACAGTTTGGACCTCCTGCTTCTTCTAAACAAGATCCGGTAGCACCAATAGTTGGTATGCCACAGGAGATTGCTTCAAGAACGGGGATTCCGAATCCTTCAAAACGAGATGGATATACAAAAATACGAGCTAAATTGTAAATAAGTGGTAAATCGGTAAAAGGAATGTTTTCCAGAAACCTTACTTTATGCTGCAAGTTGTTTTGGTCTATATAGGAAAGCAGTTCCTCTTTGTAATTTGTGGGTTTTCCTACAAGTATTAAGGCAACATCCGCTTTAAGCATTTTTAACGCTTTTAATATTAGTAGTTGGTTTTTACGGAACTCTATGGTGCCTACGCAGAGGATAAAACACTCGGGAAGTTGATATTTATCCTGAACTTCTTTTAATTGCTTTTGCGGATAATTGGAATGAAAAACTTTGTCGCAGCCCTGATAAACGACATCTACTTTATTGTTGTCGATTCCAAAAAACTGGATAATATCCCTTTTAGTTTGCTCGCTGATAGCGATGATTCTGTCAGCGTTAATACATGCCTGTTTAAATTTATAATGATAAATAGCTCTGTCTATGGGTTTAAAATAATGCGGATATCTCAGATAAATAAGATCGTGGATAGTTACTACAGCGGGGATATTATATTGATGGATGTTTAGGGGGATTTCTCCACTAAGCCCATGAAAAATATCAATCCTATCTTTTACAAGCGTTTTGCTCACTCCCCAAATTCTCCAGATAGCACTAAATAATTTTGAAGACGGTGTTTTTATCTGAATATTTTTAGCCTTAAGGTTCAGACTCGTATTGATAGGGTTAACCTTAGGGGTGTACAGTATATATTGATGTTCAGCGAAGTTTTTGCTGAGATTTTTAACAACTGCTCGGCTATAATTTCCCAATCCCGTAAAATTTCTGAAAATGCGTTTAGCCTCAAATCCTATTTTCAACAGACATATAGTTTTACACCGAAAGTAATGTATTCGGTACGGTTTAATGTTACAGGTTAATTACAAAGAGTATGGTAATTTGCTCGGAAAGAAAGAAGAGGCTAAAAAAGGACTTGTCATCCTAAACGGAGTCGAAGGATGTCTCTCCTAAAGTCTTCGAAATAAGAAAACTCTTTGTCTTTTTAGACAGCTTCCTGTTTTACCGAAACATATCAACAAACTCTTTGTTTGTGTATAATGATTCTTAGATAGCTACGTTATGGTCTCTTAAAGCATCATTAAGTGAAGTTTTTTTATCTGTAGATTCTTTGCGTTGACCAATAATCAAAGCACAAGGAACCTGATACTCACCTGCAGGGAACTTCTTGGTATAACTGCCGGGTATAACTACCGAACGTTCTGGAACATACATTTTATGTTCCACAGGTTCTGCACCACTTACATCTATAATCTTTGTCGAAGCAGTAAGCACCACATTAGCACCTAATACAGCTTCTTTACCTACTCTTACACCTTCAACAACAATTGCTCTGGAACCAATGAAACAATCATCCTCTATAATTACGGGAGCTGCCTGTACAGGTTCTAAGACACCGCCAATACCTACACCACCACTTAAATGTACACGCTTTCCTATTTGTGCGCATGAACCAACAGTAGCCCAGGTGTCTACCATGGTGTCTTCGTCTACATAAGCCCCAATGTTTACAAAAGAAGGCATCATAATAACTCCTTTGGCAAGGTAAGCGCCATATCTGGCTAATCCATTAGGAACTACTCTTACGCCTTTTTCTTTATAGTCGGTCTTTAACTTGAGTTTATCGTTATAAACAAATGGCCCTACTTCAATTTTTTCCATTTCACGGGTAGGAAAGTATAGTATAACTGCTTTTTTTATCCATTCGTTTACAGCCCATCCGCCAAGTACGGGTTCTGCGGTACGAAGTTCTCCACGGTCTAAAAGTTGAATAACAGTTTCAATAGAATCACGGTATTCTTTGAAATTTAATAAATTCCTATCTTCCCATGATTCTTCTACAGCTTTTTTTAATTTGGCAATCATATTTAACGATTTTTGTTGCAAATTAAAGTTTTTTTGATAAAAAATATGAACTTTGAGCAATTATGGCAGAGAAATTAAGGATTGATAAATATTTATGGTCTATTCGTGTTTTCAAAACCAGATCTCTGGCTACTGAAGCTTGTAAAGCCGGTCGGGTAAAAAAAGACGGGTCTAATTTAAAACCTAGTTATGAGGTTAAGATAGGAGATGAGTATCAGGTGAGTAAGGGGATAGAAAAGAAAGTTTTGAAGGTGATAGATTTACTGCATAATCGGGTTGATGCCAAAACTGCTGTTTTGTATTATCAAGATTTAACTCCTGAAGAGGAAACTTATAAGTTTAAATCTATGTTTCATGCCCCGGTTTTGGTGAGGGATAGAGGAGCTGGTCGACCTACGAAAAAAGATAGAAGAGATATAGACAGTTTAAAACAGTCTGATTCTTTTTGGGATGATGAAGATTAATCTGTTTAGCTATTTTAAAACGTGAGATTTATACGCTCTTGTATGTCTGTTATTCTTTTATGCACTTCTCTTGCCACATTCTGAAAGCAGATAGAGCTTCCCGGTGCATGATATGTTCTGTCTTTACAGCTCTTTGTTCTGGAGTAGTACTTATTGCATGGTATAAAAAAGAATCGTCAAAACCGGATTGGGCAGCATCTTCCTTTGTAGCCGCATAATATATTTTGTCAATTTTGGCCCAGTAAATAGCTCCAAGGCACATAGGGCAGGGTTCGCAACTTGCATATATTTCGCATCCTTCTAAATTGCTTGTTTTTAGTTTTTCGCAAGCTATTCTTATAGCAGCTATTTCGGCGTGTGCGGTTGGGTCGTTAGTTGCTGTAACTGTATTAGCAGTTGCTGCAATTATTTGATTATTTCTGACTATAACAGAACCAAAAGGACTGCCTTTGCCACTATTTACATTTTCTTCAGCCAATTTAATGGCAAGCATCATAAACTCTCTTTGTTTGCTTGTCATGAGAATGATTTTTTAATGGGTAACAAAAAGGCTGTCTCTGTGGACAGCCTTAGGTTTATGTTTAGTAAATATGTTCTATTTTTTCTCCTTTTTATATTCCTCGTTTAAACCTTTGATAACATCTTTGGTGACATCAAGTTTTTCATCAGCAAAAAGGATAGCGCTATTTCCTTTAGAGTAGGTTAATACCATTTGATAACCTTTCTCTTTTGCATGTTTTTTTAGATAATCAGCTACTTTATCGTATAGTTTTTCGTTTTCTCCAGCTTCTTCATTAGCTAACGCGGCACCTGCATTTTGTTGGTATGCCTGCAACTCTTGTTGTTTTCTGGCTAATCTTTCTTCTGTTTTAGCTCTTTCGTCTGCACTCATAGATTGAGCGTTTTGCTGGTAAGCAGCAACCTCTCTTTGAAAAGCAGTTCCTTTGTTTTTTAAATCAGCTTCAGCTTTTTTAGATTTCCCTTCGAATTTTTCTTTTAATTCTTTGAAATATTCATAATTGTTCAGCAAGGAGTCAGAATTTACATAAACAATTTTATCTGTCTCTTTTTTCTCTACTTTATCAGCAACTTTTTCGGTGTTTTTCTCGGCAGCGTTATTGCAACTCACAACTGTCAACGCTAAAGCAAATGCACTTGCCGCTTTAGCAATCTTTAAAAGACTTTTATTCATTCTGTTCTCTAAATATTTAACACAAAGATATACTTTCAATAAAAGTATCCTAATAAAAAGAGGAAAACGTTTAAAATATAAATACCTTTTTTACAAAATCTATTTTATACTACCGGTGTTTCTTCTAAAGTTGGTACCTGTTGTTCGTGAGTTTTTAGGCCAACCAGTTTATCTACTCTGAACATGAGAAGAATAGATATAAAAGAAACAGCTACTACGGTATAGCCAACAATATTGTAATGTTCTAAAGGACTAAACTTAGTTTGCTGATGAACAATTAACCCCGCTATTGCAGCGGCTAAACCTCCGGCTATTTGCTGTAATGAAGCATTGATGCTCATAAAAGCTCCACGATCCTGCATGTCGGGTACTGCCGAAATTAAAGTAGACGAAGGTACCATACGGCTCATAATTCCTATCATCATACAAATATTAATTACCAAAACCAAGGCAAAAGGTGTGGCAGATAGGTTAGTATAAATGATACATATGAGCATTAGCCATATAGTAGCAATAGCGAATAATTTGAATTTGTTGAATTTATCGCTCATTTTACCAATTAAAGGCATAATAATTAAAGAGCTTAGGCCCGATGCCATAAAAAGAAAAGGAAGCTGATCGGCATTGATTTTTAAATTGTTTACCGCATATACTGTTCCGTAAGGCATCATCATAAAACCACCAATAGAAAGTATAGCTGTTGTAATAAAACCAATACGGTAGTCTTTTTTCTTTATTGTCTGAAAAAGATGGGCAATTGCATTCTTTTGGATATGCATTCCCAAGTGCGCATCAACAGGTTTTAAGCGGAGAGCAATTAAAATACCTATAATAGCGGCAAATCCGGCAATAAATAAAAATGGAGCTTCCCAACCCAGATGATTGGCAATATACAAACCAATGGGGATTCCTAATACCTGACTTGCGCCAAAACCCATTTGAACAAAGCCCATTACACGTCCTCTTTTTTCTAAAGAGAATAAGTCTGTAATAATAGCCATAGAAATAGAACCAATAACACCTCCAAATAGCCCTGTGAAAATTCTGGCAGCTACCAGGGTGTAAAAACTATTGGCTATACCACAAAAGACAGTTCCTATTATAAAGCCTGTATAGAAAAATAAAAGTAGTTTTTTTCTATCGTACTTATCAGCAAAACCAGCAGTAAGCAGACCCGAAAGACCCGCACTGAATGCATATGCAGATACAACTATTCCAAAAGAAGAAGCATCTATGTCCATAGATTTGATGAGCAGGTCGCCTAGTGGAGACATCACCATAAAATCCAGTATTACGGTAAATTGGCTAATAGCCAATATAAATATTACCAGTTTCTCATAACCGGTAAAAGGTGTATTTTTTGTTGATTGCATAAAATTAATTCAAGATTTGACAGTGAAAACCACAATCTTCTACCATAGAGATAATAAATTGATGATTACTTTCTGTAGCTACTACCCGTAGTACAAAATCTTCATCAGAAAGGTCTACTGTCCACGAGATAATGTGAGGATGTTTATCCAGTGAAGCTTGTATCCTTTCTCTTTCAGTAAGGTTAGTTACTGAGGTTTTAAATAGAAGGATATGGGTTTCGTTTAACATGTTTATTGTTTTTTGAGTGCTTTCAGCACTAATTTTAGTGTGTCGTCAAAAATTCTATCAGTAAAGGAAAAGTTTCTGCCACCAATGCTCTGGCCATCTAAATGGAACTTTATCAGGGAATAAAGCGGGCCAAAAGCAATTGCCCAATAAACTTCCAGACTTAAGTCTTCCATTTCTTCACGCTCTTTCATGTTTCTAAGAAACTTTCCGAAAATGGGGGATATCTTTTCAGTAAGATCTTTGTAGAAAGATTCGTAATAAACAGAACTACGTAATTGTTCATAAAACAATGAATTTTCAGGAAAATTTTTAATATACTCAAACCTGTTAACCCACTGTTGTCTGATTCCCTGTTCTAAGGAGCCATCAGGGTCAAATTTTTTAAGCATAGCCTCTGCCATTTTAATGGCTTGCTCGCTGGATATACTGTTTATTAAATCATCTTTATCCTTATAATAGATGTAAACCGTAGCAACAGATATTTTGCAAGCCTTAGCCAGTTTAGCAATGCTAAAACCCTCAAAACCATGTTTGCCAATCAATTCTATGGTTTTCTGTTTAACTAATGCTTGCTTTTCTGCGTCTCTGATTCTCATTTCTTTTTTTGACGGCACAAATATAAATGAATATTTATTTAGTTATAAAAAAATGTAAAAAAAAACTGCTTAAGGTTGTCAGTGATTACCTGATCCTTAAGCAGTTTTAAAGTGAATTCTGTATGAGACTAACCCAGTTGAGCGTCTAATTTAGATGCCAAAACAGATTTTGGAACAGCGCCAACTTGTTTGTCCACAATTTCTCCATTTTTGAAAACCAATAGGGTAGGGATGTTTCTGATACCAAATTTAGCAGAGATTTCTGAGTTATGGTCTACGTTAACTTTTCCTACAATAGCTTTTCCTTCATAATCCTTAGCCAATTCTTCTACAACCGGACCTACCATTCTACAAGGACCACACCATTCTGCCCAAAAATCAACTAAAACGGGTTTATCTGATTTTAATACCAATTCTTCAAAATTAGCATCGGTAATTTCTAAAGCCATAATATATAAAATTTTAAAAGTTTCTTTTTTTATCAAATATACGTTTGCAAATTGTTTGCCACAAATAGTTTATAGCAATTTTAAAATAGATGAAAATTATAGTACTTTGAAGACATAAATGGAATACATTTTGCTCCCCTACATCAAACAAGTACGGACATTCTGTGTTTTTACTATCGGGAGAAAGAAGTGCTGGTTTCATTTGAATCTTTCAACAATCTATAACATTTGAAAAAATACTTAAAAAAGACACTGAAAATATTTGCTTGGATCTTAGGTTCCATAGTAGGTTTATTGCTGCTTATTGCTATACTGATTCAAATACCTTCTATACAAAATTTACTGAAAGATAAGGTTATTAGTTACCTGGAGGCAAAAATAAAAACACCTGTACATTTAGATCGGATTTATATTGGTTTTCCCAAAAAACTTGTTCTAAAAGGGGTGTATTTCGAAAGCCTGGAAAGAGACACATTGCTCGCCGGAGAAAAATTGGCTGTTGATATTAGTATGGTAAAGCTTCTGCGAAGTGAAGTCCAAATTAACAGTATAGATCTGGAAGGTATCACCGCTAATGTCAAAAGAAATCAGGACTCTGTGTTCAATTTTGATTATATCATTAAAGCATTTGCTTCTGAACAGGAAAAAGAACCTAAACCTGAGGATACCACCTCGACGATGAAGTTCTCATTAGGTAAGATTAATCTGGATAGAATTAAGATTGGTTTTGACGATGCCATTACCAAAAACTACCTGCACTTTTATATCGGGCATTTTGATACCAGTATTAAAAAGTTTGACTTAGATGAGATGGATTTTGATATTCCGCAGGTAAAACTCGAAGAGCTGAAGCTTAACCTAAAACAGGGAATTGTGGAAGAGGCCATTCAAAAAGCAACGGTTGCTGCCAATGAGACAAGCGCAACTTCTCCTTCTCTGAAATTGAAACTTGGTGAGGTGGATCTGTCTAAAATTGCAGTATATTATGATAGTGAAGAAACTAAGCTCAATGCAGATTTATTTGTGGGGTCTTTATTTGTAAAACTGAAAGATATTGACTTAGATAAGCAGTTGGTAAACATCGATAAAATTGATTTTAAAGATACCCGGGGGAAATTACTTTTTGGAAAATTGGATAAGAAACCGGAGGTTAAGAAAGATGTTTCTGTTGAAGATTCTGTATCAACCAATAATTGGAAAGTACATGTAAATAAAGCAGATTTTGCCAATATAGATTTTAAGTTTGATGATCAAAATATAAAGCCAATTTCGAGAGGAATGGATTATATGCACCTGGATTTTAAAGAGCTCACACTTAAAGCAGAAGATTTTTATTATAGTCCGGATACCATTTCGGGAAACATTCTTGATTTAATAGCCAAAGAAAAAAGCGGACTTTTTATAGAAACCTTCAAAACAGATTTTTTCTATGGGCCTCAATCGGCTTATCTTAAGAAACTGTACCTTAAAACACCTAAAACAATTATCAAGGACGAGATTAAGCTGGCTTATCCCTCTATAGCATCACTTACCGAAAACCTCGGAGATTTAGCCCTCGACGCTTCTATTAATGGTAGCCGTTTAGGCTTTAAAGACATATTGCTGTTTGTTCCTGATCTTTACAATACCAATCCGTTCAAAGATAATCCGAATGCAGTATTGGCTATTAATAGCCGGATAAACGGTAAAATAAAAGACCTGCGTATTCCCAATTTAGAAATTAGTGGAATAGGTACAACCAGGATTGTTGCCAGTGGACATATTACTGGTATGCCTGATGTTGACAAAGCAAATTTTGATCTTAATATTAAAAATTTCCAGACATCGGGAAAAGATTTATATGGTTTTGTTCCTCCTAAAACCATTCCGGATAATATCAGTTTACCTGGGTATATTAATCTAAAAGGTATTTTTAAAGGTGGAATAAATAATTTTTTCACGAATCTGAACCTGATCAGTAGTTACGGAAATGCGAGCATAAGAGCCCGTTTTGATCAACGGGTAAAAAATAAAGAAAAATATGACGCTTTTGCCCTAACCAATGGTATTGATATAGGTAAATTCCTGAAAAATGATTCGATAGGCAAGATAGCACTACAGGCAAAAGTAGAAGGAGTTGGCCTGGATCCAAAAACAGCCAATGCCAAATTCGACGGTATTATAAATAGTGCCGTTTATAACAAGTATGTGTACAAAGATTTAAAAGCGGTAGGCGAAATTAAAAACGGGTTGTTTGATATTAAAACAGGTATGGAAGACCCTAATCTTAATTTTACCATTAAGGCAAATGGAAGCTTCAAAGAAAAATATCCTTCTGTAAAGGTAGATGCGGTACTTGATAGTGCAGATTTTAATAAACTTAACCTGTATGCCGGTAGTTTAAGGTTGCGTTTAAATATGAAAGCAAATATTGAAACAGCAGATCCCGACTACCTGAACGGTAGAATCTTCTTCGATAAAATAGTAGTTGCGCAGGAAGCAAGTAAATTTGTGTTAGATTCTATATACATAAGAGCAAAATCTACAGAGAGCAAAAATGACATCTATTTATGGACTCCTTTCATGAGTGCAAAAGTAGACGGTAAATATCAGTTTACTCAAATAGGAGAAGCGTTGTCCAATACTGTGGCCAGATATTATAATACCGACCAGAAAGCACAACGTAAGGAAACTACTCCTCAATATTTTGATTTTTCTGCAAAATTAGTTAATCACCCTTTTATAATGCAATTTCTGCCCGATCTAAAAAAACTGGACCCGGTTGTGCTTAAAGGTCATTATAATAGTAATGGAGATACTTTAACTGTCAATGGAGATATCCCTCATATCGTATACGGAGGCAACACCATTAATAACGGAACTTTAAAAGTAGCTACAAAAGATACGTCACTCCATTACAATCTCATGTTTGATGAGATAAAAACAGGTTCAATGACTTTATTAAGGACTATTTTGTCTGGTAAGGTAAAAAATAATGTGTTGGACTATTTGTTGCAAGTTCATGACCGGACAAACAAAGAGCGTTACAGACTTGGTGGTAATGTAGAAGCCACACAAAATGCCACTCTTATTAAGTTGGATCCATTAAACCTGAAATTAGATTATGATAAATGGACGATTCCGGAAGATAATGTTATAGAACTGGGTGAGAATATTTACGCCAGAAATTTCTTTCTTCATTATGGAAATCAGGGTATAAAGATAGCTTCCCATAGCGAAGAAAAAAATGCCCCTCTAGCCATCGATTTTGAGCAGTTTAAGATAGAAACCATCACTAGTATTGTTAATCAGGACTCGTTAAAAGTTGGAGGCGTAATAGATGGCGATATTCTACTCAGAAACCTGACAACCAATATGGTATTTACCTCAGATATAACCGTTCATGATTTTAACTTCAGAGGTGATACGTTAGGGAACATAGCTGTTAAAGTTGATAATGAGATAGAAGACACATTTAAAGCCAATATGTCTATAACAGGGCAGGGTAATCAGGTAAACCTGACAGGAAGTTATCTTACCGCATCTGAAACATTAGATATGGTATTGGATGTAGAAAAATTAAACCTTAAAAGTTTAGAAGGTTTATCATTTGGGAATATCTCCAATACAAAAGGGTTTCTTTCCGGAAACTTTAAAATAGGAGGTCAAACAAGTGCGCCAAGAGTTATAGGTGAATTGAAGTTTAATGATGCCGCTTTTGCAGTAACACAAACAAACTCATACTTTAAGTCATTAAATGATAAGATTATTTTTGATACAGAAGGAATAAGGTTTAATAGGTTTAAACTAACTGATAGTTTAGATAATAAACTGACTGTAAACGGGCAGGTGCTGACAAAAACTTATCAGGACTTTAAATTTAAGTTGGATATTAATGCTGCTAATTTTAAAGTGGTAAGCTCTACAGCCAAAGATAACGACCTCTTTTACGGAGATTTATTTGTAGATACCCGTTTAGCCATAAGAGGCGATCTGGATAATCCTAAGGTGGATGGCAGCCTTAAAATAGACCCACAAACCAAATTTACTATGGTATTACCTTCGTCAGATCCAAGTATTGCAGACAGAGAAGGTATAGTAGAGTTTATAGATCAGGATAATATGGATGTCCAAAATTTATTTGCTGTACCAGATACCCTGGAAAATTCAAAAATTGTAGGTATGGATATATCTGTCAATATTCAGATAGATAAAAATGCCGAATTGGTAATGATTATAGATAAGAATAATGGCGACTTTGTAAAGGTAAAAGGAGATGCGGAACTGAATGGAGGGATAGATCCATCCGGTAAAATTACTCTAACCGGGCGTTACGAACTTACTGAAGGTACCTATGAAATGAGTTTCAATTTCATAAATCGGAAGTTTGATATTCAGAAAGGAAGTTCTATTGTGTGGACGGGCGAGCCGATGTCTGCAATAGTAGATATAACCGCGGCTTATATAGCTAATACAGCCCCTTTAGACTTGCTTGAAGATCAGTTGGTAGATCTTTCTCCGGCCGTTAAAAATACTTATAAGCAAAAAGTGCCATTTCAGGTATTGCTGAATATGGATGGAGAGTTAATGCAGCCCGAAATAACTTTTGATATTAAGCTTCCCGATGGAAATTATAATGTCTCATCAGAGATTGTTTCAAACTCCCAAAGTAAACTCGAACAATTGAGACAAGAACCATCAGAATTAAATAAACAGGTTTTTGCCCTATTATTGCTCAATAGGTTTGTTGGAGAAAATCCATTTGCAAGCAGTAGCAGTGCGGTAGGAGTAAACTCTATGGTAAGGCAGAGCGTGAGTAAGTTGCTATCAGACCAGTTGAATAATTTAGCAGGTAATCTTATTCAGGGGGTAGAAGTAAATTTCGACCTGGCTTCAACAGAAGATTATAGTTCTGGAAGTATGGAAAACAGGACAGACCTTAATATTGGGGTTTCTAAACGTTTTCTGGACGACAGATTGAAAGTTACAGTGGGAAGCAACTTTGGTTTAGAAGGGACGGATCAACCCAATAGAGAAACAAATAATATAGCAGGAGATATTGCTGTAGACTATCAGCTTTCTAAAGACGGGAGGTATATGTTGCGCGCTTATCGTAAAAACCAGTACGAAGTAGCCTTGCAAGGTCAAGTGATAGAAACTGGGGTGGGATTTGTACTCACTATGGATTACAATAAATTCTGGCAGATTTTTCATCACCGAAAAGAAAGAAAAGCAATCAGAAGACAAGAAGCAAAAAAAGAGTAACAAATTATGCTCAGTACACTAAAAAAAACAATGAAGCTAAACAAATATATATACCGCATTGGCTCTGAAAGGAAGAATTCAAAAGCCTTTTATCTCTTATCTAAATGTAGATTGGAGCAAGGTTTTAGTGTAGCTTGTTTAGTGGTTTTTTTGAAAAACTTAATTCGTAGCTGTGGGGCAGGTACTATGGGAAAGATAAAAATAAGTAGCTTTTTGTGGTTAATCATCATGTTGTCCTCATGTAGTAATATTAAATACCTTCCGGAAGGAGAAAAACTTTATATAGGGGGAGAGGTAAAAGTAAAGGGAGATAGTCTGCGTAAAAAAGAAAAAAAAGCTTTACAGGAAAACTTACAGACATTAATCAGACCTAAACCCAACTCTTCTTTTTTTGGGTTGAGACCCAAACTATTCTTCTATAATATTGCAGGCGAAACTAAAAAAGAAAAAGGTATCCGTTATTGGATAAAAAATAAATTAGGAGAACCTCCGGTTTATGCCAGTAAACTTGATGTGCAATATAATGTAGATGTTTTACAAAACAGAGTAGAAAATCTGGGCTATTTTAGAGCGCATAGCGAAGGCGATACCACCAGTAAAAATAAAAAAGTAACTGCCCATTATTTAGTACAACCCGGGGTACAGTATAAAATAAGAAAAGTAGTGTTCCCTGAGGATACTACCGAATTGGCTAAAGCTATTAGGGCAGACCAGGCCCAAACATTATTGAAAGCCGGGAGACCTTATGATTTGGATGTGATAAAATCGGAAAGAGAAAGAATAGACTCAAAACTCAAAGAACGAGGGTTTTATTACTTTGCGCCAGATTATGTAATAGCCAAAGTAGATAGTACCATAGGGAAACAAGAAGTAGATATACTTTTAGAAGTTAAAAAACAAACACCAGCGAAGTCAAAAGGCGAATATTTTATCAATGATATTTATATCTATCCGGATTATTCTATTAACGGATCTTCTGTCATCAGGAATAATAATAAATATGTTACGCAATACAAAGGCTTTAAGGTAATTGATAGAAAGAATACTATAAAACCGCAGGTATTTGATCGTACTATGTTTTTTGAACCTGGTGATAAGTATAACCGAACCGATCATAATCTGTCTTTAAACCGGTTGGTGAGCTTAGGTACCTTTAAGTTTGTGAAAAACCAATTTAAAGAAACAGACTCTTTATCTAATAAGCTGGATGTTTATTATTTCCTAACCCCCAATAGAAAAAAATCTGTCCGTTTAGAACTTTTAGGAAAAACCAATTCTGCAAACTACAGGGGAACAGAGCTTAGCCTAAATTGGTTAAACAGAAATACGCTACGTGGAGCAGAACAATTAACTATAAGTGCTTTCGGAGGTTTTGAAGTTCAAATTGGCGGACAAAATAAGGGTTATAATATATATAGATATGGAGCAGATGCAACGTTGGTCTTTCCACGGTTTATTGCACCATTTAATGTAAATACATCGGGAGCTTTTATTCCCAAAACGCAAATCAATTTAGGATACGAGCACCAGAGGAGATTAAAATTGTATACTTTAAGAACTTTCAAAGGATCGTTTGGATACGTTTGGAAAGAAAATGTGTTTAAAGAACATGAGTTTAAAGTATTAGATGTAACCTATGTGAATTCCAATAATGTTACTCAAGAATATTTAAATAAAGTAGATTCCATGCCGTCTTTAGGGCGTATTATAGAAAAACAGTTGATTTTTGGTCCTACCTATTTCTTCACCTATACCAATACAACTTTAGCCAATAAACCCAATACTTTTTATTATCGGGGAGGGATAGATTTATCAGCAACTATAACCGGACTATTTATGTCCAAAAAAGATACTGCAAAAATATTTGGAGTTCCTTATAGTCAGTATGCCAAAATGGAACACGATTTCAGGTATTATATTAAGGTAGGGGCAAAAAATAAATGGGCAAATCGTGTTTTTGTAGGCGTGGGATTACCTTATGGAAACTCTAGAGAAATACCCTATATAAAACAGTTTTTCTCTGGTGGAACAAATAGTATCAGGGCATTTAGAGCAAGATCTATAGGCCCAGGGAGTTATATGGATCCCAATACTGCCCATTCATTTGTGCCGGATTATTCAGGAGATATCAAACTGGAATTAAATACAGAATATAGAGCCAAACTATTTTCTATTGTAGAAGGAGCCTTATTTGCTGATGCTGGTAACGTTTGGTTAATGAACCGCAATAGTGACAGACCAGGAGCAGAATTTACAAAAGATTTTATGGATCAGCTGGCTGTAGGTGTAGGTGCAGGTATTCGTTTTGATTTGTCTTTCCTTATTTTAAGAGGAGATTTAGCCATGCCAATAAGAAAACCATATTTACCCAAAGGAGAACGCTGGACTTTTGATCAAATTGACTTGGGAAATAAACAATGGAGAAGAGATAATTTAATATTTAACCTGGCTATAGGTTATCCGTTTTAAAAGTTTAGTAAATCTTGCCTGATTACTGGTAAGGGGAATGAAATGAGTAGAAATGGTTGAAGGGTAGCCTTATTCTGCGTAGAAAGCCTGTAAATATTTATCAATATAAAATTGTTTATCCCTCGATTTGTATTGCTGGATATAGCGTGGATGCTCTAATATCACCATCCGCTCAAAAAGCTTCTCAGATTTATTGAGTTTGTCAATAAAATCAGCATTTTTCTTGCCCAATACATAAACTTCAGAAGTATCTAACCCCAGTTTAATGTGGTTTTTTAAAGATTGGATCATGAAATCTTTAACCATAGCAAACAAATGTCTGTCATCATAGTAATTCGCATTCAGCCAATTGCCATCCTTTACTTTACGTATAATGGCTAAAGGAAAGGGAGAGTTGATATAGAATTGTTTGTAGAAACTTTCTGCACTTCCGTAAGCATTTATCATATCATACATGAAAACCGAAGAAATTTCATGCGTATGAGCTGATGTCATGGTAATACTACAAACATCTCTTAATCGTTTAGTATCAGTAAACGGAACGCCTGTTACCCCTGCTCCATTTCTGCTGGGATTAATACCAATAATAAACTTCCGTTGCCGGGAATCGTTATAATATTTGTGATAGAATTGCTGCATAACCTGCATGGTTTCCGGGTTGTCCGTATAAGGGTTAAGCACACGGAAATTGTCTGGTAGTTTTCCTGTATAATCTAAGCTGCGGTTAAATTCAATAATCTTATCGGCAAAACTCATGATAGCAAAGGTATAAAATCTGTAGGTTAAGTTTAACGGTTAAAGCAATATAATCTGATTGGTTTATATAGACTAAGCGAATTATTGAAAATAAAACAGGCGATGATTTTTAATCACCGCCTGTTTTTTAGCCTCAATTATTTATTTTTTATGCATTACTGATATTGAATATAAATCGGTTTTGGCGACAACTTCATCAGCTCTGTAGGGGTCATCAATCTGTTAGGAGCTTTCTTTAAATCGTTTTTGTAGAAAAGCTTGAATCCGGTAAACTGAACAGGCTGTTCTCTTATCCAGTGACGGTAGGTACCCTTTTTCAATTCAGGCTCACCCCATCCGTCCATATGCATTACTATTTGTACTTCCGGTACCAGTTTTATGTTTTTATAATTGGTAACCATGCCTTTTGTAAATCGGTGTATGACAAATATTTTAGCCGGAAGATTGTTCTCTTTAACCAATTTTTGTAAAAATTTGGTACAGTAATTAATATCTTCCGCATCGTAAGTTCCAATTTTTGTTCCCGGTTTATGTCCTGTTTTCATAGAGAACTCAGGATCAATCCCTAAATGAACATTTGGCATTTTTAAGTATTTTTCCAATAAAGGCAGTTCTTGTTGGATAGTACTTAAAGCTACCTGTATATCTAAAAACACAATACCATTGTGCATTTTAGCAATATTTAACGCCGAATCGATTTGTTTGTCAGGCATTCTAAAACGATATTTTCCGTCTTTTCCACCATCACCTTGGGCAACAACCGCAATATAGTGAACACCAGCTTGTACAGGAGTAGAAGGGTCTGCCTTTTCCCATGCTTTAACCTCCTGATTTAATCTTCTCCACATTTCTTTAGGTTCATATTCACCTAAAGCACCCATTTTTTTAGAATATAGGTTACCATAATAAACTACCACTCGTTTAAAAGGTAAGATTGCTCCGGGTGCAGGCACAGGTTGTTTAATAACCGGCCAAAGACCAGTAGTGTCGCCATTTGCCAGGTTTTTAACTGCCTCCCAATATTTAATTGAATCTACTGGAGCATAAGTGTTCGCAGTTGCAGCAGGTATGGTGCCTTCGTCTTCAGTTTTGTTAGCTCCTGTAGCTACCGAATCTTTAGAAGATACGCTGCCTGCCTGTTTTGTTTTGCTTTCAACACCATTGCAGGATAGTAGTATAGCACTTATTGCAAGAGAGCAAAAAGAAGTTAATAATTGATTTTTAGCAATCATATTTTAAATATTAAAAGATAGTTGTGTTAATTTAGATAGAAAAAATAAGAATACATATTTATATATACTATACCGATCTGAATTTTCCGAAAACCCCTAATGGAAGGTTTATTCCAGATGTAGCATTCAGATAAAGCTCGCCTATTTCCAGGTTTTTTACATCGGGCTTGGCTCCTTTAATCAGGTTTTCTACAATCACAGAAGAGAAACCTAAAGAATAAGTATTCAGAATAAGAAAATGTTCTTCAGGATCCAGTAGTTTAACTACATCAGTCATCATTTCTTTAATGTGGTCTTCCAGCTTCCATTTTTCACCTTTAGGGCCATGTCCGTATGCCGGAGGATCTAATATAATTCCATTATATTTTTTTCCTCTTTTGAGCTCGCGTTGTACAAACTTTAGCGCATCTTCAACAACCCATCTGATATTTTCCAGACCCGATATTTCCTGGTTTTCGTTAGCCCAGGTAACCACTTGTTTAATAGAGTCAACGTGAGTAGTATCGGCTCCTGCCGCTTTGGCAATTAAAGAAGCACCACCCGTATAAGCAAATAAATTGAGCACTTTGGGTTCAGGAGTTTTAAATTTTTTAATAGTAGAAGATATATAATCCCAATTAACAGCCTGTTCAGGGAAAATACCTACATGTTTAAATGAGGTTAAGCCCAGTCTGAATTTAATTTCGGATTCTTTGTTTTTATAAACAATATGCCATCTATCGGGTATATTAGATGACTTTTTTATCCAATCTCCGGAAGTTGCCGAACGACCTTTGAAACGGATATGGTGAAGTTTTTGCCATTCGTTTTCCGATAGCTTTTTTGACCATACTGCCTGAGGCTCCGGTCTGATCAGGATAAGATTACCAAACCTTTCCAATTTTTCAAAATCGCCACAATCTATAAGTTCGTAGTCTTTCCAGTTTTCAGGCGTTAAAGCTTGGATATTCGGCTGATGCATGTATGTTTTACTTATTTAATATAAAAGTGCGCAAAGATAATACAAAAAAATAGAGTTTTTGTTAGAGTCATTAACCCTATATTTATTGTTTTTAATGGATGTATAACGAGTTAAGATGTTGATATTTAGTAGTCAAAGTGTAACCGTAAAGGTGCACAAAGGCTGCTGTAAATATAAAAAACTTATCTTAATAGCTTTTCCATTAACGGAGATGCAAATACAAAATCGTTTAACTCCTGATTGTCTGTTTTCGTAATTTCCTGATTAGAGCCTTCCCACCATTTTTCCCCTTTGTGCAGAAACAGAATCTTTTCACCAATACCCATTACAGAATTCATATCATGGGTAACAATAATTGTAGTGATTTTGTATTCCTCAGTAATTTCCTGAATAAGTTCATCAATAAGCAGCGAAGTTCGGGGATCTAAGCCTGAGTTAGGTTCGTCACAAAACAAATATTTAGGATTCATTACAATAGCTCTGGCTATTCCTACCCTTTTTTTCATACCTCCGGAAAGCTCCGAAGGATAAAGTTTATTTTTTCCAGCCAGATCAACACGTTCTAATACTTCTGATGCTCTGTCTTTTTTTTCCCCTCTTTTTTTGTTCGTAAACATATCTAAAGGGAACATCAGGTTTTGTTCAACCGTCATAGAGTCAAAAAGAGCAGAGTTTTGAAACAGCATCCCTATTTCCTGTCTGATAGGAATACGTTCCTCCATATTCATTTCCGTAAAATTCCGATCATCATATAAAACTCGTCCCTCATTAGGTTGATGCAGGCCTACCATACATTTTAGGAGCGTGGTTTTTCCAGAGCCCGATCCACCTATAATCAGATTGGTTACTCCAGGTTCAAATTCAGCAGTAATTCCTTTAAGGACATGGTTATCCCCAAAAGATTTCTGTATATCAATTACTTCAATCATAGCATCAACTCGGTTATAACATAATCTGCGGCAAGAATAGCAATACAACTTACTACTACGGTTTTTGTTCCTGCTTTGCCCACTTCTAAAGCCCCTCCATTAACATAAAAGCCTTGGTAAGACGCTACAGAAGTAATAATAAAGCCAAAAACAAAGGCTTTTACAAAGGCAACAGCCATGGTGTAAGGAATAAAACCTTCGGTAATACCTTCAATATATTCTGAGGCACTAACCACCCCCGAAGCTACACCACCAACATATCCTCCTCCAAGAGCAAGAAAAATAGAAATAAAGACCAATAAAGGAATCATGGTAATACCTGCCAGAATTTTTGGGAGTATAAGGTATCCAGGCGCATTAATACCCATAATTTCCAGGGCATCTATCTGTTCGGTGACCCGCATGGTGCCAATTTCAGAGGAAATAGAAGAACCAATTCTACCAGCCAGAACTAAAGCACAGATAGTAGGGCTTAATTCTAAAATAGCCGAATCCCGGTTTACAGCACCTACAATAGATTTAGGTATTAGTTCGCTTACCAATTGGAAAGCAATTTGTAGGGTCATTACCGCACCCACAAATACAGATATTATAGAAATCAGAGCCAGCGAGCCCACACCAATATAAACCATCTCTTTGACGATTTCTTTCCAGTATATTGAAAGTTTTTCTGGTTTTCTGAAAACCGATTTTAAGAGTAAGATGTACTTTCCGAAGTAGCTAAAAAACATGCTAAATATTTTTGTAAAAATAAGCTTTTTTATTCATGCAATAATTAAACCTAAATTAACATATTCGAATAAAATTTTGTGATGAATATACTAATAACGGGAGCAAGTAGGGGTATGGGTAGGGCGATTGCCCGAAAAATGGCTGAAAACAGCGCTAATTTAGCTTTGTGCGCAAGAAATTATGATGAGCTTTCAGCACTTAAACAGGAATTGGAAGCGAATAATCCGGCAATAAAAGTTTTTATAGCAGTGGTAGATTGTTCAAAAAAAGAAGAATTGATGCTTTTTGCAGATAATGCTGAGCAAAATCTGGGATTTATAGATACCTTAATCAATAATGTTGGCCTCTTTAAACCGATTAACATTTTAGATGAAGAGGAGGATTACCTGAAAATGCAGATGGATGTGAACTTATTTGCACCCTACTATTTGTATAAGCGATTGGGGCAAAAAATGCGTACAATGAAACAGGGAAGCATTATAAATATATGTTCTGTGGCCAGTAAGGAGGCTATTGTAAATGCCGGATCTTATTGTGTAACAAAGGCAGCATTGCTGAGTCTAAATAATATCATGAGAGAAGAGCTTAAAACTTATGATGTAAAAGTTACGGCAATTTTACCAGGGTCTACGTTAACAAGTTCCTGGGATGGTGTACAAATACCTGCCGATGAATTTGTTAGAGAAGAAGATGTTGCAGAGGTAGTACATACTGTTTTAAGTCTTAGCAAAGGAGCTAATGTAGATGAAATAACCATAAAACCTTTGCATGGACAGATTTAGATGGGCGAGAGAAAGTATACAGAAATATCAAAGACAATGCATGTTAATAAATTTTTAAAAGTCTCTTGATATCGTAAAAAAGAAGATATGACAAAGAAATTAATAAGAAACACAAGAAATAAGGTTGTTGCGGGTGTTTCATCAGGGCTTGCCGATTATTTTCAGTTAGATGTTATTTGGGTAAGGATAGCGTTTGTGTTGGCTACTTTAGCCGGAGGAACGGGTTTGTGGATATATATTATTTTATGGATTGCCATTCCCGAAAAAAGAACACCTGTTTTTTCTTTTAAAGATGATGAACCCTTTGCATTTGATGAAAAAACAAACTTTGATGATTGGGGTACCCGTAAAAATACCGAGGCCGGTTTTAAAGGATCGTTTATAGGCGGTACTATTTTAATAGCCTTAGGGAGCTACTTTTTGCTGTATGAGTTTGATTTGATACCCTACTGGTTTTCTTTATCTAAATTGTGGCCTTTGTTTATTATTGGTATAGGTTTATTTGTGATTTATAATAGTGTGAAGAAAGAAAATAACGGAAAAGACGATAAGGAGGAAGAAGCCAACCAAAACGAGAAGCCTGAAGAGGAGTTGAAGAATGATGATAAAGAAGATACTACAAATCAATAAAAATTAAGGATATGAGAACTGGAAGAATATTTTGGGGGTTAATATTGGTTTATATAGGCAGTATTGTTTTATTAGAAAACTTTGGAGTGATCAGTTTTAGCTGGCATGTGGTATGGAAATTATGGCCAATTCTTCTGATTATTTGGGGAGCGAATATATTAGTTGCCAGAAATGATAATAGAAATGCAGGTTTGCTAACCGGAATAGTGACTTTGATAGGACTGGTTTTTATGACTGTCTTTGGGATTAAAGAGATTAAAAAGGAAGGCAGATGGGCTTATGAGGAGTCTGCTCCCGCATTATCAGATTCTGATGATTGGGAAAGCGGTACAAACAAGGTTTATAAAGAAGAATATACGCCCGAGAATAAAAAGGCTATATTATCCGTCAAAGGTGGCGCAGGTGACTTTAAACTGGAAGATACTACTGCTATTCTGATGGAAGCTTTAGTAAAAGGCCAAAGTGTCAGCAATTTATTAAAGCGGGTAGATACAGACTCTATTGTAAACCTAACTATGATCAGTCAGGAGGGCAAAAAAATGCTGATGCCAGGTGATAGGTTTCATAAAACAGATATTAAGCTTAATCCTAATCCTGTGTGGGATATTCATCTGAAGCTAGGAGCAGCAGATGTAGATTTTGATTTGAAAGCCTTTAAAATAGAAAACCTAACCTTGTCAGGTGGAGCGGCGGATATAAAGGTTAAGGTTGGTGAGCGTTCTCGTATGGTGAATATAAAGGCCGAAACAGGAGTTTCTTCTGTAGAGATTAAGGTGCCCGAAAATTCGGGATGCAGAATTGTCAATAAATCTGGATTATCATCAAAAAGTTTCGACGATTTTATCGAGATAGAAAAAGGGGTTTACCAATCAAAAAACTATAAAACAGCTCAGAAATTTGTAAATATTGTTTTAAAATCAGGGATAAGTGACCTGACTGTAAAAACTTATAAAGATTGAGAGCCTCTATAAAATAAAATTATTAAAGTATTTCCACCGCCTGGGTATTAACAAGACTTATCAGTTCCAGAAAAGACTTGCAGCTCGATTTTTTAAGGATATTTTTACGGTGTACACTTACTGTATGATGAGATATAGATAGTAAGGATGAAATTTCTTCTGTGTTTTTGCCTGCCAATACCAACTTAAATATATCTTTTTCGCGGTTAGTAAATAACAACGGAGGTAACGGCTGGTTTCCGTCAGGAAGCAGAGCGTTATGGTAAGAAGGGTTATTGTCTAAACCAATAAAAGACAGCCCTGCAGGCTTGTTGTCCGTTTTGAAATGAGTTATATCTGTATGTACTCCTAATACACGGATAACAGCCCCATTCTCATTACTTTGTATAGTAGATACCTGCTGAAGTATCCATTTATAAGATCCGTCTGCACAGCGTAATCGGTAATCGTAACTGACTTTATATTTTAAAACATCTTGGGGAGATAGTTTTGAAAAAAAATCCGTAACCTTCTGCTCATAGGCAAGAAACCGGGCTTTATCATCCGGATGTATATTACCTATAACGGTTTCTACAGAGAAATTTTCTGGCGTATATCCCATAACCGATACTATTTCCTTACTTACAAACTCTATGTCAATAGCTGCTACATTAAAAATGTAATAATAATAAGCACCTACATGGAATCTGGATAGAAGTTTTTTATATACTTCCAACTCCAAAGAAGATGCAGGGAGCATCTCTTTCTCGTGTTGAGCTATCTGGAGCCATGTTTGTTTTACTTCATCAAATTTTAATAAATCCATGGAGTTTGTAATATAAATAAGGATAAGCATAAATATAATAATAAAATGAATGCAATATAATATTGTCTTCATCCTCCATTATTTTATGCTAAATACCTAGTGGTAGGTATTTTTTGAGGAATAGCCTAGTTGTAATTTAGTATCATGGTAGAGGTTCTTTTAAAAGAACTGGATATATATTTATGTTATTAGTTTTTAAGAATTTTTACTGTTTTATGGAAAGAGATTCTGTGTTAGATCTTTTACAACAGTATGTGAAAGTGGTGATATAGAAAAAAATAGGGTTGCCATTTCTAAAATTTAAAAATAATGAAACAATTAACTACAATTTTATTGGTGCTTTTTAGCATTAATATGTGTTACTCGCAGGGTGCAAGTTTAACAAAAGAAGAAACGGTAAATTATATTAATAATAAAATTACAGAGAGTATAAATAAAATCCACCCATATAGAGTTCAGAATAATAATCTAATTATATATGAAAATCGATTTCGATTAGGATCGAATGGAAAGGTGCAATATAGTTGTGATTTTGCAAGCGATAATTCAGGGTGTTATCAGAATCAATATAAACGAGACGGGAATGTTGAGTATTATAAACGTATACTATCAGAAATAGAATTTTCACCTATACATATACAATCAATAGAGATTATGCCAACTTTAAATAATGTTGGGTTGATAAAATTGCAGTTTATATCTAATGCATTGAAGCAAATTCATTATAGTTATAGCGAGAAAAAAAATATTAGATATCCTGGAAATGGTGATGCATATAGTGACTGTTATTCTAGGGATTATGCATTTGGAAAAAGATATACTGATAAATACTTTCATTATGAAGATAGTATTTATATTCCTTATGTGAAGATAGATAAAGAAGATCAGAAAATAATAAAAGCATTTAATTATTTAATAGACTTAAGCAAAGCCGAAGATGACCCTTTTGGAAATTAATTGTAAAAATAGATTTATGAAAACGATTGTGTCCATTTTGTTGTTATTTGCCTGCATCAATCCATGTTATTCGCAAGATGCAAGTCTAACAAAAGCCGAAACAGCAAATTATATTAATAAAAAACTTAAAGAAACCATCGGTCAAAAAACAGAAGAAGGTTATGTTTTAGATTGTGAAATGAAAAGTTTAGATGACGATTTTTACCAAATTTACTATTATTTTGGTTCACATCCAGAAAAATGCAGTACCAACAACAACGATAAGTTTACGGGGGAGAAATATACATCAACCTTTAAAATTGAACACATCAAAAATATTGGATTTTCTCATGACGAACTCAATAGAATGAGTCTTTATTTTTTAGGAAGTGTGGTCAGAAAAACAAGAGTACATCTTTGGAAAATGATAGACACTAGGAATGGACAATCTATCTTAACCTGCGAAGAGTCAGGATACAATATAACAAATAAAAATAGTACAATAAGCAATCCACTTACGCAAGTAAGTAATGTTAGACTTTATTTACTGAAATCTGAGACAAATAAAGTACTTAAAGCCTTTAATCATTTAATTGCTTTGTACAAAGCAGAAGATGATCCTTTTGGGAATTAATAAAAAGTGGATAATGAAAAATATAATATCAATTTTTTTTCTCCTTGTTTATACTACTTTGTCTGCTCAAACTGTAGGTGTTTCAGAAGTAACATCGGTAGAAAATAAAGTTGATTCCTATCAAAACAACGAAGAGAAAATAAAGCAACTACGTAGTAAAATTCCTGATTTAGAAAATCAGTGGAAAGAAAATATGGCCAAATTAAGAGCCGAGATAGCTGCGTTAAATAAAGAACGGGATAACCTTATAGCCGATATGAAAGTTGGGGCAAGATGTAGTCAGTGTGGTGGATGGAAGTCAGATTTTGAAAAAAGAGGAGAAAGCTTTGAAAAGCATTTAGGGGAAGTAAAGGGATATGCAATTCCGGCGACTACTAACGAAATAGAGACCACAAGAAAATCATTTTCTGAAAAAATAGCCATAAAAAAAGTACAGCTTCAAAACCTGGAAAAAGGCGATAGAGCACTTTTAAAGCAATATGATGAAATAGAGAAAATCAAAAAAGCTAACGAAAAGTTATGTGAAGAAATTACTCAGCATAGTAAAAACTACGAGAGAAAAATAATAAATGATGCTACTGGTAAACATAATCTTTGGTTAGAAGATATTTTGGTGTCAGGTTCTAAAGCACTTGTTGCCAGTAGTCAAAAAAAGGTATTAAAGGCCAAAAAAACTTGGACCGAAAAAGAATTTGCTGAAAAAAATAAAACAGAACTCGGATTGATAAAAGAAAAAAATGAGCTACAGCAAGCTGAAAAAAAACAACAAATAGCCGAAAATAAATTACAAATCTCAAACCTTGAGGCTCAACAAAAACAACATACTGAAACCCTGCAAAATGAATTGAACGAACTTTATAAAGCAATAAAAGAAACAGAAGACAAGTTGACAAAGGCAGAAGGTAATGAGGTATTGAAAAATCAATTAGTCGAAATAAAGGAGGCATTAATTAAGCAAGTGGGCGTGCTAAAAGAAAAAATGAATAGGGACATTGAAAAATATAAACAAACTATAGGAGAGATAGAAGAAAAAAGCAAGAAACTAACCCTGGAAATTACACAGTTAATCGGAACTCTCGGTAAAGAACAAGAACAAAAGGCAAGAGAATTAGAAAAAGAACTTAATCTGAAGTTGGCTAATTTTAAAAATCTTGAGACAGACTCAGATATTGCTTACAAGCAATATACAAGCGAGTACGATGATAAATTAAAGAAATACAAGCAGAAACAAGATCTTTTTACTAAAGAAATAACATCGGAAAGCAATCGTATGTTATTAGCATCAAAAAAAATAAATTGTTCGGTGTGGAATGAGACATCAGGGAAAGTAACATTAAATTGGAATAAAAAGCTACCTTGTGTTAATATGTTTGCTTTTCCAGACGCATTGATGATAGAAGAAATTGTAGGAAAATCTACTTGCTCTAATGAATCTTTCTTCCAAAATGGAACATCTTTGTATAAATCTTTTTTTGGAAATTTAACTGCAGAAGAAAAATCGGTTCTTATAAAATAAGCAGCGACTTCTTTCAAAAATTAATTTCTAAACAATGGATTCAGAATATCGTAACCAAATCGTACAGAAAAGGGCCCAATTGCAATTACGTATCCGGTTTGATGACTTTTTTAAAACCTACGTTGAACCCTTTACAGAAATCTTAGATGAACTACTGCATGCTCAAATAAAGTATCATATTGTTTCATTACGTTTTGTACCCTCAGAATTTCAGTCTTTGTTTATGGAGAAATTCCAAAACGAACCTTTTGCAAAATACAGTTTGTCAAGAGTTGAGACCGTAATGGGAGAAAAAGTAATGGAGTCGTTGATAGATGTTTTCCCCAATAAACACTCATCTCGTTATTTTCCTGATTTATCCGTTGTAGGTTCATTTGCAGATCTAATTAGTGTATTGACAGAACTTATCCACGAACATGATGTTTATATATGCTGGATACAATATCCGTTCTTATTAGAAATAGATTTTCAGGATTTAGTACAAAAGATAAAGGAGGAAAGTTTAGATTGTTGGTTTGAAGATGCTGTTGTTTTTCCAAAAGATTATAGCTGGGTCATTGTTTATCATGCTGTTGAAGACGAATGGTTGTTTGGCAAAAGGTAAAATAGTACCAGGCAATTATTTATAATTCATAGTTTATGGATCATGGCTTATATATGATTCATAGTTTCTCATTCATTAATTTATCCCTCACAGTTCACCGTCATATTGATTCAGATAGTGGAAGTGAGAAATAATCCGTTTTTATTAATCTGCTGTTCAAGTTTACAGAGCCTTGGACTGCGCTCACGATGATGGAAAAGGAAGAGGCGGGGGTGGTACAATTAGATACAGTTCCTCCCTTACTTGGTGTCAATGCTAAATTTGGTTGTGTCACAAACTATTAGATTACATTTTGTTTGATTAACAGATGAGGCTTTTAGAAGCTTTGATGTAAGCTCTGGCACTATATTCGAATACAGTCGGATGATAGGTTTTTTTCATTATTCCACACCTTTTTTTTATCCATATATTTTATAGCTTTTTCATCCGATATGGATGAATTATACAGTTACTACTGTAAGCATTTTTAAAGAGATATTTTAGTGGGTAAATAGAGGGTTGCTAGAGGGTTCATAGAGGTAGAACTCTATAAAACCACTGTTTTATCTCTCTTTTATTTATAGTTAAATACTGTTAATATTATCCTTATAATAAACATGATCTTAAAGATGAGGGTGAGTAATCTGGAAAACTTGTTGTTTTAAAAATTTAAGTATATTTATTAATGGTATGAATATAATTTATGAGATATAGTTATTTGTTGTTAATAGCCTGTTTGTTTGCATGTAGTCAAAAAAATGAAACCAGTATCTCGTCCTGGCGATTAATCGATTATAAGGTTTCCTATTATGACACCATTACGGGGCAAAAAGTATATGAAGAAAGACCTGATATGTTAAAAGAGTATGACGGTATTATGATTGTTGACAATGAAATACAGTTTGTTAATAAGGTTTTGTCTAAAAAAGCTAACCATATAAAAATATTAGAAGACGATACTACAAAGCCTTTCCTGAGGTTGCTTTCTTATTCCGGTTACGTTCAGCAATCAGAAATATTGATTAAGTGGGAAACAGCTGTTGAACATCGCATTTCGCATTTCGAACTCTATGTCAGCCATGACGGAAAGGAGTTTGTTTTTTTAGATAAGATTCTTGCTGAGGGCGGGACTTCCCGAATGAATTATGTTTGTATTGATAAAAATCCGAAACCCGGTATAAACTATTATCAACTGTACTGCGTGGACGTTTCGGGAGAAAAAGTAGTATCTAATATAATAGCGATAAATTATTCTATAGGTAATGTGAACAAGCTTATTAATGATGGAGAAAGAATATACCTTCCTTTTGCCATAGGTGATTTTTATCCTGTAAGCGTCATTTATAAAAATGATCATGAGATGTTATGGGAAGGAATGAAAAGAGATGTCAGGTTTTATGACAGTAAGCAAGAAGTAAAAACCGGTAACAAAAAATTAGAAATGAAATTTACCAGATAACTAATTATAATTTATCTAAATACATCATTTTCTATAGAAGTCTTTCTTTAATCTTATTTTTGTGCAAACGCCAGAAGAAATGCAGAATAAAGAGTCTTTGAATCAGGTATATTGTAATTCCATAGTTCAGTACAGCAGATTTAAAACCGTAGAAGTTAAAATAGGGAATGTGTTGTTGGGAGCCGATCACCCCATCAGGTTACAATCTATGACTACGGTGGATACGATGGACACAGAGGGGTCTGTGACACAAAGTATCCGTATGATTGATGCTGGCTGTGAGCTGGTAAGAATTACGGCGCCATCTATCAAAGAAGCTAAAAATCTGGCCAATATCCGTAAAGTATTAGATGCTAAAGGTTATACCACACCTTTGGTTGCCGATATACATTTTACACCTAATGCTGCGGAAGAAGCAGCTAAACATATAGAAAAAGTACGGGTAAACCCAGGTAATTATGCCGATAAGAAAAAATTTGAGGAGATAAATTATACTCCGGAAGCTTATAAAAAAGAACTGGAGCGTATTAAATCTAAGTTTGCGCCATTAGTTCAGCTTTGTAAGGAAAACGGCAGAGCAATGCGTATAGGTACTAATCACGGTTCTTTATCGGATAGGATTATGTCTTGGTATGGCGATACACCTAAAGGGATGGTAGAGTCGGCTATGGAATTTATACGTATTTGCCGGGAGTTGGATTACCATCAATTGGTGGTTTCTATGAAATCCAGTAACCCACAAGTAATGGTACAGGCCTATCGTTTGCTGGTACATACGATGATGCAGGAGGGGATGAATTATCCCTTGCATTTGGGAGTAACGGAGGCAGGTGACGGCGAAGATGGAAGAATTAAGTCTGCCGTGGGGATTGGAACTTTGCTGGAAGATGGTTTGGGAGATACTATTCGTGTTTCTTTAACGGAGGAGCCTGAATTTGAAATTCCGGTTGCCCGGGTATTGGCACAACGTTACGAGGAGAGGGGAAAGCAACAAAGTTTAATCCGTGAAGCGAATGATGTTGAGATTCCTTCTATATTTTCACCGTTCGAATATCAAAAAAGAGAAAGTGCAGAATTAAATACTTTTATTGGTGGTCATCAGGTACCCCGGGTAATTCTGGATATTTCCAGGCAAAACCTTAAAGATCCATTTGTTTTAGCAGACGCTGGTTACGTTTATTCAGCGGTGTTGGATAAATACAATATGGGCGACCAATCTATAGATTTTGCTTACATGGGCAATCAGCTGCCCTCTTTTAGTTTTCCCGGAAATCTGAAACAACTGTACGATTATTCTACCTGGTTAAGTTTGACAGAAACTTACAATTGTCATCCTTTATTTACGTTACAGGAATATGCCGATGCGGAGGGAAGGGACCCTTCGTTGAATTTAGTACAACTTAAAAGAACCGATCTTTATACAGACGCTTTTGCGAATATCCCTTTTGATGATACGTTGGTTTTTGTACTGGAAACAGACGAGGTGCATGGTATGGCAGATCAAAGGGCGTTTTTCTTTAAATTGACGGAGATGGGGGTAAATACTCCGGTTATACTTAAAAGATCTTATCATTTTGAAGATGCCCATCAGGAAATTATTGATTTAAAAACTCAATTATATGCTGCAACAGATTTGGGCGCATTGTTGTTGGATGGTTTTGGGGATGGTGTCTGGATTGATGCCCCGCAGATTTCTTTGAAATTTAACGTTTCTACAGCATTTGGTATTTTGCAGGCAACACGCTCAAGAATATCAAAAACTGAATATATTTCTTGTCCTTCTTGTGGCAGAACACTTTTTGATTTACAGGAGACTACCCAAATGATCCGAAGCAAGACAGATCATCTTAAAGGGATTAAAATCGGGATTATGGGCTGTATAGTAAATGGACCGGGGGAAATGGCTGACGCTGATTATGGGTATGTAGGTGCCGGGCCAGATAAGATTACCTTATACAGGGGCAAAGAGGTGGTGAAAAAGAATGTGCCTTCTGCTGATGCATTAAATGAGCTGATAGAGATTATCAGGACGGATGGGGTTTGGATAGAGAAGGAGTAGAGGCGGGGGTATTTTGAGTCGTAGATTGTAAATTTTAAGCCATAAGATTCTTTATTAGGAGATAATGATGTGCATTATATTAAATGTCTGGCTTAATGTGGTGTCAAGAGTTTTTTTAGATAAATTAATAGAGATAAAAGAGATCTGAGTGAGAGCCTAATCTTATCAAAGTGATCTCATTCTTTTAATACGAAAAAATATAGGAATTTAATTTCTGCTTTATGATTTTCTGCTACTAACAAGCAATTTATCTTTTTGGTACAAAAATAGATAGAGGTTTCCCGGAAATATATATTGTATCTATGAAAACGTCAAAAATTCTATGGGTTGCTGCTTCTGTGGCATTGGTTTCTTTATACCTGACTTCATGTAGTGTTACAATTCCTGAAGGTGCACAAGCGGTTGAACCTTTTGATCAGGATAGGTATCTGGGAAAATGGTACGAAATAGCTCGTCTGGATTTTAAATTCGAAAAAAACCTTAATCAAGTCACAGCAGAATATACATTGAATCAAGATGGATCTATTAAGGTGAAAAATAGGGGGTATGATTATGTTAAGGGCAAATGGAAAGAAAGTATTGGAAAAGCAAAGCCTGTAAATTTACATGATGGTAATGGCAGGTTAAAAGTCTCCTTTTTTGGACCTTTTTACTCGGGTTATAATGTTGTAGCTGTAGCTGCTGATTATAAGTATGCTTTGGTATTTGGGAATAATTTAGATTATATGTGGATTCTTTCAAGGACTGTGACTATCCCAGAAGATATAAAAGCTGATTATTTAGACAGAGCTAAAAAGATGGGGTATAAAACAGGAAATTTAATATGGACAGAGCATAAATAATGCCCTGTCCGTAAGTATTTATATTTTTTCGCCTTTTGCCAATTTCTGCTTACGATTGTCTTGCCATAGATAATGCATTAAAGTATTTAATACTACAGCGTTCCAATCGTTATGAAGACTAAGCTGAGCTTTTTTCTTGCCATTACTCAAGCTCTGGATATTTAAGTTTCCTTTGTCCAGATAATATTTTAGGTCAGACCAGGGTGTAACTTCTGTTTTTATTTTTCCAAACCACCACGTTTTATAAGACAGCGTAACGCCATCATGATTAATGTTTGTATGACCAATATTAAAACTTTCATGGTTGTTTAAGGTGTCAATAAAACTACTGATGAGACCTTTTTTTACGTATTGCCATAAACCTGACATTACATAATAGTAAGTATGGTCTTCTTCCAGCATTTCCTGTACTTTGGAGCTGGAAAAACTGATAGATAGTGTTTTGTCATTTTTGTCCAGTATGTCTATTTTATACTCTTTACGTACTGGTTTTTTTACAGGGCCAATAAGCGATACACCATATTTTATAGCTTTTACCTCAGAACAATTGATCTTGGATTGATTGACTTCTATGGTGTCTTTGTTGATTTTGATTTTCTGATTGGATGAAGGTAGTTGAATGTCTACGTCAAAATTATGTTGTTGCATATACAGGTATATTGATGCTTTGGATTATCGTTATGAAAATTAAAATAGTGTTCCCGATTTAATTCTTCCTAAATGTTGATAAGCTGCCGGTGTAGCTTCACGCCCTCTTGAAGTTCGCATTAAATAACCTTCCTGTATTAAAAAAGGTTCGTACACTTCTTCTATTGTTCCTTCATCTTCTCCAACGGCAGTAGCAATGGTTTTTAAGCCAACGGGCCCCCCTCTAAATTTATCTATTATGGTTGTTAAGATTCTGTTGTCCATTTCATCTAAGCCATGTTCGTCTACATTTAGTGCGTTTAATGCATATCTGGCAATCTCAGTTTCAATTTCGCCATTTCCTTTGATTTGTGCAAAATCTCTTGTCCTCCTTAACAGCGCATTGGCTATCCTTGGTGTTCCCCTGCTTCTTCTTGCAATTTCGTATGCGCCTGTTTCTGTAATCGGAGTTTTTAATATATACGCAGAACGCATAACAATGGTTGTTAATAATTTTGCATCGTAGTATTGCAAACGGGAATTAATCCCGAAACGGGCTCTCAATGGGGCCGTTAAGAGACCTGAACGTGTGGTAGCACCAACTAAAGTAAAGGGATTGAGTGAGATTTGTACTGAACGGGCGTTAGGTCCGGTTTCAAGCATGATATCAATCTTGAAGTCTTCCATGGCTGAATATAAATATTCCTCAACCAAAGGACTCAAACGGTGTATTTCATCAATGAAAAGAATATCTCCGGCTTCCAGATTAGTTAGTAAACCTGCCAAGTCACCTGGTTTATCGAGTACGGGGCCACTGGTTACCTTGATGCCCACACCCATTTCATTAGCTATAATATGAGAAAGCGTAGTTTTTCCTAAACCGGGAGGGCCATGTAAAAGTACATGGTCTAAGGCTTCGCCTCTTAACTTTGCTGCTTCAACAAAAATCTTAAGGTTTTCCAGGATTTTTTCCTGTCCGGTAAAATCCTCGAATTCTTGCGGACGGAGCACTTTCTCAATCTCTTTATCTGTAAAAGACATTTTTTCACTACTCGGGTCAAGATGCTCGTTCATGGGGATGAATTTACAAATATTTATACAAAGTTGGCTGATTGAGCCAGAAAGTTCACTCAACCTTCACTACATTTTTATAACACTTATAATCTTCGGGTGTTTTTGTTTAGTAGAGCGAAGGTGACAGGTTCAGCTAATATTTTAAATTAATATTTTCTGAACCAGCTTCTTACTTTCATGTCTATGACACCTAAAAAAGCTTCTTTGAAAATCTTGGTTGACATTTTGGAGGTTCCTTCTGTGCGGTCTGTAAATATAATAGGAACTTCAACTACTTTAAAGCCATGTTTGATGGCTGTGAATTTCATTTCTATCTGAAAGGCATACCCTACAAATTTGATTTTATCAAGATTTATAGTTTGTAATACTTTTCTTCTGTAACATTTAAATCCTGCGGTAGCATCTTGTATCTCTATTCTGGTAATGAAACGTACATATACGGATGCGAAATAGGACATCAATACCCGGTTCATAGGCCAATTTACCACATTTACACCGTTGATATATCTGGATCCTATAGCTACATCGGCTCCGTTTACACAGGCTGCTTTCAGTTTAATCAAGTCTTCAGGATTGTGGGAGAAATCGGCATCCATTTCAAATATGTATTCGTAACTTTTGTTGAGTGCCCATCTAAAACCATGGATATAGGCGGTTCCTAAGCCTAACTTCCCTTTTCTTTCTTCTATAAATAGTTTACCGGGATAAACCCCCATCAGATTTTTTACGATATCAGCTGTTCCGTCCGGAGAACCATCGTCAATAATCAGCACATGAAAATCCTGCGAAAGAGAAAATACCTTATGAATGATTTTAGAAATATTTTCTTTCTCGTTATATGTGGGTATGATTACGATGCTGTCTGACACTTGGAATTTTCTTGTTTTAACAACGAAATTACGCTTAATTATTGAGGTTAAAAGTTAAAAAAATATAAAAATGACAACAACCCTGGAATCTTTATTTTACATCACCCATTAATTTTCTAACCAGAGGAGAGATTAAAATAAGTAGCAAGCCGCAAATTAAAGCATATACTGCCAATTGTTGATAACCTTGAGTGTAGCCCATCATTTTCTCTAGAAGTGATGCGTTTTCGTCAGGAGAGGACATGCCGGCACCTAATAAGCCTGCCAGATATTGCCCGTACGCGCTGGCTAAAAACCATAAACCCATCATCATTCCTCCTAAATGTTTTGGAGATAATTTTGTAATCATGGATAAACCAATGGGAGATAAACACAGTTCTCCGATAGTTACAGCAAGATAAGCGAGGGTGAAAATTTCTAAAGAGGTTTTTCCGTTGGCATCGGCAAAAAATCTTGTGGCAAAAAATACATAATAACCTACAGCCAGAAATAAAAATCCCAATCCAAATTTAATTACCGTGTTAGGTTCTTTTCCTTTTTTTGCAAAGGCTAACCACAAAAGACCTAGTAAAGGACTCAGTGTAATAACAAAGAAAGAATTGGCTCCATTGTTAATAATATTAGGGTCTATATTGAAAAACAATAGGTTTTGGTGCAGATTATTGTTGGCAAACAGGGCTAGTGAACCTCCGGCTTGTTCAAATATTGCAAAAAAGATAATGGAGAATAGGATCAAAATCATAGCAGCAAGAAGTTTCTTGCGGGCTTTATTGTCAGATTCTTTAAGAAGGTGGAATACGAAATAAAATAAGGCTATTGGGCCTATGGTGTACATGAACAGGTCTGTATACCTGGTGTTGTGCACCATAATAAATATTAAAGGTATACAGGCTAATGCACATATATAAACCAATATTTCGTAGGTGTTTTTTTTAAGCTTAGAAAAGTGTTGTAAAGGGCTGTTCCCGATAGGTTTGAGATGCTTTTTGGTAAGTAGGAATACTAAAAGCCCAACTATCATAACAATAGCTGCAGCCAGAAATGCCAGACTCCAGGAATGTTGTTTTCCTAACCATACACAAAGTGCTCCTCCAAGTAAGGCTCCTGCATTTATTCCTGAATAAAATATTCCAAAACCGGCGTCTCTCCTGGGGTCTCCGTCTTTGTATAGTTCGCCTACCATAGACGATACGTTGGGTTTAAAAAAGCCCGTTCCTATAACAGTTAAAGCAATACCGAGATAAAAAAAGTCATGTGGAGACACAGAAATTAATCCGTTTCCGGCAATCATAAGTATGGCACCGAAGATAAGTGAGCGTTTAAAACCAAGAATTTTGTCGGCGAAAATTCCACCAATAAAAGTAAAAGCATAAACAAATGCTTGTATGGCTCCGTATTTTAAATTGGCTTCTTTGTCAGATAATAACAACTGATCTACCATAAATATGGCTAAGACGCCTCGCATGCCGTAGAAGCAAAAACGTTCCCACATTTCTACCATGGCCAGATACCAGAGTTGTTTAGGATATTTACCGTCGAAATTCTGAATTTCCTGAAGGTTTTCGTTTGGTGCCGCCATTTTCTAAATAGTAGTTTTTCCTGGTATTATTGTTAGCTTAATTAATGGACGCCATGCATCAATTTTTTTAATAAAGGCGTTAGCATCATGATAAATATACCTAATGCAATTGGAATAAAGGTAAATAGCATAAAAAATGTAGACATAGAATATTGTGCTGTAATCTCGTCTATCATACCCCCCATAGTTCCGGCTAGTTTGTTGCCTATAGCGATAGCTAAATACCAGATACCAAACATAATAGCAATCATGCGTCCCGGAACAAGTTTACTGACATAAGAAAGTCCAACCGGAGAAATAAAAAGTTCGCCCATGGTATGAAAAAAGTAGGCAAAAACTAACCACATCATACTCACTGATGCTGTCTTAGCTCCCTGCGGAATAGAGCTGGCTCCGTAGGCTAATACGGCAAAGCCTATTCCTAATAAAATCATACCAATTCCGTATTTAAATGTTGCAGGTGGATTGTATTTGCTTTCCCAGATTTTAGAAACCAAGGGTGCACAGCTTATAATAAACAAGGCATTTAAAATTCCGAACCAGGTTGCGGGTACTTCTGCCTGTACATCTGCATATTGAGCTTTAAGCATAAAAATAACCAGTCCCCATACAATAATGAACGAACTTAAAAGAATAGTGTTGCCAATAGCATATTTCTTAAAAGTTTGCTGGAATAATTTAAAAAGAACAAAGGTGATAATTATTAAAGGTACAACTGTGATAAGGGTATTTGCTATGTTAAAACCTATTTTAGCATTTCCTTCCAGTATTCTTGCTGTGTAATCTTTTGCAAAAATGGTCATAGATCCTCCTGCCTGTTCAAAAGAAGCCCAAAAGAAGATAGTGATGAAAGCAAGTACAATTACGGCAATCATTTTGTCTCTAAGGACGGTTGTGTATTGCAAAATTCTCTTGATTAAAATAAAAATGAAAAGAACTAGAGCTATACATATTGAGAGGGTGTTTCCGGAAATACCTGATATAGAGAAATTAAATAGGTTGATGTCGGTAATCTTGGACATGGGATCGTTAATAATCCACGTGAGGCCAATAATAGCGATAATGGATATAACAGTAAGGTCAAAGGTAGAGAATGGATTTTTTTTGGCTTCTTCGGGTGTTTCGTTAATGGGCTTTACCTGGTCTCCATCATAAGTGGGTTTTAAACCTACATTTCCAAAAATATTTTGGGTGAAGTAGAATTGTAACATGCCTAATAACATAAAAATACCAGCTAAACCAAAGCCATAACTCCAGCCCCAATCAGGGCTTTCGCCTATATAACCGCATAAAAGCATCCCTAAAAAGGCCCCTGCGTTTACGCCCATATAGAAAATGGTGTAGGCACCATCTTTCTTTTCGGGGTGTTTTTCATAAATCTGAGCTACAATAGATGTCATATTGGGTTTAAAGAAACCATTGCCCAGTACAAGCAGGCATAAGCCCAGATACATAAATATAGGATTAAACTCGAAAGCCATAGATAAATGGCCTAAGGTCATTAATAGGGCTCCCACTATAACAGCCCAACGGTAACCTATAATTCTATCGGCTACATAGCCACCTAAAATAGGGGTCAGGTAAGCTAACGAAGTGTATGAACCATAAATAGCCAGGGCATTTTCACGTGGCCAGCCCCAACCTGCATTGTCACCCAATATAGAAGAGGTTAAGAAAAGTACCAGTAAGGCCCTCATTCCATAATAGGAAAAACGTTCCCACATTTCGGTAAAGAACAAAACAAATAGTCCCGATGGGTGTCCAAGGACATTACTCTTGAAAAAATCGGTTTCGTTAGGTCGGCTTTGCAGCATAGTAAATAAAAAATATATGTTAGTGTTATTGTATGTTTTTTCTCAATAAGAAGTATTTAACCATCAATAATAAATAAAAAATGATAATTACACTTAAAATGAAACAATCAATTTACAAAACAAAGCCGGAAAACAAAGCTTAATATCAATATTTCCGAATAGGGATACTGCTGGGAGTTATTTTAGAGGGGTCTACAAAAGAGTCGTCTTTTTCGTCAGGAAGATTTTTTAAATCAAGATCTTCCACATATATCCATTTTCCGTTTTTGTATTTGTAGCCATCGTAGGTGAGATCTGGGATATATTTGTCTTTACTGTTTTGGAATTCCTGATGTGGAGGCACCAGATGGTCGAAAGCAAAAACTTTATCGTTTTTGATGTAACGTAAAAACATGGATGCATCGCTATTGTAGGTGAATACCCTCCGAGCAAGATAAATGTTAGATTTGGGTTCTTGTTGAAATACTGGCTTACCAAATACTACACGCCCATTTTCGAAACTTAATGTTTCAATTACTTTAGAGCTGCTTTCAATGGAGTTTCCTTTCCATCCCAATAAAATATAGTAAAAAGGTTTTCCGGTTACGGGAGTTATATTGTAATAAACAGAGCCTAACCATTTACTAGAAGGTAACAGGGTTTGTTCGGTACCGTTTTCCAGTTCCTGTGTGCCGTCAATAAGAGGAATTAGTTCCAGTTTTTCGGGATTACTCATTTGTATAGCACCGTAATACCTGAAATTTCCGTTGCGACTAAAAACGAACCAGGTAAATACCCGAAACTTCCTGTCTTCTGGAGTGACGATGGATACGATATTCTGTAATCTCGAAAATTTATAATTAAAAGAGCCTTTTGTTTTTAAGGCATTTATTAAGGTTTTGATAAATTTTTCGTTAGCGGTGCTGCGGGCTGTTTCCGTGGTATCGTTAATGATTACATTTCCCAATACTTTAAGAGAGTCCTCATATTGGTACATAGATAATTCCTGAGCGCTGAGGTTAAACGGTTTTAAGAATGCTAGAAGAGTCAGAAATAAGAAAAAGCGCATGTTACTATGTGTTTATTGATCTACTTGTTGTTTGCAATTTATGAAAAAAACAGTAATAGCGCAGAAGAAGCCAGCCATATAAACTTTAAAGACTTGTGTTTGTTTTTGCTTAAGTAGTTAGTTTTAAAGTCTTATTTTTGTAAAATGAAACATTAACCACAAAGTACACAAAGAATACGGAGATGGATTTTAATTCTTTGAGAACTTGGCGCTCTTTGCGGTTTTAAAATAAAATAAATCTTGTGAACCGATTTAATAAAAATTCGCATCAGATTATATACCGGAAATATGCTTCGGTAATTAAATACATCCTGATGTTTTTCAGTGTTACCGTTATCACTATTGTCTTACCCAAACAACCCCGTTTTAAATACGAATTTGAAAGAGGAATGGTTTGGCTGCATGACGATCTGATATCGCCCTATAATTATGCAATTAAGAAAACCGATGCAGAGATAAAAAAGGATAAGGAAAGTATACTGAAATCTGTTTTACCGGTTTATAGAGTTGATGATAAAATTCAGGATGCTCAGCTTAACCAGTATCAGGCAGATTTTGAAGCTAAATGGAGAGCGGCCTCTCTTACAGAAAATGATAATAAGGAGAAAACTTTCGAATATGGTTTTAATGTATTGAGAGATATCTATGAACGCGGGATTATTGGACTCAACCAAAATTATCAAAAGAAACAAGATGGTGGAAGTTATCTGATTACTTTGTTGAAAAACAATGTGCGAAGAGAGGTAAGTACTGCAACATTGCTAACTACATCATCTGCATTGTCGCAGATTAGCGAGAAAATAGTGGCTAATAAACAGGTGCGCACAGATATCTTAATCAGTGTTATTAAAGATAGAATAACTCCAAATATTATTCTGGATGAACGTTTTACAGAAGCACTGGAAAGGCAGGCGGTGGAAAATGTATCGGTAACCCGTGGGATGGTGCAGAAAGGAGAGGTTATTATTGAAAATGGAAATACTGTTAATGAGGGTGTTTATCAAAAGTTAGAATCATTAAAGCAAGCTTATGAAGAAAATGCTAAAGTAAGAGGAAGCAGGGAACTGGTTTTTTTAGGCCAGTTTTTAGCAGTAGGATTGGTGATATTTTTATTGATGGTTTTCCTCTACCTTTTTAGAAAGGATATTTTTTATGATAACAGGCAGATATCTCTGATATTGGTGGTTATTATTGGAATGCTGGTATTTCTGTCGTGGGCTATAAAAATTAAACTACCCAGCGTATATTACATTCCCTATTGTATAGTTCCCGTCATTATAAGGATATTGTTTGATACCCGGTTGGCTTTAAATATCCATCTTTTGGTAGTGTTAATTGCCGGTTTTTTTGTTCCTAATAGCTTTGAGTTTGCATTTTTACAGATTACTGCAGGCATGGTTGCCATTTATAGTATCAAGAATCTGGTACGCAGAGAGCAATTTCTGATAAGCTCCTTATTAATATTGCTGAATTATATAGTTGCTTATTTAGGTATTTCATTAATCAGAGAAGGGACTTTTGCAGCATTGGATTGGATGAAATTTACACCGTTTATTATCAGTGTATTATTGTCGTTGCTGGCCTATCCGTTAATTTATCTTTTCGAAAAAATGTTTGGTATAACGTCTGATATTACTTTAATGGAACTGACCAATACCAATACCAGTTTGTTGAGAGAATTAGCATTTAAAGCTCCGGGAACATTTCAGCATTCTTTGCAGGTAGCTAATTTGGCAGAATCGGCTATCTTTAAAATAGGGGGAAATGCTTTGTTGGTAAGAGCAGGTGCTTTGTATCATGATATTGGTAAAATTGAGAACCCACAGTTTTTTATTGAAAATCAGATTAAAGGATTAAATCCACACGATAAGCTTTCTTATGAAGACAGTGCGCAGATTATTATCAAACATGTGCCTAATGGAGTGGAGCTGGCCCGGAGAAATAATCTTCCAGAGGTAATCATAGATTTTATCAGAACACATCATGGAAATTCGAGAGTAGATTATTTTTACCAGTCGTTTTTAAAGAATTTTCCTGAAAAATTGATTGATGAAAATATTTTTAGATATCCGGGACCTATTCCGTTTTCAAAAGAAACGGCTGTTTTAATGTTGGCCGACTCGGTGGAAGCGGCGTCCAGAAGTTTAAAAGAACCGGATGCAGAGTCTATAAATAATCTGGTAGAACGTATTATTGACTATAAATTGGAACAAAATCAATTAAATGATAGTAATATTACATTGAAAGAAATTGAAACTATTAAGTTGATTTTCAAGACAATGTTAATGGGGATATACCATGTGAGGATAGATTATCCAGAATAGTTTTAAAATTTCTTTTGAAGATATATTCCTATTGTTATATTTGCATTCCCAAACGGGAGGAGAGGTGCCTGAGAGGCCGAAAGGAACAGTTTGCTAAACTGTCGTACTGGAAACGGTACCGCGGGTTCGAATCCCGCTCTCTCCGCAAGACTTTTAAGTCTTAAAAAAGGTGATACCTAATCGGGGTGTAGCGTAGCCCGGTATCGCGCCACATTTGGGATGTGGAGGTCGTAGGTTCGAATCCTGCCACCCCGACAAAAAAAGCCACTGATTCAGTGGCTTTTTTGTTTTTAACGCTTTGACAATCTTTTATAAAGCATCCTTAATTAGTTTTTATAAGTTCCACCCGCCTGTTTTTTGCTTTGTTAGCTTCGTTGTCGTTGGCTACCAGTGGGTGTTCTGCTCCAAAACCTTGAGCGGTTAAACGTGACTTGTTAATGCCATTTGTAGTTAAAGCGTTCAGTACTGCGTTTGCACGATCTGTAGAAAGCTTTTTGTTATGTGCGGCATCGCCTGTATTATCTGTATGTCCTTCGATATTAATTGTTAACGAGCTTTCTTTCTTCAAAGCATCCGCTATTTGTTGAACAATTTCTTTTCCGTCAGCGGTAAGATTAGATTTGTCTGTATCGAAATTGATGTACAGAATAGACTTTCCTTTTTCAGAAAGATCTTTTGCAATCTCTTCCGCAGTTATTTTGGTAATGGTCTGAGTCATGGTACCTTCTTGAAGGATATTTAATTTTGCACCAAAATTGTTTGCGCTAAACTGTATAAAAATATTCCCTTGATCCTTGGTGCGAATCACGTAAAACTTAATATTTTCATCGGCATAGCCTATATCGCCTTCATCACCTTTATTAGGGTCTTGTTTGTTGTAACGTTCATATTCTTCCCTGCCTATCATACCATCAAATACTTTAACAGCACCTACAGACTGTAAATAATCTTCTATACTTTTTTCAAAATACCGTTTAGAGAATTGTTCTCCTTGCTCTTCAGTTACATTTATTTTGTAGAGTTTTCCTTCAAAAGGTGTCATAATACCATTTACTGGGAAAAAGCAGACATCGAAATTCTTCAAAAAAGGTCTGTTCATGGGTTTTAATCCTTTAGGCAAAGTGAAGTAAGGAAAACTGCCTATATCTGATGTAGTTACAGGAATGTTTTCGATATTAAAGGTCCCGCTTGCCTGGGGCTCTGTCGTACTTGTTGTCTGTGAACTGGTTATACTATCTTGATTGTTGTCTTGAGTTTGTTTCGGATTGTTGTTGCAAGCTACCAATAGCGAAGCAGCTGCAAATAATAATGTTGTTTTTTTCATTGGAATCAAAGTAAATTGGTTCCTAAGTTCAATAAAATCACCATAGAAACCAAGTTAAATTATTGTATAGCTACGTAAGTAAGGTATACTGATTATAAAAGTCTGTTTGGTAATAATATCTTTACTGTTTGGGATAAGGTGCTTCTTATGAACTCTATTCCCTTAACTTATCACGAGAGTGTTTTCTCTATCATAAAGAACCATAAATTGATTGAGAAAATTATTAGATTTAATGCTGTTTTAATATCAATAACAAACCAATGACAACAAGCCGTTTAGAAGCCTTTAGTGATGGCGTTTTAGCTATTATTATCACCATTATGGTATTAGATTTAAAAGTTCCTGTGGGTGATGGACTTTTAAGTCTGAAACCTTATATCCCTAAATTTCTTTCCTACTTTTTTTCATTTATTTATGTTGGGATTTATTGGAATAATCATCATCATTTATTTCATACAATTAAAAAGGTAAATGGAAAAATATTATGGAGCAATCTTCATTTATTGTTTTGGCTTTCTTTCTTGCCAGTAGCCACGGGGTGGATGGGCGAAAATTATAATTCGACCTTACCTACTGCAGTTTATGGTTTTGTTTTACTGATGAGTAGTGTTGCATTTATGATTATTGAGAAAGTTGCGATAAAAACAGAAGGTAAAGATTCAGATATAGCAAAAACCGTAACTTCAGGAAGTAAAGAGATCATCTCTACCATAGGTTATATATTAGGAATATTATTGGCATTTATATTACCTTTTCTCGGTATTTTTATTTACTATGTAATAGCATTGTTATGGTTAGTACCAGATAAACGCATAGAGAAATATTATAATTAGAATTATATCAAACCCTATGAAAAAAAGTATTTATTTTATTCTAATCACTATACTTTCTGGAACATTAAACTTAAATGCTCAGACTGTATTTAAATTCAATACCAAGTTTTACGATGCTATAGATAAATGGGTGGTTTTTCCTAAATCAGCTAAAGATTCATTGTATTCGTTCGGGTTCATATATTTAGATGTAGTGGCTGGACCTACATTTGAGTATGAAGGGAGAATAAACGCAAGTGGCACAGAGTTAGAAAAGTTAGTCGAAGATCCAAAGACTAAAAAATCGAGTTTTAAGTATAGACTGGGGAAAAATACCAGTGCTGTATATGTGCTATCAGAGCCGGAGTTAAAACAATTAGATTTAAAGCCAGAGCCTGACTGGCTGTCAATTTATAATTCCGCTGATAAAATAAGTTATCAGACAGCTTTAGGATCTATGTACAATGCTAATGGGAAACCTGATATAGCCCTCGGTATTTTAACGAAGGTGTATAATGAAGATAAGCAAAATGAAAAACTACTCTTTGAACTGGCCTATTCTTACAATGCGTTAAGTAGATATAATGATGCTGTAAAAGTACTATCTGCTGCTTTAAAAGTTCAACCCACTAATGGCTTGTTTTATAAAGAACTAGTATATGCTTACACAAAAGCAGATAAATTAGATGAGGCGGAGAAAACGTATAAGGATTTTATAGATAAAGCAGCCAATAATGGTTATTTATATGAAACTGCTTACAATTTGGCTTATAGTTATTTTGTAAAGGCAGATAAAAAGGGGTTTGAAAAGTGGGCTACAGAAGTCGAGAAATCAAATCAACCTCAGTTTGTGAAGAATATTCAAGCAATGAGACAAAGTTTGGAAAAACAATAAACTTAAAAACGGGGGCTTATTCAAAATGGTAGCCCAAGGGCATTTGAAGGAAAAATGTAGTACCTTTTCCATCTTCACTTTTAAACCATATTTTTCCATTTAACGCCTCGGTAAACTCTTTACACATTCTCAGGCCCAACCCTGTGCCTTTTTCATTGTTTGTACCAAAAGTAGATTTGACTGTAGAAGTAAATATTTGGTTTTGTTTGTTTTGTGGAATTCCCTTGCCATTATCCCTTATCTGTAATGTCAGAAATTGTTTGTCTAACACAGATGAAATAGTTATGTTTCCACCCGAAGGGGTAAACTTAATGGCATTGTTTAGCAGGTTACGTACAATAAGCTGATAAATGTCGTTATTGGTTTTAATGAAAGTATCTTGATGAATTTCATATTCGAAAGAAATGCCTTTATTTACAGCCAGGTTTCTGCAGATTTCAACTGTTCCGTATAAGCATTTGTTAATATCAATTGCAGCGATCGAAAAATCGAAACCCTCCATTTGTTTCTTTGTCCACAATAGCAGATTATTCAGGAAATGTTGCGTGTCATTAGTTACCTGCCTTAACTCCTTTTCCAATTCCTTTCGGCTTTCAGGATTTAAATCAGTACGTTCAAGTATATCTAAATACGTTTGTATATTGCTTAGAGGAGAATTAAAATCGTGAGAAACAATGGACAGTAACTTGTTCTTTTCTTCGTTTAGTTGTTGCAATTTTGATAAACTATTATCAGCAATACGTTTTTCGACATTATAATTGTTGATGATGTAGGTTAGGCAGGCAAAAATGAGTAGAATAGTAACAATATATGTAGAGGTGATATCTATAAAACGTGTCACCCGGTCATTATAACTGTCAATAATAAATTCTGGATGATAATATTCATAAACAATAAGCGATATTACAAGAATAATATTTCCAAGTGTCCATAGCCAATAATGTTTCTTTTGAGCGGTAGCTATAATTAAAAAATGCACTGTGATAAAAGAAAAAAGTACCGAGCCCTGTATGCCCGATGAGAAATAGTAACTGACTGCGAAAAAAATATTGAAAATAACAGCGTAAATAATCATACTGGTATTGAGCCAGTTTCTGTATCGTGATAAATAGTATAAAAAGATTTGAAGACACAATAAACCTGATGAAAGTAAAGCTAACCAGGGTAAATTGTTTAATAGGCTAAAAGGAATAGTGTAGAAAATAACAAGTATGGTAATAATACAGATGGAATGGTAAATTCTACTTTGTAGTGAAAATTGAGGTGCATCACCTATCAAATAATTCCAAATACCTGATATTCTTTTTTTTATCATTCTATAAACTCTGATATGCAGTTTAAGCCTAGTGTGTATTACATACCTGTAAAAAGTGCCGAAAGATAAGCATTATCAAAATGAAGCGATATTTACTGCAAAATAAATTGAGATAAAATTTACAATGAGAAGATGAACGTATTGCTTAATTAAAATTATCGTCCGGTAATACAGTCGTAAAGGATATAAATACCCCTTTTTAGGGAAATTTATACTACCTCTTCCAGGGGAATACTTTTAATATTTGTATAACCTAATCATACTTGCCTACAAGCTAAGTATAACAGATTAATAAAAATCAATGTAAAAAACCTATAAAATGAAGTTTATTAAAAAACCACTATTTTATTTATTATTTGTTCTGGGCTTTCTACTTTTTAAAGAAGATAGTTATGCACAATTAAAAGTGTCAGGGAAAGTTTCGGATACAGACGGAAATTCTTTACCAGGTGTTTCTATAAAAATTAAGGGGAGTCAGAAAGGTACAGTATCTGATGCTAAAGGAAGCTTTTCTCTATCTGTAAATAACTCTAATGAAATGCTGGTATTCAGTTATATTGGATTTAAACCGAAAGAGATCCCGGCAAACAGTTCGTCAATAAGTGATGTCAGATTAGACGTAGAAGAAACAAGATCACTGGATCAGGTTGTTGTTATAGGATATGGAGTCTCTAAATTGGGAGATGTAACGGGATCAATTAGTAACATAAAAGGTGATGTGTTGACCCAAACAGGAGCTAATAATGTCTCTGAGGCATTACAGGGAAGAATTGCAGGATTAAAGGTTAACAATCAGTCAGGAGAGCCCGGAGGCAGCATTAATATGCAAATCAGAGGAGCTAATTCAATAAATGCTTCAAGTTCACCATTGTTTGTAATAGACGGATTGCAAATAGATGTTAATGGCAGTGAAGTAGCTACTTCGTCTGTAGGAGGTTATACAAGTTATAACCCTTTGGCTACTTTAAATCCAAATGATATAGAATCTGTAGATGTTCTTAAAGATGCATCTGCTACTGCTATTTACGGTTCAAGGGGAGCGAATGGTGTAGTGATCATTATAAGAACTCATTACTCCTAATAAGCCAGCTTCTTTTATGGCTCTTTTAAAAGGGTAGACATGTACCATTTCAACTTCTCTAGGCGACATTTGAGGGTCAACCCTTGAGAGGCCTTCTCTTGCTCCTTTATTATTACTATAAGCAACAAAATGTTTAGCTGTAGCCGCAACCTGATAGTTGTTTTGTAAACCTTTTACCATTTGGATTCCGAGCTCTGCAACCAGATAGGGACTTTCTCCATAAACTTCCTCATAGCGTCCCCAACGTTGATCTCTACCTACATCCAGGATAGGAGCATACACATTAGTATAGCCTAATAATCTCGCTTCTTTTCCTGTTATAAGTCCTACTTTGCGTATTAAATCTCTATTCCAGGTATGTCCTAAACCTAATTGAGTAGGGAAATTGGTTGCTTTAAAACTTTCAATACCTCTGATACCTTCGTTGGTGAAATCTACTGGAATACCTAATCTTGTTTCTTCAATAAAAAAGCGTTGAACTTCATTGATAGCCCAGGCATGACGGGAGGCAGGCCAAACTAAAGGATGACTTGAAGGAGGAGCTCCCCATTGTTGAAAACCATTGAGGTGTTCATCAATTGCACCTACTCCGTCTTTCCATATTTTAGATTTCCATTCTTCGGTAGGTAAAGCATCTCCCAGAACTCGTTTATATCCATATAATGTAACCATCTGACATGTTTTTTCGTCCATGGTCATTTGGTTCAATAGATCCTCAATTCTGTCTTCTATTTTTGCTTTAGGATCCTCGTAGATGTCTTTAATGCCATTTTTATTAAAATCTATCCAGTCTTTTTTATATAAGCTTTTTTTATTGGGAATATATTTAGCAGGAATAGTTGGCGTTGTTATTTGGGCCGTTGAAATTTGTACATTCAATGCGGTGATACAAGCAGCTAGTGATAAGGATAAAGTACCGAAACTTCTCATAAATATTACTGATCTGAATTTATATTATTATTAAGTCGTAAATAATTAAGGTGTTGGCTAATCGATTTGCTATATCTTTTTAGAAGCAAAGAATTGTTGCTAAGATGCTTACAAAAGCCGATTGTAAAGGGGGGTAAATTTCCCTAAAATTGGGTATTTATGTTGTGAATCCGGACGAAATGCTTTAATACGCCTCCTCTTTTACAATAGGATAGAAGATTTTTGAATGATAAGTATCTACAAAGTAATGATTGGGCTATATTATATTTCAGCTAAGATTTCGACATAAAACACATAGGCGTTATTGGGCTTATTTGAAGTGTGCAAACGTTTTAACTGTATCAATAACAATGATAATTAGAAAAATATATTGGTAATTCTCAATAATAAACAATAAGTTTGGCTAATAAATTTTAGAAAAAATGAGTGTATTGAATTTATTTGATTTAACAGGGAAAAAAGCATTGGTAACCGGATGCAAAAGAGGTATCGGTAAAGCAATGGCTGTAGCTTTGGCAGAAGCAGGTGCTGATATCATTGGGGTTTCTGCATCATTAGAGTTGTCAGGAAGCCAGGTAGAAAAAGAAGTAACAGCATTAGGCCGTTCTTTTAAAGCCTATAAATGCGATTTCTCTAAGCGTGACGATGTTTATGCTTTTATTAATCAGGTAAAAGCAGACGGTCATCAAGTAGATATTTTAATTAATAATGCAGGAACCATCCTGAGAAAACCAGCAGCCGAGCATCCGGATGAGTACTGGGATGAAGTGATAGATGTAAATCTTAATGCCCAATTTATCATTACCAGAGAATTTGGTAAAGAGATGGTAGCCAGAGGATACGGTAAAGTTATATTCACTGCATCTTTGCTGACTTTCCAGGGAGGTATTACGGTTCCGGGTTATGCAGCAAGTAAAGGAGCTGTAGGTTCGTTAACTAAAGCTTTTGCTAACGAGTGGGCTTCTAAAGGAGTAAATGTAAATGCTATTGCTCCTGGATATATTAGTACAGACAATACAGAGGCATTAAGAGAAGATGCAGATAGAAGTGCTTCTATTCTTTCCAGGATTCCGGCAGGAAGATGGGGCGAACCAGAAGATTTTAAAGGACCTGTAGTTTTCTTAGCATCAAAAGCCGGAGATTATGTTCAGGGAACTGTACTTACGGTAGACGGGGGTTGGATGGGCAGATAATTATAAGCTCATCAAACAAAATAATAGAAAAGCGTTCAGAGACACCTGAACGCTTTTTTTATGCTCAAAAAGTTTGCAGAGTTTTTTAGGAGTTAATTATGTGACATTCTTATTGATAAATATCTAAATATTGGCATATCATTTGTTTTTAATTACCTGTTGTATATATGGTACTTATAGAAATGAGAAAATTGTTATATGCTATAGCCATATTTTTTTTTGTAGGCTGGATATTAGGACTCATTATATTTAATGAACGGACTTTGGTACATATATTACTGGTATTAGCCGTATTTACCTCCGTTCTAAATTTCCTTCTGGTAGAAGAATCAAAAGATAATAATTATGAAAAACGAAAGCCATCTAAAACATCATAGGAAAGGGTTTGATACTTTGGTAGAAGCCTTAGCCGATCTTAGCAAAAGAGGTTATTCAGGGAACCTTAAACTGCAGGGTAATGCGTTAAAAGAAGAAGAAAAAGAGTTGGTACTATATCCGGAAAACTTTAAAGTAGTAGAGAGTTATCGGTTTGAGGGAATGTCAGATCCCGATGATAACTCAGTAGCCTATGCTATAGAATCTCTAGATGGTACGTTTAAAGGGGTCTTAGTTAATGCTTATGGCGTATATTCCAATGGTATTTCTTCGGAGTTGATTAGAAAACTTGAAATTGATACATTTCATTAATATAATTTCAACCTTTAATAATGAATAAAATAAATTCAGGCGACCTTGTGTGGTAACCTGAATTTATATTTGAATTTTTACGTTTACATTTAGGATTTTTATCTTGTAAATCAACTATTTTTGCCAAATAATTTTGCATAAAATATGTTTAAAAGAATCCTGTACACACTATCCGTATTAGCGGGTGTTTTGTTGTATACATCCTGTGGTACCAATAAAAAAGTAAACGCCCTAAAACCCAACCCAGATTATTTATCTACAACTGTTGTTTACGAAAAACAGCTTTCGTTCATTAATATGCCCCTGGAAATTACCATGAACGAAATACAGGCGCAAACCAACCAGTATCTTTCAGGCATCATCTACGAAGACAAAAATATTAACGATGATAACGTAATGATGAAGGTAACTAAAGAAGCGCCCATCCGTGTTACAGAACAAAACGGGAAAGTGTTTATAGATTTTCCTCTGCGTATCAATGGAAAGTTCCGCTATGGTTTCGATAAATTTGGGATGTCTATGTATGATACCCGTGATTTTTATTTGAACGGAACAATAAAACTTGTTTCCCTCATATCATTTAAAGATTGGAAAATGACGACCCGAACAGCCATTGTAGATATCGTCTGGAAAGAAAGTCCTTCCGTAAATATTGCCGGAAAAAATGTACCCGTTACTTACGCTATTAATTCCGCAATAGGACTGTTTAAATCATATATTTCTAAAAAAGTAGACGATGCTATAGCCGAGTCATTGGATATAGAGCCCTATGTTTTAGAAGCCTTAGACGCAGTAAGCAATCCTGTTAAAATCAATGAAGAGTATAATACATGGTTTGCTTTTCAACCTCAGGAAGCCTATACCACAAGGGCCGTTATTGCCAATAAAAAAGTGACAATAGGTTTAGGAGTAAAAGCTTATTTGGAAACGGCAATAGGCAAAAAGCCCGAGAAATCTTTTGATAAGAACGCATTGGCATTAAAAGCAATAGATAAAATACCTAATCAGTTTAAAGTTAATGTAGCAGCTTATGCAACCTATGCAGATGCATCTGCAATAGTACAGAAGAACTTTGCAGGAGAGCGTTTCGAATCAGGGAAAAAATATGTGGTTGTAAATCATGTAGAGCTATGGGGTAAAGAAAATAAAATGATTGTTGCCTTGAATATGAGCGGTTCTGTAAATGGAACATTTTATCTGTCAGGCATACCAAAGTACAGCATGACTACAAAAGAAGTTTATTTAGATGAAGTTGATTTTGTGATGGATTCAAAAAATAAGCTTTTGAAAACAGCCGATTGGCTGGCTCATGGTATGATATTGAAAAAAATTACAGAAAACTGTAAATTTTCGATAGCCGACCAGTTGGCAGAAGGAGAACAATCTATGAAAGGTTATCTTAATGGATACGAACCTGTAAAAGGAGTGAAGGTAAATGGGGTATTAACCAGCCTTCAGCCAGATAAAGTAATATTAACCCCTAATGCTATTGTAGCTATGATATTGGCTAACGGAAAAGTATCAGTAAAGATAGAAGGGATGTAAAATGATATTTCCGACAGAAAAGCATTTTATCAATATTCATACGCACAGAAAACCTCACTCAGCTGATGAATGGGTGTTGCGAAATGCTTTTCATAAATTGACTCCTGAACAAATAACAAAATTGAGTTATCCGGTATCTGTAGGGATACATCCCTGGTATGTCCATGAAAAATTTGAGGAGGTAATATCTCATATAGAATCAGTATTGTCTGTTGATAATGTTTTGGCTATTGGAGAAATTGGTCTGGACAGAGCTGTAAATGTTGGATTGGAACTTCAGAAAATCGTGTTTGAACTACAGTTACAATTAGCAGTACAGTATAAAAAACCGGTAATTATCCATACTGTAAAAAGTAACCCCGACCTTATATTTTATATCAAAAAATATAAAATACCCTTCATCCTGCATCAATATAGAGGAAACGAAGTGCAAACATTGCAGTTCTTAAAATTTGATAATGTTTATTTTTCTTTTGGAAAAGATTTAGTGAGTCATCAAAAGATTCTCAATTCCTTTTCACAGATTCCATTAAACAGGATTTTTTTGGAAACCGATACCTCTCGTTTGCCTATTGAAAATATATATACTTTTTTTGCAGACTTTAAGAAAATGAAGCTATTGGACTTACAGCTACTGATGTATCAAAACCTGAAAAATGTCTTTCAGTTCTAGGATTATATTGTTATTATTTAGCTTTCATATCAAAGTATATCTTGATTAAAAAGTATTAATGAGAGAAAAGGTGCTTTTAAAAAGGCAGAATAAAGCGGTTTTTAACAAAAAACAAACAAATGTTAATAAATCCACTTTGCCTGCTTTGCTTAAAATTTTAGCTTTGTAGTAGTTGAAAAATCTACTTTGCTAAAAAAGTTAAAACTTATTTCTAAAACAAATATGGTATGGCAGAACTAAACGTGAATTATAGTGAAGATAGTATTCGTTCTCTCGACTGGAAAGAACATATCAGGCTTAGACCCGGAATGTACATCGGTAAGTTGGGCGATGGTTCCGCTTATGATGACGGTATTTATGTTCTGTTAAAAGAAATCGTAGATAACTCTATCGATGAGTTTGTGATGGGGGCAGGTAAAACCATAGATATTTCTGTTTACGACCATAAAGTGTATGTTAGAGATTATGGTCGTGGAATTCCCTTAGGCAAAGTTATAGATTGTGTAAGCAAAATAAACACCGGGGGTAAATACGACTCTAAAGCATTCCAAAAATCAGTGGGGCTAAACGGGGTAGGTACTAAAGCAGTTAATGCTTTATCTGCTTTGTTTACAGTCCAGTCGTATCGTGATGGAAAAACCAAAAAAGCAGAATTTGCAAAAGGTGAGCTGACAAACGATCAATCGGAAGTAGAAACTACACAAAGAAACGGTACATCCATACACTTTGTTCCCGATGATACCATTTTTAGAAACTATAGGTTTATTACAGATTTTGTAGAAAACATGATCTGGAACTATGTGTTTCTGAACGCAGGTTTAACCATCAATTTCAATAACCAGAAATTCTTTTCAGAAAAAGGGTTACATGATCTTTTGGTAAGAAATACAGATGCAGAAACCAATCGCTATCCCATTATTCACCTAAAAGGAGAAGATATAGAAATTGCTATGACTCACGGTCAGCAATATGGTGAAGAATATTACTCCTTTGTGAATGGCCAGCATACTACTCAAGGTGGAACGCATCAACAGGCTTTTAGGGAAGCTGTAGTAAGAACAATTCGTGAGTTTTATAAAAAAGAATTCGATGCCTCAGATGTCAGGGCATCTATTGTTGCTGCAATATCTATACGTGTTCAGGAACCCGTTTTCGAATCACAAACAAAAACAAAATTAGGATCTTTAAATGTAGGTCCGGATGGGCCAACAGTAAGAACCTTTATCAACGATTTCGTTAAGAAAGAGTTAGATGATTATTTGCATAAGCACTCAGATGTAGCAGAAGGTTTATTAAAAAGGATTCTACAGTCCGAAAGGGAGCGTAAAGACATTGCCGGAATTAAGAAACTGGCTAATGAAAGAGCGAAGAAAGCCAGTTTACATAATAGAAAGTTAAGAGATTGTAAGTGGCACTTAGATGAAGATAAACAACCGGAAGAAAACCGGAAGAAAACCACGCTTTTTATAACCGAGGGAGATTCAGCATCAGGTTCAATAACCAAAGCAAGGGACGTAAATACACAAGGCGTTTTTAGTTTAAAAGGTAAGCCATTAAATTGTTTTGGATTGACTAAAAAAGTAGTTTACGAAAATGAAGAGTTTAATCTTCTGCAACATGCATTAAACATAGAGGATGGTTTAGAAGGATTGAGGTATAATAATATTGTTATTGCTACAGATGCCGATGTGGATGGTATGCACATTCGTTTATTACTGTTGACATTTTTCTTACAGTTTTTTCCAGATCTGGTAAAAACAGGTCACGTATATATCCTGCAAACACCATTGTTTAGAGTGCGTAATAAAAAAGAAACAATCTATTGTTACAGTGATGAAGAACGTGTGCTGGCTATTAACAAATTAGGAAATAAACCAGAAATTACACGATTTAAAGGGTTAGGAGAGATCTCACCAGATGAGTTCTCTGGTTTTATAGGAGAAGATATACGTCTGGATCCGGTTATATTATCATCCGATGTAAAAATTAAAAACCTGTTGGAATATTATATGGGTAAAAATACCCCAGACAGACAAAAGCATATTGTAACCAACTTAAGAGTAGAAAAAGACGAAGCCGATATTATAGCAAAAGCAGCACTAGAAGAAGCAGAGAAAGAAGCGGAAGCGGTAGCTTAAGTTTAAATGATTAATGCTTAATGTTTAATGAAATCGAATAACTTAATTTTAGATAAATCATTTGATTTTTCATTGTTAATCATTGAATTATATAAATTAATGATTGCCCAAAAAGAATATGTTATTTCCAGGCAGTTATTGCGGAGCTCTACAAGTATTGGGGCAAATGTAAGAGAAGCAACAGCGGCTCAAACAAAAAAAGACTTTATAGCAAAGATGTCAATAGCTTCAAAAGAAGCGAGAGAAAGCGAATATTGGTTGATGTTATTGGAGAAAAGCAATATTGTTGATGTAGATTGTTTAATAGAATTAGAAAAGTCTAAAGAATTAATCAAGATTTTAACTGCAATAGTTAAAACAGCACAAACAAGTTTAAATAAGGATATTTAGGTCATTGAAAATTAAACATCAAACATTAAAAATTGTAATAGTTGATGGAAGAAAACGAAGAAATATTACACAATGTAACGCCTATAAGCGGCTTGTACGAGAATTGGTTTCTGGATTACGCATCATATGTAATTCTGGATAGGGCAGTTCCCCATATTAATGATGGACTAAAACCAGTACAACGCCGTATTCTTCACTCGTTGAAAGAAATGGACGATGGGCGTTTCAATAAAGTGGCCAATGTAATAGGTAATACCATGAAGTACCACCCTCACGGAGATGCTTCTATTGGAGAAGCTATGGTACAGATTGGACAGAAAGACCTTTTAATTGATACCCAGGGAAACTGGGGAGATCCTATTACCGGCGACTCTGCAGCTGCAGCGAGGTATATTGAAGGTAGGTTATCCAAATTTGCACTTGATGTTGTTTTCAACCCGGATACTACCGAATGGCAGCTATCTTACGATGGGAGAAACAGAGAACCTATAACCTTACCTGTAAAATTCCCTCTGTTGTTAGCACAGGGAGCAGAAGGTATTGCGGTAGGTTTAGCAACCAAGGTAATGCCACATAACTTTAACGAGCTGATAGATGCATCTGTTGAAGTGCTGCGAGGAAACAGACCAGATATACTTCCCGATTTTTATACCGGAGGCATGGCCGATTTCTCGCAATACAATGAAGGGCAACGTGGAGGAAAGATAAGGGTAAGGGCAAAAATATCAGAACTGGATAAAAAAACGCTCGTTATTACAGAGGTACCCTTTACAACCACAACCACAGGATTAATAGATAGCATTATTGCTGCTAACGATAAAGGGAAAATCAAGATCAAAAAGATAGAAGATAACACCGCTAGAAATGTGGAAATCGTTATCCATCTGTCTCCCGGTATTTCTCCTGATGTTACCATAGATGCACTTTACGCATTTACAGCCTGTGAAACCTCTATATCGCCAAATACCTGCGTCATTAAAAATGACAAACCTCATTTCATGAGTGTTAATGATATTCTGATAGAGAGCACCAATCACACCAAGGCTTTATTGAAAAAAGAGCTGGAGATAAAGTTACATGACCTGCAAGAAAAGATTTTCTTTAGTTCCCTATTGAAGATTTTTATTCAGGAAGGGATGTATAAAAATTCAAAATACGAGAACTCAACAAACTTTGAAGAAGTTATTACCGTATTGCATGAATTATTTGATCCGTTCAAGCCATCATTATACCGCGAAATATTACCAGAAGATTTCAAGAAGCTGATAGATAAACCGATGAGCAGTATTACTCGGTTCGACGTTAAAAAAGCCGACGAGCAAATGGCAGCATTGGAAAAAGAAATTACGCAGGTAAAAAAATACCTTAAGCACCTGACAGATTTTGCTATCGATTATTTTCTGCGTTTAAAAGAAAAATACGGAAAAGGAAGAGAGCGAAAAACAGAAATAAGAGCCTTTGATAGGGTAGAAGCAAGTCAGGTAGCCTTGGCCAATACCAAGTTTTATGTCAACAGAGAAGATGGATTTGTGGGGACAGGACTTAAAAAAGACGAATACTTATTTGATTGTTCCGATTTAGACGATATAGCCGTTTTTAGAGAAGACGGTAGCCTTATAGTAACCAAAGTACAAGAAAAAACCTTCGTAGGTAAAGGTATTTTACATGTCGGCGTGTTTAAGAAAAACGATGATAGAACAATTTATAATATGATCTATCGGGATGGAAAATCAGGAACAGCTTACATCAAACGTTTTGCAGTAGGCGGTGTAACACGTGATAAAGAGTATGATTTAACCAAAGGAACTAAAGGTTCTAAAGTACTTTATTTTACGGCAAACCCTAATGGCGAAGCAGAAGTAGTAAATATAGCCTTAAAGCCAATGTCTAAATTGCGTAAACTGAGTTTTGACGCAGACTTTGCAGAAATAGCCATCAAAGGGAGAGGATCGCAAGGAAATATAGTTACCAAATTTGCCATCAAGAAAGTAACTTTAAAAACTAAAGGAGTGTCAACATTAGCAGGACGTAAGATTTGGTACGATGACGTTACTAAGCGCCTGAACGAAAATGGACACGGCGAGTTTTTAGGAGAGTTTCAGGCAGAAGACAAGATATTATGTGTGTTTAATGACGGAAGTTATGAGCTGTCCACCTTTGATCTCACCAACCATTTCGATGATAAGATGATTCGTATCGAGAAATTCGATCCGGAACGTGTTTTTGCAGCTATTCAAATTGACGGAAAAACTAAAAATTATTTTGTAAAGCGGTTCAAATTCGAAGATTTGGCTATAGGCAAACGCATAAGCTTTATCAATGAAGATGCCGGTTCGCAGCTGTTGATATTAACTAAAGCCCAAAATCCTATAGTGAAGATAGAAGCCTTAAAAGGTAAAACTCAGATTTATGACGAATCGGAAATAGACTTATCAGAAGCAATAGACGTAAAAGGGATAAAAGCTCAGGGAAATCGTTTAAGTCCACATGATATTCAGAAAGTAACTTTGCTAACAACGGAAGAAGCCGACGAAGATGAAACTCAGCCAGTAGAGGACGACCAACCGGAAATAGAAGAAGGCGAAGAGCAAAGCACAGACAATGAAGAGGGCGGAGCAGAAAGCAACCAGGACGAGATAAAAACTGAAAAGCCTAAATTTATTTCAGATTTTAAGCAAACCAAAAAAGTGGATTTTGAAATAACCAATCCAGACGATATAGATGGTCAGTTAGATTTGTTTTAATATAATTATCCGAATAAATAAATTAAAAAACCTGATAGAATCAACACTATCAGGTTTTTTGTTTCTATACTCTTTTGCCCGAGAGCTTAAGTTCGACTATTATTGGTCATGTTTTCAGGTCATCCTGAATTTATTTCAGGATCTGTTAGCTTGAGCAGAGGGGGAGCTTATTAGTCTATACTTAAAAATAAGTATTAATCTAACTTTGGTTATTTAGCAAATCAACTCCGTGACATCCAATAATCCTGTATAATCCGTGATTCATACAAAAGACTATGGTAAGTACCTCTCCTTTGTTCGAAGCATCTCCAAAGGAGCTTTAAAGCATCTCTAAACGAAGGATGCATTTGGGTAATACGCTCGTCCATTGTAAACCATCTGAGTGCGACTACCATTCGTCATGTTTTTCTGTCATTTCATTCCGATATTCGGGAATCTTATACGGGGTTTAAAGACCTGTATAATGGGATGCTTCAACTCCGCTGCAAGACAAGGCTTGTGGGGTATGCTTAAAAATAAGTATTAATCGAATTCAGGTTGAGAGGTATTTAAGAACAAAATGTAGTGAACAGATGACATCCCCAACCTTTATTTTTGTTAATATCAGCATCAGTAATTATAGTATCTAAATGCGTTTTTCTTAGCATATTAGTAAAATAATTTCAGCTCCTCTGGGGAGTGCAGATAAAACCTAAAAGAATGAGAAAGTATACAATAGCCCATATTGTTCTCTTTTTGATGATGATACAGCATGTTATAGCGGTAACCGGTATCCAAAAAGTAGGCGTTCCGTATATAGAAAATTTTTCAAAAACACAGTATCAGGCGGCTAACCAAAACTGGGGGATTACACAAGACGAGAATAATGTGATATATATAGCCAATAACGAGGGGTTGGTCACTTATGATGGAGGAGCTTGGCGACATTATGAAGCGCAGAATAAGATAATCCTGAGAGCAGTAACAGCAGATGGTAAAGGCAAAATATTTACCGGAGGATTTGAAGATTTTGGTTATTGGTTTTATAATAATAAGGGAACATTGGAATATAAGAGTCTTATACCCCTATTGCCCAAAGACGTAAAACTTAGCGATGAAATATGGAAAATATATACAGATGGCGATAGGGTATTATTTCAGTCCTTTTCCAAAATATTTATCTATCACCATAACAAAATTACGCTGGTAGATGATAAAGAAACCAAAAACCAGCCTTATTTATTCCTGCATAAAGTTAACGGGAAATTTTATGCAGAAGTTATCAATGTCGGCTTATTCGAGCTAAGGGGGAATAAGTTATATCCGGTGTCAGGTTCCGAGGCACTAGGCAGTACAGGAATATTAAGTATGCTACCCTTCGAGCAGGATAAAACGCTGATAGGCACAGCCAAAAACGGTCTTTTTATTTATGACGGAAAAACCTTTGAAAAGTGGCAAAATCAGGCAGAAGACTATCTTAAAAACTTCCAGTTAAATAATGGAATCAGAGTGCTGGGCAATTATTATGCCTTTGGTACTATTTTAAAAGGAGTGGTTATTCTGGACAAATCCGGGAATATTGTACAGCAGATAAATAAAAGTAATGGGCTGCAAAATAATACAGTACTAGGTCTGTTAGAAGATAAAGAGCAAAATCTCTGGTGTGCTTTGGATAATGGTGTAGATCGGATAGAAATTAATTCCCCTTTCTATTTCTATTTAGATAAATCAGGAAGGTTCGGAACCGTTTATTCCAGTATCATTCACAATGGTTATATCTATCTGGGGACCAATCAGGGGCTGTTTTACAGTAATTGGGTAAATGACAGTCAGCAAGGGCAGAATTTTGAATTTAACCTGGTTAAAAACAGTCAGGGACAGGTGTGGGATCTTTCAGTCTTTGATAACGATCTTATTTGCGGACATAACGCAGGAACCTTTAGGGTAAATGGAACCCAGTTAGAAAAACTCTCTGCGGTAAATGGAGGCTGGTTTATTACCCGTTCAAACCTTTCCCCAGATCTGCTGATACAAGGTACTTATACCAGTCTGGTTATATATAAGAAAAACCAGCAGGGCAGATTTGAAATGCTGCATAGGGTAAGTGGCTTTTCAGGTCCTTTACGGTACGTTCAGCAAGACGATAAGGGAAATATCTGGATCAGCCATGTATATAAAGGAGTATTCAAATTAAAGCTCTCCGAAGACTATGCTAAAGTTACCTCTGTAAAAGAATATGGAACAGCAGAAGGACTCCCTAATAATTATAAAGTTAATATCTTCAATTTAAATGGGCGTATTATTTTCTCTACAGAACAGGGGTTTTATATCTATGATGAAATTAGCGACAGTTTTATTAATTACGAACAGCTTAATAGTAAATTAGGTTCGTTTTCTCACTCCAATAAAATCATAAAGGCCGAAGAAAATCAATATTGGTTTATCAGAAAAGGAAATATTTCGCTGGTTGACTTTAGAAATCCCGGAGTCCTGCATATCGATTCAAATATGTTTAGCATTTTAAAGGATCGTATGTTCAGAGATTATGAAAACGTGAATAAAATTGATAAAAATTTTTACCTGATCAGTTTAGACGAAGGCTTTGTGATTTTTAATAAATCCAATCAGGTAGGTGAAGGAGAGAAGTTACCTAAAGTAAATGTGAGACAGGTAGAAGCCATGGGAGAAAAATCCTTTACAATTTCAGATTTTGGCTCATTAGGAAAAAATATCATTATAGATAATAAAGATAAAAACATACGTATTAATTATGCATTGCCATTTTACAAGCAAGGCGATGTTAAATACCAGTATTATTTAGAAGGATATTCTTCTCAATGGTCAGAGTGGAGTAATCAACCACAAAAAGATTTTACCAATCTCCCTGCAGGAGATTATGTTTTTAAAGTCCGGGCAAAATTTAACGAACAACTGATTTCCGAAATATCAGAATTTAAGTTTACTATAGATCCGCCATTGTATGCTACAAAGCTAGCCCTTGTTTTATATCTTATACTCATTTTTGTACTGGCATTCTATCTGCGCAGACGATATCGGGAGAATTTAATCAGACATCAGCAAAAAATAGAGGAAAAGCTACAGAAAGAAAAAGAAATACAGCTTAAAGAAGAAGCTATTATTAATGAACAAAAACTAATCAAGCTTAAAAATGAGAAGCTGGAGGCCGAATTAATCAGTAAAGCCAGAGAAGCAACCAATTCGGCTATGAATATTGTTTATAAAAATGAGCTCCTGCAAAAAATTAAAGAAGAAATTTCGGAGCTGAAAGACGAGGGCGGGAAAAAACTTTCTGAAGATCAGTTAAGACGTATACAGAAAGTAATAGACGAAGGGATGAATGACGAACGGGACTGGGATATATTTGAAAAAAGTTTTAATGAAACCCATGAGAACTTTTTTCATAAATTAAAAATAAATTACCCCGACCTCGTTCCCAACGATTTAAAGCTATGCGCTTATTTGAGGATGAATATGAGCAGTAAAGAAATGGCTTCTCTGTTGAACATTACCTTAAGAGGAGTAGAAATCCGGCGATACAGATTAAGGAAGAAACTCCAGCTACCACACGATAAAAATTTAGTAGAATTCCTGATGGAATTATAACAAGTACTACACAAATACTACATCATTACCTCTCATGTGTGTTTTTCCATACAGCATCATGAGAGGTTTTTTATTGTCTGTTGATGTAGTGTTTTGAAATTCAAAATCTGTTTTATATTGTGTTCTAAGGTTGTTTTTTAGGGGTGTTATAAGATTGAATGATGTGTGATGTTTTTTGATGATGTAGTGTTGTAGAGTTTATTTATTTGTATTGGGATACTTATTGTTCTCAACTTTATGTCAACTGAAAGCCAGTTATAAATAACGCCAACTAATTAAAAACTAAAAATTATGAAAGGGAAACTACTATTATTTTTCTATCTGATTTCTGTTAGTTGTGTTTTTGGTCAGAACATAAAAATAAGCGGAACAGTAAAAGACGCTTCAGACCAGGGACCTTTAATAGGAGTTGCAGTAAATGTGAAAGGGAGCACAACAGCCACCCAAACCGATGTAAACGGTAATTTCACTATCAATGCTCCCACAAACGGGGTATTAACATTCAGCTACATTGGGTATACTACCAAAGAAGTAGCTATAAATAACCAAACAACTATGTCAGTAAGTCTATCCTCTGCAACTGCAGAATTGGAGCAGGTGGTGGTAATAGGCTACGGTACGCAAAGGAAAAGGGATTTAACGGGGACTGTTGCCAGTATAAAAGGAGAAGAAATTGAAAAAATGACCGTTACTAACCCTATAAGTGCATTACAAGGTAAAGTACCGGGTTTAACAATTTCTAACTCAGGAACACCCGGTTCTTCTCCAACTGTCAGGATTAGAGGGGTAGCCAGTACTAATGATGCAAAACCCTTATATGTAGTAGATGGTATCTTGCAAGAGAATATAGATTATCTGAATCCGGCAGATATAGAATCCATTGATCTATTAAAAGATGCATCTTCTACTGCAATTTATGGTTTACGAGGTGCAAATGGAGTAATAGCCATTACCACAAAACGAGCAGCTAAAGGAAAAAGCTTAGTAAATCTTAATAGTACAGTAGGAATACAGCATGTAGAAAAACATGTAGATGTGACGGATGCAGATGGATTTAAAAAATTGTATTCTGCAACATTAGCCAATTTGGGAGCAGCACCTTTTGACTACACAAATTATAATGCCAATACAGATTGGCAGAATGAAATTCTTAGAGATGCCTACATCAATACAAACTCCTTGAGTATTTCCAATACTGGCGAGAAAAGTACCACTTTGGTAAACATAGGTTATAATGATCAGGACGGTGTAGTTAAGTATAGCAACTTTAAAAAGTTTATTGCCCGTTTAAGTCAGGAAACAAAAGTTAATGATGCAATAAAAGTAGGGGGAGATATTACAGGCTATCATTTTAGGAACGAACCTATGAGGGTTAACCTGAATTCGGGAGTATGGGCGGCGCCAATAGTAGCTGTCAGAAGTGATAACGGATTGTTTAATACTATGCCATCTTTTCAACGAGGTCAGGTTGGGAATCCTGTATATGCGATGGAAAGGCTCAGAAATACATCTGTAGACAGAGGATATCGCGCAGCGGGAAGCTTGTTCGGAGAAATTAAATTCTTAAAAGACTTTACATGGAAATCTACGGTATATACCGACTTAAGGTTTAATAATGCAAGAAGGTATACTCCTCTACCTTATACCGTTGTGAATCTTGGTGAAGGAAATAATGCAACAGAGAATTTTTTTGACAAAAGCGCAAGAACTTCTGTAGAGCAGGAAGCTTTTGAAAGAAGAATGTTCCAACAAGACCATACACTAAATTTTGATAAAGTTTTGAACGAAGATCATAGAATTAATGCTATGGTGGGTTTTACCACAGTTAATATGTCCAGTACAACAGTCAATGGTACTAGAATAGATTCTATGTTGGTGGTTCCTAACGATCCTGATTTTTGGTATTTAAATGTTATCAATCAAGATAATATTACGAGAAATGTCGGGAAAGGAGAATTAGAATCCAGTATGGGAACCTTCGGACGTTTAAGTTATGCCTATAAAAACAAATATTTACTAAATGCAACTATTCGGAGAGATGGAAGTTCCAAGTTTGCTCCTGAGAACAGATGGGGAACTTTTGGTAGTGTTGGTTTAGGCTGGGTAGCTAGTGAAGAAGATTTTTTTAAAAATACTATCAGTAGTATCAACTTTTTAAAGTTGAGAACAGCTTGGGGTAAACTGGGAAATTCTAATGCTTTCCCTAATAATGTTTATCAACAAACCTTAGCGACTGGATCTTCAGCTGTGTTTGGAGACTATGTATATCCGGCTATAACGTATGCTTATAAACCTGATCCAAATTTGCATTGGGAAGTAATTCAGGGATTCGATATCGGTATGGATATACGGGCATTAGATAGCAGGTTAAGTGCAGAGTTGAACTATTATGACAAACAAACCACCGATCTTTTTACCAAGGTTTACTTACCGGATGATCCTTTAAAACCGTATTATACCAATATGGGGAAAGTAACCAATAAAGGGGTAGAAGTAGCATTAGGATGGAGTGATAAATTAGGCGAAGATTTTTCTTATAACATAGGAGGTAATTTTTCTTATGTAAAAAATCGGGTAGTATCTATAGGTAATGCATCCAATTTTAACTTAACAGGGAATGGTGGTGTTAATATGACTGAAACAGGCAAATCAATTGGTTATTTTTATGGTTTTAGGCAAATTGGTATTTATCAATCCACAGCAGATTTAGATAAAATACCAGCTATGCCTACCTCTTTACCCGGAGATATAGCATACGCAGATATCACAGGTGATGGTATTATAACTGCTGACGATAGAGAGTATTTAGGTACACCTTTTCCTCCTTATAGTTATGGTCTCAGTGTGTCCATTGCCTATAAAGGATTTGATGCCAGCATAGATGGGCAGGGTGTGGCAGGTAATAAAGTTTATGCGCAATGGAAAACGGCTAGTTTTACAAGAATAAATTATCCGGCAAACAGATTAAATGCCTGGACAGGGGCTGGTTCTACCAATATAGAACCTATTATAGAGTCGAGAGCCAATAATCAACTGTTTAGTACCTACTTTCTAGAAGATGGAAGTTATTTCAGACTAAGAAATATACAGATTGGTTATACCTTCGATCAAAAAATGCTAACTAAAGCAGGTATACAAAGGCTGAGACTATATATAAGTGGTCAGAATATGAAGACGTGGAGTAAGGTAAGTGGTTATACACCAGAGGCTCAACTAAGTGATATATTGGGAAGTGGCGCTGATAATGGTATATACCCTGTTCCTTCGGTGTATTCTTTTGGTTTAAATCTGACATTTTAATTAGAAAGCACATGAAAACTTATTATAGAACATTTAAGAGACCTGTTTGCATTTTATCAATGACAGTGGTCTTATCAATAACATTTGGTTGTAAAGATTTTTTAGAAACAACTAAACAAGGGGAGTATACTACGGATAATTATCCATATCCGGGAAATTCAGGACCTTATGACGAATATATATTTGGAGCTTATAATGATTTAAGGTCTTATGATTTGCATTGCAGAGGCTTCTTTTTGGCCGCTAGCGTGAGAAGCGATGATGCCGATAAAGGAAGTTCGGTAGATGATGGTGGTGCTGATGCAAAAACCATGGATAGCTTCCCTGTAGCTCCTAATAATAATGCTATAAATGAATTATGGAAAGGACATTATGCTTTAATCACTAAGTGTAATGTTGCCTTAGATCAGATAGCTAATAATAATGCTATCATAGCCACAGAAGAACAGAAAATGCAAGCGGAAGCTGAAGCTAGGTTTTTAAGGGGATATGCTTATTTTAATCTGGTAAGGTTTTTTGGAAGAGTACCCTTAATAGATAAGGTACTCCCCGCAGATCAACCAGGTGCTACACAAGTAGGACCAGCTCAGTTGTACCCTTTTATAGAAAATGATTTACAATTTGCAGCAGCTAATTTACCCCCTAGCTGGGATTCTAAATTTGCGGGACGTTTAACTAAAGGAGCGGCAAACGGTTTATTAGCAAAGGTTTACTTAACTCAACAAAAATGGGGACCAGCTATGTCGGCAGCTCACTCAGTTATGTTATCCGGACAGTATGATTTATCTATGAAATACAGCGATATATTTGGAGAAAAAGGTGAAAATGGTAAGGAATCTGTTTTTGAAGTACAGGCAACAGCATCTGCTGCTGTTCCCAGAACCAATGGCGCAGAAATTACACAGTGGCAAGGAGTAAGAGCTGGAGGAGATTGGAATTTGGGATACGGTTTTAATGTTCCCAACGCTTATTTGAGTGCAGCCTATGAACCTAATGATCCGAGAAAAGCCCGTACATTTTTGTATAGAAGTGATGCCAATAATACCTATAAAACCGTATACGGAGAAAATACAGGTACTACATGGGAAAACCCAATCTATAACCATAAGGTATATACCAATCCTGCATATAGAGCATTATACAATGATAAAGCAGGTAGGTGGATGAATATTCGTTTATTACGTTATGCTGATGTCGTTTTAATGTATGCAGAAGCTGCTAATGAGTTGGGAGGAACAGCTAATACAACAGAAGCATTAAAAGCATTGAACAGTGTGAGAGAAAGAGCAAGGAAAGAGGCAACTGTGGCAGGTACTTTACCGGATGTAACTACAACCGATCAAGATTTATTAAGAGATGCTATCAGACACGAGCGCAGAATAGAGTTAGCGATGGAATATGATCGTTTCTTTGATCTGGTTAGATGGGGGATATCAGGAACTGTATTACCAGCATCAGGAAGACCAAACTTTGTTGCTGCCAGAGATAATATATTACCAATTCCACTACCACAGATAGATTTAAGTAAAGAACCTTATAAATTAACGCAGAACCCTGTTTATTAATCCTAAAGTTTGTAAATGATGAAAATATTTAAAATAAATCAGATCAGATGGATTTTCTTTTTAGCGGTAACCATAGGGGTAAATGCTTGCCAAAAAAGTGATAATCCAAACAATCTGCCAAGTGTAAATCCGGCAGATTACGAAGGTAAAGTGGATGGTTATGATAGTTCGGACCAGATTTTTCCTAATAATTTAAAAGCATATTGGTCATTTGATGACAATACCAATGAGAAAAAAAGTAATACTGCGGTAACTCAGACAGCAAATGCAACGCTTTCCGATGGGGGGGTTAGGGGAAAAGCATTGAGTTTGAATGCAGGTTTCCTATATTTTGATAAAGCCTTTGAAGCTTTTAAAACAGATAATTTTAAAAGCTTTACCGTGAGTGTGTGGGTTCAGATATTAAATAATGGATCTAAAAAAACAATGGTTTTCCAATTGGCTCGACCAGGAATATTTAATGGGAATATTAATTTTGTTTTGGAGACCAATTTATTTCCTGCTAGTGAGATAGATCAGTTGAAAATCCATCCAACATTTACAAATCTTGCAGGGACAGGTACTCAGGATAATATAAATACCAAAAGAGATAATCCTGGAGATCCAAACTATGTTCCTTACCTGACCCCTAAAATTGGAGCAGACAAATGGACACATTTATTGCTAAGCTATGAGACTACTACGGGTATGTTTGATATTTGGGCAGATGGAGTTAAAGTAGGCGCTTATCCGGGCAGAGGAGTTGGAGCTGCTACTTTTAAATCTCATGAGCCTAACGAAGTGATTATAGGCGGTAATTACAATGTTATTCCTGGTAAAACTGTAAATGCTGATGTGAGTTTTGCACCCATGACAGGGAGAATAGATGAGATACGGATATATGATAAAGTACTACCCCAGGCTTATATCAAAGCACTTTACAACTTAGGTAAAGCAGGGAAGTAAGGTTTAAGCTACGCAAAGGAGCTATAGGACGTAAAAGTCCGGCTTCTTTGCTTTTATAAATTATTTATGAGATATTTTTTTCCGCTGTTAATATTATTAACAATTGCCTGTTCTAAGAAGGAAGTGCCTCAAATAAAAGATACTTCAGTTTCTTTTACCGTTGATGGGGAATATAATGGTACCCTATCTTACAATGTTTTGGGAATGCGGCCGATAATCGTGTTTGATTTTACAGAAGCAGTAGAAACAGAAAATCTGGATAAAGATATCGTATTGAAGAGTGATAGCGGAGAGCCTGTTAAATTGGAATTTAACGTTAGCAATGAAGGAAAGAAGATCCAGTTAAATTTACAAACCGATTTAAAATCTTTTTCTACCTATACACTAAGCATTTCAGGATCATTACCCACAAAAAAAGGAGGGAAATTAATTAATCCGCTAAGCATAACCTTAAATGCAGGAATGAGTTCAGAGGATAAATATCCTCGTATCTCAGACCAGGAGCTATTGACTTTAGTACAGACACAAACCTTCAAATACTTCTGGGGTTTCGGGCATCCGGTAAGCGGTTTAGCCAGAGAACGTAACACTTCTGGGAATTTAGTAACCAGTGGAGGAAGTGGTTTTGGAGTCATGGCAATTATTGTAGGTATAGAAAGAGGATTGATAACCAAAGAAGAAGGTTTTGCAAGAATCAGGAAAATAGTGTCGTTTCTGAAAAACGATGCACAAAAGTTTCATGGAGCCTTTTCGCACTGGCTGGACGGAACAACAGGAGCTGCACTTAAATTTAGTGAAAAAGATGACGGAGCAGATCTGGTAGAAACCTCCCTGTTGATGCAGGGCTTAATCACAGCCAAACAATACTTTAAAGCGGCATCAACAGAAGAAACACAGTTAAGGACAGATATAACCGATCTTTATAATAATGTAGAGTGGGATTTCTTTAGAAAAGACGGAGGAGATGTGTTGTATTGGCATTGGAGTCCTAATTATCAGTGGCAAATGAATTTGCCGATAAAAGGATATAACGAATGCCTGATAACCTATGTGCTGGCAGCAGGTTCCGCAACACACGGAATACCTAAATCAGTTTACGATAATGGATGGGCAGCCGGAGCCAACTTTAAAAACGGAAAAACATATTACGGAATTCAACTTCCTTTAGGAGCAGAAAAAGGAGGACCAATGTTTTTAGACCAATACTCTTTTTTGGGAATTAACCCTAAAGGCTTGTCAGACGCTTACGCTAACTACGAACAGCAAACACGGGCACACGCATTAATTAACTATAATCATTGTAAAGAAAACCCCAATAAATTTGCAGGCTATAGCGATGAATGTTGGGGGCTCACAGCCAGTGATATTAAAAATGGTTATACAGCAAGTTCCCCCACAAACGATAAAAGTTTTATAGCACCAACAGCAGCTATAGCCTCTTTGCCTTATGTTCCCGAAGAATCTATGAAGGCATTACGTTTTTTCTATTACAAATTAGGAGATAAGCTATTTAAAGAATACGGATTTGTAGACTCCTTTTCTATACAGGAAAAATGGTTTGCCAATTCTTTTTTAGCCATAGATCAAGGCCCCATTGTTATTATGATCGAGAATTATAGATCAGGTTTACTGTGGGATTTATTTATGAGCAGTCCGGAAGCAAAAAATGGACTAACAAAATTAGGGTTTCAAAGTCCTGCAATTTAAGAGAAAGTTATAAATAGACTAAGGTCTGTTAGTTTTTGAATTTAGAATATATAGAGTGATGATGAACAAGGTTTTAGGGTATTTATTATTAGGGACAATATTAATTGCAGCATGCGAACCTTCGAAAAATAATAGCAGCAATACAAAACAACTGTCAGATAAAGAGCTTCTTGATACAGTGCAAAAACAAACCTTCCAATACTTCTGGGATGGGGCAGAACCAAACTCAGGTTTAGCCCGCGAGCGTATCCATGTAGATGGAATATATCCGGAAAAAGATGAAAACGTAATCACTATTGGCGGAAGTGGTTTTGGTTTAATGTCAATACTGGTAGCCATGCACAATAAATATATTACCCCTGAAGACGGGCTGCAACACCTTCAGAAAGCACTGGGCTTTTTGGGGAGAGCCGAGCGGTTTCAGGGGGCCTGGTCACATTGGTATTTTGGTGATACAGGAAAGGTAAAAGCCTTTAGTGCCAATGACGATGGCGGTGATATTGTAGAAACAGCTTTTATGGCAGAAGCGTTAATCTGCATTCGTGAATATTATAAAAATGGTTCAGAGGCAGAAAAACAAGTCGCTCATACAGCCGATTCTTTATGGAGGGGGATTAACTGGGATTTTTACCGTAACGGTAAAGATGTACTTTATTGGCATTGGAGTAAAAATAACGGTTGGGGAATGAACCATAAAATCCAGGGTTTTGATGAATGCCTTATTACTTATATTATGGCAGCAGCATCGCCCACACATCCTATTCCAGCCAAAACTTATCATAAAGGTTGGGCAAGAGATGGAGCTATACGTACATCAGCAACCAAATACGGAATCCCTACCGTGTTAAAACACAATGCAAAAGAAGGAGAGGTAGGTCCCCTGTTTTGGTCACATTATTCCTTTCTGGGCTTAAATCCAAAAGGACTTTCAGACGCTTATGCCAATTACGAAGATGTTGTCACCAACCATACTAAAATTAATATAGCCTATGCCGAAGAAAATCCTCAAAAATATAAAGGTTACGGTGCCGATAAAGGTTGGGGCTGGACAGCCAGTTATTCAACCACAGGTTATATGGCACATCATCCGGATAATGACCCCGCAGGAGTAATATCACCAACAGCCGCAATATCATCAATAGCCTACACACCCACAGAGAGCATGAGTTTTATCCATTATCTCAGAGATAATCTGGGAGATAAAGTTTGGGGTAAATATGGCTTTTACGATGCTTATAGCGAAACAAAAGAATGGTATCCACAACGTTACTTAGCCATAGATCAAGGGCCCATTGTAGTCATGATCCAGAATTATAAAGACAGTTTTATTTGGGATTTGTTCATGAATGCAACAGATGTACAACAAGGATTAAGAAAATTGGGATTTACAAGTACATACCTAAAAAAATAAGTAGATGAAGCGTTTTTTGAGAAAGACCGTATATGCCGGGATAATAGCTTTAGCAGCATGTACACCTAAGGTAAATAAAGTAGAAAAGCAAACGCTGGCAATGTCGGCAACAGACCCTGTAATGAATAAATTTATCACCAATCTGATGTCCAAAATGACCATCGATGAAAAGATTGGACAATTAAATTTATTAACAGGAGGAGATGCCGTTACCGGAACCAAAGTAAACTCCAATATAGAACAAAAGATTAAAAATGGAGAAGTAGGAGGTTTCTTTAGTCTGGCTACCCCTCAAAAAATTCGCAAAGCACAAGAGCTAGCCGTACAAGAAACCCGATTAAAAATTCCATTGATCTTTGGAATGGACGTAATTCACGGCTATAAAACCACGTTCCCTATTCCTTTAGGGCTAGCCTGTAGCTGGGATATGGATTTGATAGAAAAAACAGCCAAAATAGCAGCACAGGAAGCCAGTGCCGATGGGTTAAACTGGACATTCTCGCCTATGGTAGATGTATCCAGAGATCCCAGATGGGGGCGCGTATCCGAAGGTAATGGAGAAGACCCCTTTCTTGGAGCAGAAATAGCCAAAGCGATGGTGAAAGGTTATCAGGGAGACGATCTGTCCAAAGCCAATACTTTAATGGCCTGCGTAAAGCACTTTGCATTATATGGCGCCTCCGAAGCAGGAAAAGATTATAATACTGTGGACATGAGCAAACATAGAATGTATAATGAATATTTATTGCCCTATAAAGCTGCGGTTGATGCCGGAGTAGGAAGCGTAATGACCTCATTTAACGAGATAGACGGCATTCCCGCAACCGCTAATAAGTGGTTGGTAACAGATCTGCTCAGAAAAGACTGGAAATTTAACGGTTTTGTAGTAACCGATTACACCGGAATAAACGAAATGGTAGACCATGGTTTTGGCAATTTACAAGAAGTTTCTGCCAAAGCATTAGAAGCCGGAGTAGATATGGATATGGTAGGCGAAGGCTTTCTAACCACCCTGAAAAAATCCTATCAGGAAGGTAAAGTATCCATTCAGGAAATAGATCGCGCTTGTCGCTTAGTATTAGAAGCTAAATATAAACTTGGTCTGTTTGAAGACCCCTTTAAATATTGTGATGAAGAACGCGCAAAAACAGAAATCTATACACCAGCCAACCTGAAATTTGCCCGTGAGGTAGCAGGAAAGAGTTTTGTACTATTGAAAAATGAAAATGTATTGCCTTTGAAAAAACAAGGAAGCATAGCCTTGATAGGGCCGTTGGCAAATACAAGAGAAAATATGCCCGGAACATGGAGCGTTTCAACAGATTTAAGCAAAGCAATTGCTGTAAAAGAAGGTCTCGAAAATGCATTGGGAACCAAAGCTAAAATATCGTATGCTATGGGAACCAATTTGTTGGACGATGAAGAATATCAGAAAAGAGCAACCATGTTTGGTCGTGAAATTCCTCGCGATAACAGAGGTAAAGATACTATGCTAAAAGAAGCACTTGAGATAGCCAGAAAATCAGATGTCATTATTGCGGTATTAGGAGAAAGCTCAGAAATGTCAGGAGAAAGTTCCAGCCGTACCGATATCAGAATACCAGAAAATCAGCAACAATTGCTGCAAGAGCTATTGAAAACAGGAAAACCAGTAGTCTTAGTTCTGTTTACCGGTAGACCCTTAGATTTGAGTTGGGAAGACAAACATGTACCCGCAATATTAAATGTATGGTTCGGAGGTTCAGAAACAGGAAACGCAATTGCAGATGTGTTGTTTGGAGACGTTAATCCGTCCGGAAAATTAAGTATGACCTTTCCGCAAAATGTAGGACAGGTACCCTTATATTACAATCATAAAAATACCGGAAGGCCTTTAGAAGGGCCATGGTTTCAAAAATTCAGGTCTAACTATCTGGACGTAACCAATGAGCCCCTTTATCCCTTTGGATATGGTTTAAGCTATAGTCCCTTCGAAATAACCCCTCCGAAATTAAATAAGACAAATTTTAAAACAGGAGACAAAATAGAAATATCAGTTACCCTAAGCAATAAAGGAAAGTACGACGGAGAAGAAGTAGTACAGTTGTATATAAGAGATATGGTAGGGAGCGTAACAAGACCGGTTAAAGAACTAAAAGGGTTTAAAAAAGTGTTTTTAAAAGCAGGAGAATCCACAAACGTAAACTTTGAAATAACAGAAGAAACACTCAAGTTTTACAACGCCAATTTAGATTTTGTAGCCGAACCGGGAGATTTTAAAGTATTTGTAGGGAATAGCTCTGTACATGTAAAAGAAGCCGGTTTCAAATTCGAATAAGTAATGAAGTTAAAGGTATTGTTAATCACTCTTTGCGTAGTTCCGCTTGCGCTATTCGCACAAGACAAAAAGCTTTTTCAAAAAGAATACTTTGTGGTTAATAAAGAGACCTTACCACTTCGAATACTTTATCCCGAAAGATTTGATAAAAACGTAAAATACCCCTTAGTGATTTTTTTACATGGAAGAGGAGAGTCTGGAAATGACAATGAAAAACAATTACTACACGGTAGCAGCCTGTTCCTTGATTCTAAAAATAGAGTAGCCTTTCCTGCCATAGTAGTTTTTCCACAATGTGCCGCTGATAGCTATTGGGCAAACGTTAAAATAAAAACCGATGAGCAAGGCAAGAGACATTTCCTCTTCAGGAAAGGAGGGAAGCCAACCAAATCAATGTCACTACTATCAAAGTATTTTGACAGCATAAAACAAGAACAATATATAGATCCAGATAGAATTTATATAATGGGGCTTTCCATGGGCGGAATGGGAACGCTGGAAATGTTACGCAGAAAACCCGATGAAATAGCCGCTGCGGTAGCAATATGTGGAGGCGATAACATTTCTAAGGTTAGAAAGTACGCACATAAAGTGAAGCTCTGGGTATTCCATGGAGAGAAAGATGATATAGTAAGCCCCATATTCTCTGAAAATATTGTAGCAGAATTAAAAAAACAAGGAGCCAATCCTCGTTTTACAATATACCCAAATGCCAACCATAATAGCTGGGATAGTGCCTTTGCTGAAAAGGATTTACTATTCTGGCTATTTAATCAGCAAAAAGGCGATTGATAATCATATCTGGCTTCTGATCAGAGTTTGTGCTTTCCCTTTTTTAAAGATTATAATTATATTCGTAATTAAAGGCAGAAAGTATTGGTATGCAAAAGATTACTATTGAAATAAAAAGTAAAAGTAAACGTGAAATGCTTCTTAAAATTCTTGATGCTGTAGGTATCCCTTATTCAGACGTAGAAAATCCCAGCTCTAGTGGTGATAAATGGTTCCTGGATTCAGAAAACATTAAAACATTGAAAAAAGGAATTGAAGATGCGAAAGAAGGTAGTGTTATCCGTATAAAGGATATCAACAATATATGGGGAAGTATTTTGTAGAGGTTTCTAAAGAGGCTAAAAAGCATCTTGCTTATCACCATAAAATGGGTAATACAACAATTTTGAGGGAAATTGAACAAATATTTGTTGAATTATCAGAAATACCATATATCGGTACCAGTCAACCCGAATTATTAAAATATAATTACTCTGGATATTGGTCGAGACGAATTAATCGTAAAGGTCAGATTATCTATAAAGTTGTCGAAGAAAAAGTTATCGTTACTATCGTTTCTGCTAAAGGCCATTATGATAAAAAGTAATAGCGGTTGCATACAAATCCCTAAATAATTCCAGCTGAATCTTATACCTAAACCGATTATTTTGGTCATCAATTAATTTATGATTATATTGATTTTCCTAAAATATTCAGTGTTTTCTACTGTAAGTTCCCATTATAAAAATCTTCCTTAAGTCCGTGAAAGTCCGTCATACTCCGCTAAAGTCCGCGATTTTGTACACTTGGTTCGAGATTGGCAGGAGATTGGCCTGACACAGATTCGAGTAAGCTTGCAGTAATGTTCGACAATTCCCGGAGATGTCCTCAGGGAATCTTCAATAATGCTAGCCTGGCTTTCGACAATTTCCGAACATTCTTCGCTTCGTGTCGAAGGTTTGTCGAAGAGTTGTGAAAGAAAACCCGGACATGTCACGAATCCTTCCCGAGCTTGTCTCGAGTTTGTCTCCTGTCTGTCTGGTCAGATGGTGGATAACCCTTTTTTGTTTGCTGATTTCTTAATTATAAGAGCTCTGGCTTAATCTTATCCTTAAACTTTTCTGCAAACTTTAATACCTTAGGTTGAATAACGGCCAGGCAGTAAGGTTGACTGCGATTATTTACGTAATAATTGTGATGGTAATCTTCTGCAACATAAAACTTACTGGCCGGACTTATTTCCGTAACTATGGCAGAATCAAAAACTTGCTCTTTATGAAGCTGATTAATCATTGCTTCTGCTTGTTGTTTCTCTTCTTCTGAGGAATAAAAAATTACAGATCTATATTGGGTGCCAATATCATTTCCCTGTCTGTTTAATGTAGTAGGATCGTGGGTTTTAAAGAAAATAAGTAATAACTCCTGAAACGAAATTATTTCCGGGTTGTAAGTGATCTGGATAACCTCAGCATGGCCGGTTTCTCCTGTACATACCTCATTGTACGTGGGATTAGCAGTTGCCCCTCCCATATAGCCGGGTTTTACTGCTGTTACACCTTTTAATGTTGTAAAGAAGACTTCAGTACACCAGAAACATCCACCACCTAAAGTTGCTGTTTTATATATCGACATGTTTTCCATGAATGCAGAGTTGTTTAAGTATTTATACAAAAATAGGAATATTGGAATAGAAGTTATTTAAACTTTTGTAATCTTGAAAGGTGTGATGGCGGGAATTTCCGGTTTTTAAACTTTCTTGAAATATAAGAAGTGAGTTTTTGTAATTCTAAGATATTTGTATCTTAGGAGACCATTATAAATATCAGTTGTAAAAAGTAAAAGTTAACTTTATGTTTACTTATATCTTCACAGCATTTAATATTAAAGATTTATTATTGCAATCAAAATAGAATGATTAATTATAGTATGCTTTCGGATGATGAGTTGGCTCGTTTATTACAGTTAGGTGATCGGGAGGCGTATACTGAAATTTATCATAGATATAAACGACAGCTTTATCTTTTTGCTTTTAAGAGATTGGGTGATAGGGAAGAGGTTAAAGATATTGTGCATGAGATTTTTCTTTCGTTATGGATCAATCATGAAAGCCTGTCCTTGAAATATTCCTTATCCACTTATTTGCATTCCGCAGTCAGAAATAAAATATTGGATATACTCTCTCGTAAAAAAGTATCGGCTAAATATGTAGAAACATTTGAAAGCTTTAAAGAAACGAATGAGGATTTTACTGATTATCCGGTAAGATATAAAGAGATGTCTGAAATTATTGAAAAGGAAATAGATGCTTTACCTCCTAAAATGAGAATGGTTTTTAATTTAAGCAGGAAGCATTATTATACTCGTAAACAGATTGCTGAAGAATTAGGTCTTTCCGAAGAAACGGTTAAAAGTCATATACAGCATGCGCTGAAAATTCTAAAGGCTAAGTTTGGGCCAATGCTGTTTTTGATATTCCTAACCCACTTTTAAAATTATTTTCATTTTCTTTTAACCCTTCATGTCATCTTGTTCGACTAACAACAAAATACCACAAATAGGTGTCGGACATGAACGAAAGCGAATTACAAGATTTATTAAAAAAATATAAAGAAAACCGTTGTACCCAAGCCGAGCAACAATTACTGGAGGACTGGGTATCGGCAACTGTTTTTCCAGAGTATCAGATTTCTGAAGAGGATCTTCAAAAAGATTTAGCAGAGATAGAAGCAAGAATACCTCTTGCCAAAAAGCAACGGTATTTATGGCCTAAAATAGCTGTGGCTGCTTCAATTATTTGTGCTGTTGCCATAGGTGTATATAACTATTATAAAACACCGGATTCAGCATCTCAGCAAATGGCAGATTATACCAATGATATTGCTCCCGGAAAAAACTCAGCGACATTGATTTTGGCCAATGGCGAAAAAATTAATCTTTCTGAAGCCCAGACCGGAAAAATAGCCAAAGAATCAGGAATAGAAATCTCCAAAACAGAAGATGGGGAATTGATTTATGAAATAAAAGGGAATAAAAGTGTTTATCAGTTAAATACACTTTCAACGGCAAATGGAGAAACTTATCAGGTGCGTTTGCCGGATGGAACTTTGGTGGTACTAAATTCGGCATCCCGTTTAACCTATAGTACAACCTTAAATGAGCAAGGGCAGCGGTATGTAGAATTAGCAGGCGAAGCCTATTTTGAAGTAGCAAAAGATCCATTACATCCCTTTATAGTTAAAACCGATCAACAGGAAGTGCGGGTGTTGGGAACTCATTTTAATATCAGTAGCTATCCCGAAGATAAAGCCATAACAACAACATTGTTAGAAGGAAAAGTTAAAGTCTTATCTAATAAACATAACATGTTTGAAATTCTTCATCCTGGGCAGCAGACATTGCTTACCAGTCAAAGTCTTCGGGTTAATAATAAGGTTGATTTAGATGAAGTGGTAGCTTGGAAAAATGGTTATTTCAAGTTTAACGGAAGTTTAGAAGAGATTATGGGGAAAATTGCTCGTTGGTATGATGTAGAGGTAGTTTATCAATTTAAACCCGATGCTAGCTTGGCTTTTGGGGCAGAAATATCTATGCAGAGAAACATATCAGCTTTATTGAAAATTATAGAATCAACAGGAAACGTGAAATTTAAAATCGAGCCAGGGGATGCCTTTGGTAAGGGAAGGAGGGTGTATGTTATGAAATAGTATTTCTACATATTTCCGATAAAGATCAGAAGTGAGTCGAAGCACTTCTGATCATAAAGTTCGGATTTACTTATCTGAATCATCAGACTAAAAATTTACTTGAGATAAAAATTTACTAACCCAAACAGTTCAAATTTATGAATTTAAAACCACATTTAATACGTGGAAGTAATACCCATGCATTATACAAAATACTACTGATTATGAAGCTGATTATAGTTTTTTTAACAGCAGCAATATTTCAGGTAAGTGCCAAGAGTTTTGCTCAAAAGATTACACTGAATAAGAAAGATGTTTCACTTAATGTGATCATTAAAGAAATCCGTAATCAAAGTGGTTACGATTTTATTTATAACCTCAATTTGCTGAAAAAAGCAAATCCTATTTCTATTAATGTGCAGAATGCTGAGTTAAAAGATGTCCTTGATTTATGTTTTAAAAATCAACCTTTTGTATATGCACTGGAAGACAAGGCAGTAATTGTAAAAGAAAAAAAGGAACTGCAGGCTAATTTGCCTGTAAATGGGACAGTGGTAGATAAAGATGGTAATCCTCTTGTAGGGGTAAGTGTTACTGTCAAAGGAGAAAGCAAAGGAACACAGACAGATGTGAACGGGAATTACACATTAGCGGTAACGTCTAACAGTACACTTATATTCTCTTATCTTGGATTTATAACGCAGGAAATAAACTACAATGGGCAAAAAACTATCGATATAGTGCTAAGGGAATCGTTACAGGCACTCAACGAAATTACTGTAATAGGTTATGGTACACAAAAAAGAAGCGATGTAACAAGTGCTATCAGCACTTTTAAAAACACAGAACTGAATGCAAGACCAGTTTTGGGACCCGACCAAATGTTGCAAGGGCGTATTCCAGGTGTGGTGATAACAGCTGCATCCGGTATTCCGGGAAGTAAAAATAGGGTGAGCATTAGAGGTGTAGGCTCACTTTCGGCAAGTAACGAACCTTTGTATGTAATAGACGGAGTTCCGGTTACGCCATCAGATGCAGATTTGGGTAATTTTGGACAAAGCATGAACGCCCTATCAGAATTAAACCCTAATGATATAGAATCTATAGATGTACTAAAAGATGCAGCAGCAGCTTCTATTTATGGGTCAAGAGCTACTAATGGCGTTATCATTATTACCACAAAATCTGGAACTAAAGGGAAATCTACCATTTCTGTAAATGCTTATACCGGAATACAGAATCTGACCAGATTGGATAATTTGAAAATGGCCGATCCGGATTTATATGTAGAAGTTGTTAATGAGGCTATTGACAACTATAATATCCAAAATAGTTTTACCATGGGTGATGGTAAATTTGTTGCGCCAATAACCAATCCATACCCAAATAGGCCAGCAACAGATTGGTTAGATTTAATTACCAGAACAGCTATAGCCAGTAACCTAAATGTGTCTATTGCAGGGGGAACAGATAAATCTAAATATTATGTTTCTGGAGGATACTTAGATCAGGAAGGTGTTTTTATTGGCAATCGCTTTAAAAAATACAATGCAAAAGTAAACCTGTCTAACGAGGTAAATAAATGGTTAGATTTTGGTGTAAATACCAACTTTAGCTATTCTAATAATAACCGCGTTCCATCTGGTTACAACTTGGGAACAAACTTAATTCCTAGAGCTCTGGAACAACGTACATTTGATGTGCCCTACAAGCCAGATGGGACATATTATGTAGGTGGAACCAATGAGCTATTGAATCATAACCCGATACAGGCTATTAACGAAGAAAAGGTTTATTTAGACAATTATCGCTTATTAGCAAACGCTTTTGTAAATATTAAACTGAATAAAGAATTAACCCTAAAATCTTCTTTTGGCTCAGATTTGATTCATACGCAAGACTATGTGTATTACACTAACTCACATCCTTATGGTGCTGGAGTGGGTAAATTGTATGATGATAGGAAGTTACAAACAAATATCATTTTTGAAAATACTGCAAACTATAAAAAACAGGTAAACGATTTGAACTTGGATTTCCTATTAGGACATTCCTTTCAAAAAGTAAATAATACCTTAATAGGGGTTGAGGGACAGAATTTTCCTTCACCATCTTTTGATGTAAATGTGGTAGCAGCAGAGTATACTGAAGCTATGACCAATTTATATGCTACCAGTATGCAGTCATTCTTTGGTAGGGCAAATTTAGGTTACAAAGGCCGGTATTTGTTAAATCTTTCTTTAAGATCTGATGGATCATCTCGTTTTGCACCAGAAAATAGATACGGCTACTTTCCTGCTGCTTCTGCAGGATGGGTAATTTCTAACGAACCTTTCTGGAATATGCCTAAAAGTGATTTGAAATTAAGAACCAGTTATGGAGCAACAGGTAATATTGAAGGGGTAAATGCTTTTGCTTATCAGGCTTTGACAGGAGGTGGTTACAATTACAATAACAAAAGTGGTATTGCTATAGCTAGTTTCGGTAACCGCGATTTGACTTGGGAAAAGGCGACTCAGTTTAATGCAGGTATAGATTTAGGTTTGTTTAAAGGTATGTTGAATTTTACAGTAGATTACTTTGTTAAGAATACCAACAACCTTTTGTATAGTAAACCGATAGAGGGAACTTCGGGTTTTACAAGTATCATCAGCAATATTGGTTCTATGCGCAATCACGGATTGGAATTTGCTATTAACGGAACTGCCAATATAGGTCCGATTTTATGGAAGTCTGATTTTAACATAGCGTTCATTAAAAACAAACTAACTTCTTTAATAGATGATGAGCCTTTGTTAATAGGCAGAACACATGTGCTTAAGGTTGGTGAAGAAGTAGGAAGTTTTTATATCTACAAGCAATTAGGTGTTTATCAGGATGATAGTGAAGTACCACAAGCGCAATACGATTTAGGAATTAGGGCTGGTGATGTGAAATATGAAGATGTGAATAGAGATGGGAAGATTGATGTAAATGACCGTCAGATTTTGGGGTCTGCCAATCCAGATTTTACGGGAGGTTTCAACAATACTTTTACCTATAAGAATTTTGACCTAAGCCTTTTTATGAATTTCTCTTATGGGAATGACATCTATCAAACTTGGATAGGAGGTTATCGTTTAGGGAATGGTGCTTGGCCTATGCTGGAATCACAGGCTCAAGGCAGATGGACGGGGCCGGGAACGTCTAATACAATTCCAAGAGCTATTTGGGGCAATACAGTTAACTCGTCATCATCTTATTCAACACGGTTTATGCATGATGGGTCTTATCTCAGATTGAGGTCTTTTGCATTGGGGTATAACTTACCCCAGCAGATATTGAAAAGAGTGGGGATCAGCAAAATGAGGGTTTATGTACAAGGAGACAACCTGTTTTTAATAACGAATTATCCTTTGTTGGATCCTGAAGTAAATATTAGTTTGTCGCCAACAACTATGGGAGAGGATTTCTTACTTCCGCCTCAGCCAAGAACTATAAACTTTGGTGTTAATTTAAATTTCTAAGATCATGAGAAAATACATTTCATTACTATATATGATGCTTGCGCTGATGATTTGTTCATCATGTGAAGACAGTCTTAACTTATATCCGCATTCGCAAGTGGCAACCGAAAGCTTGAGCGAAAAAGATATAGAAGCCTTTGTAAACGGAGTTTACAATAGGGTACAAAATACACCCACCAACTCTTCTTATGTAATGTTTGACATTATTGGTGGTAATTTGGTAAGAGGCGGTGCTTCTGGTTTAGGCGGTTATCTGGAAATGATAAACGATATCCTGCAACCAGAAAATGGAAATATTGCATCGCAGTGGAACGGTTACTATGCTGCCATTTATCAGATTAATAATTTAATTGCTTCTACTGCTAATATGCAAAATGAAAGCAGAAGAGAAGAGATTTTAGGGATAGCACATTTCTTCAGAGGTTACACCTATTATAATCTGGTAACAAGATGGGGCGGAGTACCTATTATCAATAGTACAGCCACACAAAAACTTCCAAGAAATACAGAAGCAGAAGTTTGGAGTTTCATAGAAACAGAATTGCAATTAGCCATAGATAAAGCACCAATTTTTGGAGGTTATTATTACGCATCTAAAGATGCAGCAAAGGCTTTATTGGCCAGAGCAAAACTGGTTCAGGGGAGAAAAGGAGAAGCTGTTTTACTTGCTGAGGAAGTGATTACTTCTGGCAGATTCCAATTGGATGAATTTGAAAAGATCTTCAGGTCCCAACAGAATACAGAAGTTATCTTTTCTTTCTTGAACCAAACGATAGAATCAAGTATTAACCTAAGTACTTTGTTTTATACTTATGCGCACCCGGTTAGTGGAAGCTACAACTATAAGCCAACAACGGAGGTAATGAATCTATTTGATGCTACAGACAAACGCAGGGCAATCTCTGTAGATACCTATTCCGGTTTAGATGTCATCAATAAGTACCCAAGCGGACAAACAGGTTCAGATCCTATTATTGTTACCCGATTGGCAGAAATGTACCTGATAAGTGCAGAAGGACAGGGTATGGCAGGAATTGGCCGGCTAAACGAATTGAGGAACAAAAGAGGATTAAGCAGTATTAGTGTAAGTGATGAAGGTCAATACCTGGATGCAGTGTTGCTGGAACGTAGAAGAGAACTGTTAGGAGAAGGTTTCAGATGGTACGATTTGGTGAGATTGGGCCGAGCACAACAAGATATTGGTTTAAGAGCTGCACAAACGAAATTGCCAATTCCGGCAAGAGAGTTATTGCTGAATACACTTTTAGAACCTAATGATGGATATTAAGAAAATAGGTCATATTATGAAAAAGACGATAAAAAATTTACTTTATCTATTGGTATTGAATGCTGTTTTTTTTACAGCCTGCAAAGATGAAGAAACGACAAAAAAAGTTTTAGACAAAAACCTATCCGAAATAAGTAAACTATTGTTGGAAAAATCTGGTATTGTAAGCGAAGTTTACACCGATACTACCATTGTTGTAGCCAATGGAATAGAAGAAACAGAAATTCATTTCCTCAAGAAAGATGGTCTGACAACCAGAATTTTTATTCTGAAAGCAGATTTAAAAGTTCCGGGTGTAAAAGTGAAAGTAGCTACTCCTTATGATTCTCCTAGTTTTATGGGGCAAACTGTTCCTGATATGGCAAAATATATAGAAAATGCCAATACTAAAGTTTTGGGTGGTGTAAACGGTGACTTCTATGATATTGCCAATTTTTTACCAAGAGGCCCATTACACAAGAATGGTGTGGTTATTAAAGGGAACTTTACACCATCTGCAAGTTTGCCACAACAAGCCTTAAGTTTTATTGGGATTAAGAAAGATGGCAAACCTATTATTGGATATACCAATGAATATGATGCAGTAAAAGCCGATTTGCAGGAAGCCACGGGAGGTGGGGCCTTGTTGACCAGAAATGGAGAGAAAGTAGACAACTCACGTTTTGCAGTAGCATTGGATCCAAGAATTGCCATAGGTTATACCGAAGACGATATTATGTATTTTATTGTTGTTGATGGTCGTAATTTCTACAATTCCAATGGAGCAACCTATCCAGATCTTTCAGGTATTTTCTATGCGTTGGGAACGCATTCTTCTATCAATTTAGATGGAGGTGGTTCGGCAACTATGATGATCCGAAATCCGGAAGTAGATATTTTACAGGTTAGAAATAGGCCATCAGATGGAAGACCAAGGGCGGTTGCACATGCATGGATGATTGTTTCAGAAAATTAATTCCTAAAAAATTAGCATGATGAAAATGAGATTTTTTCACTTTGCCTTAGCAGGATTATTGTTAACGGCAGGTGCTTGTGATAAAAAAGAATCGGGTTATGTAGCATCTGTAACAGATGTATTGGTAACCTCTGTTTATCCTTCTTCGGGCTTAAACAAAGATATTATTGTCATTACCGGAAGAAACTTTTCTAAAGTTAAGACCGAAAATGTGGTGTCTTTTAATGGTGTACGGGCTGTTGTTTTGGAAGCTGCACCAAACAGATTAGAAGTTATTGTCCCAGATAATGCAACTACAGGCAATGTAACCATTACTGTAAAAGGGCAACAAATAGACGGTCCTAAATTTACCGTGATAGAACAAGTGTCCAATTATATAGTAAGCACTATAGCAGGATCTACCACATTTGGTTTTATAGATGGTAACGGTTTGGATGCCAGATTTAGAAATCCGGATGGATTATTGATTGATTTGAATGGAGATATCATCATCACCGACAGAACTAATCACAGTATTCGTAAAATGACTCCGGAAGGTGTTGTTAGCACTCTTGCAGGAACAGGTGTTTCTGGTTATGCCAATGGAAAGCCAGGGCAATTTAATACTCCTTGGCAAAGTACTATGGATGCTGCAGGAAATATTATTGTGATAGAAAAAGATGGTGGTAGAATCAGAAAAATTGCTCCTGATGGCACAGTAAGCTTAATTGCAGGAACAGGTTCTTTAGGTTTTACTGATGGAAATGTATCTGTCGCCAGATTTAACCATGCTTTGGATGGTGTGGTAGATAGTGAGGGAAATATTTTTGTTGCAGATAGAAATAACTATAGAATCAGAAAAATTACTCCAGCTGGTATGGTAAGTACATTTATGGGAGATGGAACTACTTCTATTTTAACCTTTCCAATAGCATTGACAATAGATAAGCAAGATAATCTGTTTGTTTCGGACGGAAACCGTATTAAGATGATCACTAAATCTGGAGTGATGACAACTATTGTAGGAAGTACAAAAGGTTATGATGATGGAACTCCGGGAGATCCTTTGACTGTGAAATTGGGAGATATTTTCGGACTCAATTTCGATAATGAAGGCAATATTTTATTGGCAGATGCTTCTAACAATAGGATAAGAAAAATAACTCCGGGTGCAGGGAATGACTGGACAAAAGCAACGGTAAGTACCATTGCAGGAAACGGAACCGCAGGCAGAGGTGATGGTTTAGGACATGCTGCAACTTTCAATCAACCTTATGATGTAGTAATGGATGCCAAAGGAGATATCTATGTGGCAGACAATATTAACAATAGTATTCGTAAGATTATTTATAAGTAATTAATCTGTTTATTAGTCAATCGCCATTAGTGAGTTTCAAAAGGATAATCTAGACTGAAAATACTTCTTGAGCTGGATTATTGCTGAATTCGATATGGCGATTGACTTAATATACTCAACCTCATTATTTATGTTTTTTCAACAGATAAATAACGTCAGGAAAAGGGTATGCCTACTTCTTTGTTTCACTTTTTTGGTGGCGGCGTATGCTTCAGGAAAACCTGATGTCAAAAAAAGTAAGAGCTTAAAGATACTTTCCTATAACATTCTGGAAGGATTGAAAGATGCAGAGAAAAAAGCATTATTTGTGAAACTGGTAGATTCTTTACAGGCAGATGTTCTTACACTGCAAGAATGTAATCATTTCACCCATGAGACTTTTCTGAAATTCGCCCAAGAGCTTTCCTATCCTTATGCCGTATTGCTTAAGGAAAGAGGTTATCCTACAGGAATTATTTCTAAATATCCTATAGAACATGTGCAACGCATAACAGAAGGTTTTTTACACGGATATCTTTCTGCAGAAATAGCAGGCTGTCAATTTGTAAATCTACATCTCAATCCTTTTATGTATGTCAAAAGAAATGCAGAGATGGAGGCAGTCATTCGACATTTAGATCAACTTCCAAAAAATAGTAAGACCATTATTATGGGAGATTTTAATAGTCTTTCTCCTCAAGACAGTAGCTATTATAATCCTAACAAACAAAAGTTGGATAAACTAATTGCTCATGAAGCCACAAGAGCACATATCCAGAATGTAAATAATGGAGGTTTTGATTACTCGGTCATCAGTCAGTTAATCAATAAAGGTTATACCGATGCCTGGAAATACAAAAACAAAAGCAGATTTGAAAAAAGTGCGCCAAGCCCAGTTGTAAAACATGATCCAGACAATGATGTACGTATAGATTATATATGGGTGAGTACTCCGTTAAAATCAAAAATCAAATCCGTCTTTATGATTAAAAATAAAGATACGGATATCATCTCGGATCACTATCCGCTAGTACTGGTTCTAAAAAAGTAAAAAAATATGAAGAAAATTAGTGTTTTGATTTGGCTATTGCTGACATCTTTAACTCAGTTAACAGCTCAAAATAATACTTCGTTAGGAATTATCCCAGCTCCTGTAAAAGTAATAATTGGAGATGGAAGTTATCCTTTATCTAGTAAGATTGGTGTTGAGTTTGTGGGGTTCAATAACACTAACAGTCTTGCAAAATTTGTCGGTCAGCTTTCCTTTATAGATCTACAGCAAAGGCCGGGCCTGAAATTGATACTGGATAAATCTTTAGCTATTAAAGAAGAGGGATATCTGCTAAGTGTTAAAAAGGATGAAATAAGTATACGCTCAACAACAGAACGTGGTGTTTTTTATGGTTTGCAAAGCTTATTACAAATTGTGAATACCAATCAGTCCAATATTCCGTTTTTGGAGATTGAAGATTATCCAAGGTTCGCTTATAGAGGAATGCATTTGGATGTTGCGAGACACCTGTTTCCAGTAAGTTTTATCAAGGAATACATAGATATGTTGGCTTATTACAAGCTAAATACCTTTCATTGGCATTTGACTGAAGACCAGGGCTGGAGGATAGAAATTAAAAAATATCCTAAGCTTACCACTATCGGAGGTTTCAGAGACCAGACCTTGATTGGTTATCTGCGTAACAATCCTAAACAATATGATAACGAGAGGTATGGTGGATTCTATACGCAGGAAGAAGTGAAGGAGGTGGTAGCTTATGCCGCATCTAAATATATTACCGTTGTACCCGAAATAGAAATGCCCGGACATGCTTTAGCTGCACTTTCTGCCTACCCTGAATTGGCTTGTGGTAAAAATCCGACTTCCTTTAAAGCAGCTTATGAATGGGGCGTTTTTGACGATGTTTTTTGTGCAGGAAAAGAACAGACCTTTAAGTTTTTACAAGATGTACTGGATGAAGTGCTGCCTTTGTTTCCATCTGAATATATCCATATAGGAGGCGATGAATGTCCGAAAACCAAATGGAAAACGTGTGAATTCTGCCAAAAAAGAATCCAGAAAGAAAAGCTGAAAGATGAACATGAGTTGCAATCTTATTTTATCCAAAGAATGGAGAAATACCTTAATAAAAAAGGTAGACAGATTATTGGGTGGGATGAGATTTTAGAGGGCGGATTGGCTCCCAATGCTACTGTGATGAGCTGGAGAGGAACCAAAGGGGGGATTGCTGCAGCAAAACTTTCGCATAAGGTAATTATGACACCCGGTCCGTATCTATATTTCGATAAACAAGAAAGTCAGTCGAGTGAAGAGCCTTTAACTATTGGTGGTCACGTTCCATTGTCTAAAGTATATGCTTACAATCCTGTCCCGGATGAATTGACCGATGATGAAAAAAAATACATTATTGGTGTACAGGCCAATGTTTGGACAGAATATCTGAAAACACCGGAAAAAGTAAGGTATATGGTTTATCCACGCATTTTCGCATTGTCGGAAATTGCCTGGACACCACTGGAGAATAAGAACTGGGAGGAATTTTCTGAAAATAGGGTTGCAACTCATCTTGGCAATTTAGATAAAAAAGGTGCTGTTTACCGTGTGCCGGAACCAATAGGAGCAAAGGATACTACTTTGCTTGGCGAAAACTTCGAGCTGAAATATAAGATACCCGTAAAGGGAGCAGCTATTTATTATACCATTAATGGAAGAATTCCTTACGACTTTGATTCCAAATATAGAGATGTTATTCGAGTGCATGTACCCAAAGGAGAAGAAAGAATATTGAAAAGTGTGGTGATTACGTCATCAGGGCGAAGAAGTGTAGTAATGACTACGATTTTAAAAAATTAACAATCATTATTTATAAAAAATATGAAAAGAATTTATTTGACTTTAATGCTTATGCTGGGGACCTATATGGTAACAAAGTCGCAAAATTATACGGTAACAACTGTTGCAGGAGCTACGACATCTGGTTTTGTAGATGGGACGGGAACTGCGGCCAGATTTAGAAATCCTGACGGAGTTTTAATCGACAAAGACGGGAATATCATTGTGACAGATCGTACCAATCATAGTATTCGTAAAATGACTCCAACTGGTGTGGTTACCACGCTTGCAGGCACAGGTATTGCAGGTTATGCAGAAGGTAAACCCGGTCAGTTTAACTTTCCCTGGCAGTCAACTATGGATGCAGCCGGAAATATCATCGTTGTTGAAAAAGACGGAGCAAGAATAAGAAAGATAGCTGCTGATGGTACGGTGAGTACAATTGCAGGAACAGGAGTTCTTGGTTTTGAAGATGGACTGGCTTCAGAAGCTAAATTTAATCAGTCTTTAGATGCCGTGGTAGATAGTGAAGGGAACATTTTTGTTGCAGATAGAGATAATAGAAGAATTAGGAAAATAGGAACAGATGGTATAGTAAGTACATTTGCAGGAGATGGAACAACCGCAATATTCACACAGCCAATTGCCCTCGCTATTGATGCACAAGATAATCTATTTGTTTCTGACGCAAACAAGATAAAATTGGTTACTAAAGCAGGTGTAGTTTCTACTATTGTAGGAAGTACAAAAGGATACGACGACGGAACGTCAGGACTTCCATTAACCGTTAAGTTAGGAGATATTTTTGGCTTAAATTTCGATAATAACGGCAATATCATATTGGCTGATGCTTCTAATCATAGAATCAGAAAAATAACTCCAGGAGAAAATAGCGATTGGACAACAGCTACAGTAACAACTATTGGAGGAACTGGTAGTACAGGAAAAATAGATGGTTTGGGAAATGTAGCAACTTTTAATCAACCTTATGATGTGGTTGTAGATGAGAGTGGAAATATATACGTGGCCGATAATTTCAACAATAGCATTAGGAAACTCGTTCCTTCTCCATTACCTGTGCAGTTAAGTTCATTTACGGCAACTGCTCATAATAGCCAAGTCAAAATACAATGGAAAACTGTTTCAGAGTCAGATAATTCTCATTTCAGAGTTTTAAGGTCATCAAATGCTCAGGATTTTACCACATTAGGGGTGGTAAGTGGAAATGGAAATTCAACTCAGGTTCTGGATTATCATTTTATAGATTATAATCCATTAATAGGTATAAATTACTATCAATTGGAACAAGTTGATTTTGATGGAAAAACGTCATTATCCAATATTGTTACTGTGAATTTTAATATCCAGGCAAAAAACAAATTAAGCGTTTACTACAGTGCTGATAAAAAGCTTGTATTGGAGTTGGATGAAAAACTAACTAAAAAAGCCTTTGTGAAAGTATTTACGATAGCGGGGCAAGAGGTGTTCTCAGCTTCAATCAATCAGGAAACAGCTAAGATATCATTACCCATTTCTCTGCAAAAAGGGATATATGTGGTTTCCTTGCAGGGGGAAAAGGATAATGATTCAGTAAAAATTATTGTAGAATAATGAAATGGTCAGTCTTTTATATATTGATTAATCCCGAAAATTAAAAATGATGTTAAAGAGATTAAGTTTTAAGGTCGTTATATTATTGCTGTATTTCAGTCCATTGGCAATTTTTGCTCAAAACCATGTAGCAGAAACACGTCAAAAACTTTACGATAAAAAAGGAAAAGAAGTATTAGTCGTGTCCCATCGGGGAGATTGGCGGTATGCACCGGAAAATTCTATCCAGGCCATAGAAAACGCCATAAAACTGGGAGTAGATGTAGTAGAACTGGATATCCAGAAAACAAGGGACGGTCAGTTGATTCTGATGCATGATAAAACTCTGGACAGAACAACTACAGGAAAGGGAAAGGTAAGCGAATGGACCTTGGATTCCATCAGAACATTAAAGTTGAAAAATGGGATCGCTATCAAAACCATTCATAAGGTGCCTACACTGGAAGAAGCGTTATTAACGGCAAAGGGAAGGATCATGATCAACTTGGATAAAGCCTATGATGTTTTTGATGAAGTTTATGCCTTGTTGGAAAAAACAGGTACCACAGATCATATCATTATGAAAGGCACTGCGCCCGTACAAAAAGTAAAAGAGCAGTTTGGAAAATATCTGGATAAGGTGATTTACATGCCTATAGTCAATTTAGATAAACCCAATGCGCAGCAAATGATAGATGATTTTCTGAAGGAAATGCAGCCCATAGCATTCGAGCTGCTCTTTGTAAAAGATAGTAATCCTTTACCCAAGCAGCTATCAAAAACCTTACAGGGAAAATCTCTGATTTGGTACAACACGCTATGGGATACCATGGCTGGTGGGCATGATGATGATATGTCTTTAAAAGATCCGGATAAAGGTTATGGATATTTGGTTAAGGAATTAAACGCAAGGATTCTACAAACTGACAGACCACAATATCTGATAGACTATCTTAAACAAATCAAAAGAAAATAACAAGATTCCAAAATAGGTTGTTCGAAAAGTTTGTCATCCCCGAAGAATTCGGGGCAGGCTCTGACGATAGGAAGGATCTAAAACTGCTTTGAATATCTTTGCAGATAGATTCCTTCTGCCGTCGGAATGACAAAAACAACGGTAGCTACTACTACTTTTCAGACAGCCCTGTTTTATAAGCAGAATGTAAATATATGTTCACAGAAGAAGGACAAAAGAAACATTATAACAGATTAAAGTGGCAGGTATTTCTGTCGGCAACTATTGGTTATGGATTATATTATGTATGTCGGTTATGCCTAAATGTTATCAAAACACCGTTAGTAAAAGCGGGTATACTTACAGAAACAGAGTTGGGAATTATAGGTTCGGCATTGTTTTTTAGCTATGCAGTTGGCAAATTCGTTAATGGTTTTTTGGCTGATAGGGTAAACATCAGGAAATTTATGGCCTTAGGTCTGCTAGCCTCGGCACTGATATGTCTGAGTCTAGGTTTTACCTCTTCTTTCATAGCCTTTACAATACTTTGGGGTTTTAATGGTTGGTTTCAGAGTATGGGAGCTCCGTCCAGTGTGGTAGCTATAACCCGGTGGTTTAGTGATAAAGAGCGAGGAAGTTTCTACGGTTTTTGGAGTACCAGCCATAATATAGGAGAGAGCATTACTTTTATAGCAATAGCTTTTATTGTAACAACTGCAGGTTGGCAATGGGGTTTTTGGGGAGCAGGTTTGTTTGGAATAATAGGGGCGATCATTGTTTTTTCTTTTCTTCACGAAAGCCCTTATAATAAGGGAATCTCTATACTGGAAAAAAAAGATTCAGAGGTCAAAAACACAGTGTCTGTAACGGGGCAGCAACTGGAAGTATTGAAAAATCCATATATCTGGATATTGGCATTGTCCAGTTCTCTTATGTATATCAGTCGTTATGCAATCAATAGTTGGGGCATTTTTTATTTGGAAAATGCTAAAGGTTTTACAATAGTAGAAGCCAGTTCTATCATATCTGTTAGTTCTGTTTGTGGTATTATAGGAACGGTATTATCGGGTGTTATTTCGGATAAATTTTTTCGGGGAACCCGAAACATACCAGCGTTAATATTTGGTATATTGAATACCATAGGTATATCACTTTTTCTGTATGCACCAGAGGAAAGAACCTGGTTGTTTATTTTGGCCATGGTGATTTTTGGTATCTCTATAGGAGTGTTGATTTGCTTTTTAGGAGGATTAATGGCTGTAGATTTAGCTCCAAAGAAAGCATCTGGGGCTGCGTTGGGTGTAATAGGTATAGCTAGTTACGTGGGAGCGGGATTACAAGATATTCTTAGCGGAAGATTGATAGAAAGTGGTAAGAGTATGGAGAAAGGCTTGATTGTTTATGATTTTAGTATGGTATCTGTTTTTTGGATTACTTCTGCTACTTTGTCTTTTGTGTTAGCAACGTTTATATGGAAAGCAGGGAGTAAAAAGTAAATCGCCGATTTAGATTTTGAAATGGAAGAGAGCAGATTTTGATATGGAGGATTTTGGAATAATTTCAAAAAAAATATCTTTGTACAAAGCTATTTATGTATGTTTCGTATTTTGAGCCTTTTTTTATGTTTTATACTTCTGAACTTTCTTTTTATTGATAGTGTTAGATTGTCTGTGCATAAGAATGTTGAAGCGAAATATGCCATGGAAGATAACGAAACAGAAGAGGACAATGATGTCAGAAGATTTTATGAAGAAGACTTTATTGTAATTTCTATGCAGCACACTTCTGTAGAAAGGAAGGTGAAGAAAGGTAACTTCTTTTTCAACAAAGAATTGACAGACGTTTATATCAGTTTACATTGCCCTCCTCCAAATTGTTAGTTTAAATTTTGAGATTTACCGATGATTAACGCATCAGTTCAAACATTTAAATTAATAACAATGCAAAAGACAATTTTAAAATTATATTCAGTATTGGTGCTTGTATTCGTATTTCAAGTAGCAAAATCTCAATCTGTTAATGAAGAAGAGCTGAAAATAGAGGTAAGTAGGATTGAAAATTCTACTGTTAAGCTGAAAAATCTACAACCAGTAACTTTTAAATATAATGTAGATAAATACAGTTATTTGAAGCTGCCTACCGGAAATCAGTATGGTTTTATGGTAGAAAATGTGGAGCAGGTTTTTCCGGCTATGGTTTACGAATCTTCGATAATTCATAAATCTAATAAAGGAAGTGCTAAAGTGGCTAAATATAAAGACTTCAATAAAGATGATTTGATTCCTGTTTTGGTTGAGGCGCTCAAAGAACAGCAGGAACAGATAGATGCCTTAAAAAAAGAGCTACAGCAACTAAAATCTAAAAAAAGTTGAAATAAATAAGCAAGGCACCTGAAAGGGTGCTTTTTTGTTTGTTTACTTTGCAATGTGTGGATTTTGTTTAATTTAGGCACTTAAAATTTTACTGACAATGGTAATAGTTATACAGTGTAAGGATAGGGTAGGCTTGGTTGCGGAGATTTCTGGGGTAATGGCAAAATTTGGTATCAATATTCTAACCATGCGTGAATTTGTAGATACTTTAGAAAGTATGTTTTTTGCGAGGTTGGTTATTGAGTCCTTTGACGATTTACCATCTTTAGAAAAAGGTTTAAGAGCTGTTTTACCTGTGGATGCAAGTGTAAAGGTAAACCCCGAACCGGAAAAGAAAATTGTAGTACTGGTTACCAAAGAATACCATTGTTTGAGTGATATTCTGGTAAGAAACCATTTTAAAACCTTAGGAGCCAGTGTAGAGGCAGTGATAGGTAATTATCCAATGCTGGGCGACCTGTGCGAACGTTTTAATGTGCCTTTTCATTATATCACGCATGAGGATAAAGAAAAAATGGATTTTGAATGTGAAATTCAAGAGCAATTAGCTTTTTATCAATTCGATTATCTGGTACTGGCAAAATATATGCGCATAATATCTCCTGAATTTGTAGCCTCTTACCCAAATCAGATCATCAATATTCACCATTCATTTTTACCGGCATTTATAGGTGCAAGCCCATATAAGAGAGCTTTTCACCGTGGTGTTAAATTAATTGGTGCTACTGCGCATTTTGTGACAAATGATTTGGATGAGGGACCTATTATAGTACAACAGACTATTCCGGTTAACCATACCTATATGGTGTCTGATATGGTTAGAGCAGGAAAAGAAATAGAAACATCTGTTTTAGCAAAAGCTTTGCATCTGGTTTTTGAAGATCGGGTTTTTGTTTTTAATAATAAGACTATTGTTTTTGAATAAACTATGGAAACAGGCAGTTCAGATAGTATAGTTGTGTTGAAAGACAATTTGAAGATGATTCTGGAAGAGCATGTTCGGTTAATCAATAATCTGGAATATGAGGAGTTGTCTTTATTATTAGATTATATTCGGCAAGCCAACAATGTCTTTGTGAAAGGTGTTGGACGTTCTGGTCTGGCATTAAGTGGTTTTGCTATGCGCTTAATTCATTTAGGGTTTCGGGCAAGTATTGTTGGAGAAATTACTGCTCCTGCAATTTCTGATGGAGATTTATTGGTTGTTGCATCCGGATCTGGAAGTACGCATTCAGTAATTAAGGCTGCTCAAAAAGCCAAAGAACAGGGCGCCAAGGTAGTCTGTTATACTACTGATGCTGGTTCTGAATTATCCAAGATTTCAGATCTGACACTTGTTTTACCTGCTGCAAGTAAATATGATTATGAACAGGAAGTTTCTAAACAGTATGCAGGCACATTGTTTGAACAAGCTTTGTTGTTGGTTTGCGATGCTGTGTTTCATACTTTATGGCAAACTAGCAAGCAGGATGCACAGATGATGTTGAAGAGACATGCCAATTTAGAGTAAACCAGAGTATTTGGTGCCCTCTTGGGTTTTAAAATTGACGCTGTCTTCTTTTGTAGCTTTAATAATTACCCAAATTATTAACAGGTTTAACAGAAACGATACTATCAACAATAAATTCACTTTTACCTCTCCAGGGTAGTGGGTTCAGGTATTCTTTATAGTGTAGTTCTAGGTAAGAACCTGCATTGCTATTTAGTTTTTCGGCAACATTTTCATCAATAACCGAAAATCTGAATTCGTTAGAACCTACACCTCCAGCAGAACCAGGTCGAAAACCAGATTGTATCAACCTCCCTTCATAAGTTTTAAATACATATCCTTTTTTTACAAAGTAGTTAAGCTGTCCGGCTTTAACCCCTTCTCCAAAAACAAAATAATATCTATAATATAAGAAGGCTGCTAAGAATAGGATAAATATAGTTGCCAGATAAAAAAAGAGCTTTCCTCTTTTGTTTTTTTGAGGCTGAGGTTTGTTGTTTTCCATCTGTTATAGAATTTCAAAAAATAACATAAAAAGGTTCGAAAAGTTTTACTTCATTTTCTTGAGTAAGTTCTCTACAACTCTAGGGAAATGAGTGTGTTCTAATTGTTGCCCTTTAAATTTAACCATTTCCAGATCATCAGTAGGTTCAATCTTAAATCTACCCTGATAAATAATCTCTCCATCATCAAAATGCTCATTAACATAATGTATGGTAATGCCAGATTCGGTTTCTTTATTGCTAAGCACACTTTTGTGTACATGGTCTCCATACATACCTTTTCCGCCATAAGCTGGTAGTAAAGATGGATGGATATTGATGATCCTGTTAGGGAAAGCTTCAATAAGATTTTTTGGAATCAACCAAAGGAAGCCGGCAAGCACAATAAGATCTATTTCCAGATTTCTCAGTAAAGAAACGATTTCATCGGTATCTCTGAATTCGCTACGGTCAAAAATATGTGTAGGTATTTCAAAATTATCAGCCCTTTGTAATACATAAGCTTCGGGATTGTTGGTTAAAACAAGGGTTACCTCTGCTTCTTCATTGTTTTTAAAATGCTCCATTATTTTCTGGGCATTAGACCCGGATCCAGAAGCAAAAATTGCTATACGTTTCTTCAAAACTCTGTTTTTTTATTCAAATATATAATTAAGGTATATAAAACGGAAATATGAGAAAACATATAAAGAAAGAACCCGAAAGAGATCGTTTTTGTTGATAGTGGATCACATATTTTGAAAAATAGACGGTAGTCAGAACAAATATTAATTGATAAAACACATGATTTCTGTAATTTTTGATTGTGAAATGTAAATAAAGCTTTGTAATTATGTGAAATGGGGTGTTGTTTTTAGAATATAATTGCGAATATGTCAATTTGGAGGCGTTTAGAAAAGTTGAATTTGATAAAATTATAATAATTGATGTTTTTTGTGATTTTTATTTGATTTTATATCTGTCTTTGTTGATAAAATCGTATTTTTAGCGCACCAAAAAATAAATAACTGTATTAAGTCATGCTTGAAACAAACGATTCTTTAAACATCATCAAGGTAAGAAATGCTGCTGAGCCTGAATTTTTGCAGGCGGTTACAGAAGTAGCTGAGTCTGTTTTACCTTACATTGAAAAACATCCTATCTACAAAAACAATAAGATATTCGAAAGAATAGCTGAGCCGGAAAGAGTTATTATGTTTAGGGTGCCTTGGATTGATGATAAAGGAGAGATTCAAGTAAACAGAGGGTATCGTATACAAATGAACAGTGCAATTGGTCCATATAAAGGAGGTTTGCGTTTTCATCCATCTGTAACTTTAAGCGTTTTAAAATTCTTAGCTTTTGAGCAGGTTTTTAAAAACAGTTTAACAGGCTTGCCAATGGGCGGAGGTAAAGGTGGTTCTGATTTTGATCCAAAAGGAAAATCAGACAACGAAGTAATGCGTTTTTGCCAAAGTTTTATGACAGAGCTTTCTCGTCATATTGGAGCTAACTTAGATGTTCCTGCCGGAGATATTGGTGTTGGTAAAAGAGAAATTGGCTATTTATTCGGTCAATATAAAAGATTACAAAACGAGTTTACTGGTGTTTTAACCGGAAAAAGTCTCGAGTGGGGTGGTAGCCAAATTAGACCGGAAGCAACGGGTTACGGTTTGGTTTATTTTGTAGAAGAGATTTTTAAAACACAAGGAAAGCAACTGTTGGGTAAAACTGTTGTTATTTCTGGTTCTGGAAACGTAGCTCAATTTGCGGCAGAAAAATGTATTCAACAAGGAGCTAAAGTGTTGACTATGTCAGATTCTGCGGGTTTTATCTATGATCCGGAAGGTATAGATTTAGCTAAATTGGCTTATATCAAAAATTTGAAAGATAATTTAAGAGGTAGAATTAAAGAATATATTTCCGAATATCCATCTGCTCAATATTTTGACGGTGAAAAACCTTGGGGTATTAAATGTGATATCGCCTTACCAAATGCAACTCAAAATGAATTGAACGGTGAGGATGCTAAGAAACTAATTGCCAACGGATGTTTCTGTGTGGCTGAAGGTGCTAATATGCCATGTACTCCGGAAGCGGTTCATGAGTTTAATAGTGCTAAAGTTTTCTATGCTCCAGGAAAAGCTGCTAATGCTGGTGGGGTTGCAGTTTCTGGTTTAGAGATGGCACAGAACTCTTTACGTTATAACTGGACAAGAGAAAAAGTTGATGCTAAATTGAAAGAAATTATGCATGACATCCATTCTATCTGTGTAAAATATGGCACAGAAGAAGATGGGCATGTGAATTACGAAAAAGGTGCTAACATAGGTGGCTTTGTTAAAGTTGCTGATGCAATGATAGCACAAGGAGTTGTATAATCAATCAACTGTACCATAAATTAAAGAAGGCTTTCCGAATTATTCCGGAAAGCCTTTTTTTTATTTAATTGCGCCAAAAGCTGCAAAGCAGGAATTTTTATGCAATATTTCTATGTGTCTGAAGCCTACTTTTTTTAAAAGATCTGTTTGAAAAGTGACTGATCTTGGACTGTCTTCTTTTGCTATATAATCAAGAACACTCTTTTTGTATTCTTTACCTCCAAGTTTTTCAAGAAATTCTCCGTAGCTTTTTTCAAATAGTTGTTGTATAAGTGGTGTATCATGTGTGATGAGGTCGCATATCCAAAAACTACCATTGGGTTTTAAGGAACGATAGATTTTATTGAATACAATATCCCAATCGTCGTCTGTTCTCAAATGATGCAAGACGGCTCCGGCCAAAACAACATCATATTCATGTTCTCTCAGTGATACTTCTAAAATATCTCCCTGTATAGTAGTGATGTGCCCTGTTGTTAATTTTTCTATTCTTTCTGTGGCTTTATTGAGCATGGGAAGGCTAAGGTCTATTAAAGTGCAATCCATATTTGGAAGCTTTTGTAGTGCTTTAACTGTGTAGTTACCGGCTCCGCAACCTATGTCTAATATTTTTTTTGCCGTTGGGATAGTTGTCTGTGCGGCATCCGTAATGAGTTCTAAACATAGTTTAGCGTCGATTACAGTTTGTTGTCCTGTGTCCAAATTCGAGAAGCGCTCAACATCATGGTCAAATCTCTCTCTGATTTCTTCTATAGTTGATTTTTTCATTGTGTGATGATTTTCTCAAACTTAAGATCTTGTGTGATACTTTAAAAATACTTATTTTGTATTATTGTGAGTCTTTTTGGGTATCAATATGGAGTTGAGACATTTGCTTTATTTTAAAACAGTAGCTGAAGAATTGCATTTTCGTAAAGCAGCAAGTAAGTTATTTGTATCGCAGCCACCTTTGAGCAGGCAGATTAAAGAATTGGAGGAGGAGCTTGGTGTAGTGCTTTTTGACCGAAATAATAAAAAGGTGAAGTTGACCGATGCAGGTATTTATTTCAAAAAACAGGTTGATGAGTTATTTGAGAGCCTATCTGAAAGTAAAAATATTGTGAGACAAATTCATGATTCGATTAGTGGAGAGTTGAGGATAGGGTATATTAGCTCTACCTTTCACGATCATCTGATAGAAGTACTGAAAGAGATGTCTACGTTTTTTCCTTACGTAAAAACAAAGCTTTATGAAATTCCGTCAATAAAGCAGCTTGCCGCCTTGGAGGCGGGCAAGCTGGATTTGGGGATTATCAGAGGACCGGTATATTCAGAGAAATTGGAAGTGAGGCATCTATTTACAGATCCCTTTGTTCTGGTAGGTTCAGATTTGTTAAGCGAGAAAGATCCTTTGGCACTAAAACAATATCTGCAAAATAAACCCTTTGTGTTTTTTAATCAGGATTATGCGCCTCATTTTTATGATAAATTATTGGAAATATGTAGTAGAATAGGCTTTGTGCCTGAAGTAGTGCATGAAGCAAATAATGTACACTCTATACTACAATTGGTTGAAAAAGGAATGGGAGTGTCTATTTTACCCGTCTCATCTATTGTACCTCATAAACATCTAAAACTATGTTTTACGCTTTTAGATATGGATTTTATTACTACAGAAGTGGTAATAGTAACCAATGGGGCTGCTGAACATACTGCTGTAAAATGGTTTGTAGATAAATATGCCGAAAGGTTTAGCTAATTGTTGCTGTAATTTAAATATACGGTATAATAAAAAGCAAAGGTCTTTCGTTATTAAAATAGAAAGACCTTTTGCTGTTTTTTTGCCAGTATTAAAACTGTTAGGTTAATTAGATGAATCTAATGCCTTTGTGTTTTGCTGTAGGCATGTTTTTGATGTTTAGATGTATGCAGTTTTTCCCAAATACTATGTCGTATATCTGACAGTAACAAGCTTGTTACTTATTAAAACTTTTTAAAGTATATATAGAGTTGAAGATTCAGATTTAAGGAAACTTCTTGTGGGTATAATATAGTTTTGAAGCAAAAGGGTGGGCTGTATTTTGATGAAATGATACCAATCGGTATGATTGTGTTTTTTGCAGTTCAACCTTTTTTGAAAAAACCTTTTGTATCCTATTGAAAATCAAAAATAAAAATATACCTTTGCATTCCTTTTTATTTAAGGCGTAAAGTCTTCTGTTAAAGGAATATTAACAAAAAAACAAAAATAGAACTATTTAATGCCAACCATTCAACAATTAGTTAGGAAAGGTAGAGTAGCTCTGGAGGACAAAAGTAAATCTCCAGCGTTGGACAACTGTCCACAGCGAAGAGGCGTATGTACACGTGTATATACTACTACCCCTAAAAAACCAAATTCGGCAATGCGTAAAGTTGCCCGTGTTCGTTTAACCAATGGAAAAGAGGTGAATGCCTATATCCCTGGAGAAGGACACAATCTGCAAGAACACTCTATCGTGTTGGTTCGCGGAGGTAGGGTAAAAGACTTACCAGGTGTTCGTTACCACATCGTACGTGGTGCGTTAGATACAGCTGGTGTTGCTGGAAGAAATCAACGTCGTTCTAAATACGGAACTAAGAGACCTAAACCAGGACAAGCGGCAGCAGCTCCAGCAAAAGGTAAAAAGAAATAATTAAACGGAGGACAAGAACATGAGAAAATCGAAACCAAAAAAGAGAATCATCCTGCCTGATCCAAAGTTTAATGACACCTTGGTTACCAGGTTTGTGAACAATATGATGTATGACGGTAAAAAATCTATCGCATACGATATTTTCTACAAAGCAATTGAAATTGTAGAAACAAAAACAAGCGAAAACGGTTTAGAGCAATGGAAAAAAGCTTTAAATAATGTAATGCCAGGAGTAGAGGTTAAATCACGTCGTGTAGGTGGTGCTAACTTCCAGGTACCTACAGAGGTAAGACCTGAGCGTAAAATTGCTTTAGGTATTAAGTGGTTAATTACTTACTCTAGAAAACGTGGTGAGAAAACCATGATGGAAAAATTAGCAGGAGAAATTATCTCTGCAGCTAAAGGAGAAGGTGCAGCAGTTAAGAAAAGAGAAGACACTCATAAGATGGCAGAAGCTAACAAAGCTTTCTCTCACTTCAGATTCTAATTTTAACTGAAATGAATTGATAAAAAGATAAGACACCGATATCAGTTATTCTAAAATTGATAATCGGTGTTTTATTTTCAGATCCAAATCTGAGATATAACAATCATAAAATGGCAAGAGATTTAAAATTCACAAGAAATATTGGTATTGCTGCTCACATCGATGCAGGTAAGACCACTACTACAGAGCGTATCCTTTTTTATTCTGGTGTAAACCATAAGTTGGGTGAAACCCACGAAGGTTCGGCTACAACAGACTGGATGGCTCAAGAGCAAGAGCGTGGTATTACAATTACTTCTGCTGCGGTTACAGTAGACTGGAACTACAGAGGTCAGAAATATCACATGAACATCATTGATACACCGGGACACGTTGACTTTACTGTAGAGGTAAATCGTTCATTACGTGTTTTAGACGGATTAGTGTTCTTGTTTTCTGCGGTTGATGGTGTTGAGCCTCAATCTGAAACTAACTGGAGACTTGCAGACAACTACAAAGTTCCACGTTTAGGTTTCGTTAATAAAATGGACCGTTCTGGTGCAGACTTCTTGAAAGTTTGTAAACAAGTTAAAGAAATGTTAGGTTCTGAGGCTGTAGCATTGCAATTGCCTATCGGTTCAGAAGATGATTTCAAAGGTGTTGTTGACTTAATCAATAACAGAGGTATTGTTTGGAATGAGTCTGATAAAGGTATGACTTTTACAGAAGTGCCTATTCCTGATGATATGTTGGATGAGGTTGCTGAATACCGTGAGAAATTATTGGAAGCAGTAGCAGGTTACGATGAGTCATTAATGGAGAAATTCTTTGAAGATCCAAACTCATTAACTGAGCGCGAAATATTGAATGCTTTACGTGCAGCAGTTTTAGATAATTCAATCGTTCCTATGGTTTGTGGTTCATCTTTCAAAAACAAAGGTGTTCAAACCATGCTTGACTTCGTGATGGAGTTATTACCTTCACCTTTAGATATTGATGCTGTTAATGGTATAGATCCACGTACAGAACAAGAAATAACTCGTAAACCAGATGCTAACGAGCCTTTCGCTGCTTTAGGTTTTAAAATTGCAACTGACCCTTTCGTAGGTCGTTTGTGTTTCATCAGAGCTTATTCTGGTAAACTAGATGCAGGTTCATACGTATTGAACACTCGTTCAGGAAACAAAGAGCGTATTTCTCGTATTTTCCAAATGCATGCTAACAAGCAAAATCCTATCCCTTTTATTGAGGCTGGTGATATTGGTGCGGTAGTAGGTTTTAAAGATATCAAAACAGGGGATACATTATGTGATGAGAAAAATCCTATTGTTTTAGAGTCAATGAAATTCCCTGAGCCGGTTATCGGTTTAGCAATTGAGCCGAAAACTCAGGCTGATGTTGATAAATTAGGTATTGCTTTAGGTAAATTAGCAGAGGAAGATCCTACTTTCGTTGTTAAAACTGACGAAGATACAGGTCAAACAGTAATTTCAGGTATGGGTGAGCTTCACTTAGATATCCTGATAGACCGTTTGAGACGTGAATTTAAAGTAGAAGTTAATCAAGGAGCTCCTCAGGTTGCTTATAAAGAGTCTATCCAAGGAACTACTGAACATAGAGAGGTTTATAAAAAACAATCTGGTGGTCGTGGTAAATTCGCAGATATCAAAGTTGTTATCTCTCCGGTAGACGAAGATTGGGATGCTACTAAGAGTCCTTTACAGTTTGTGAACGAAATCGTTGGAGGGTCTATTCCGAAAGAATATATTCCATCTGTACAAAAAGGTTTCGAGTCTTCTTTAGCAAATGGTGTATTGGCTGGTTATCCATTGTCAGGAATGAAAGTTCGTTTAATCGATGGTTCTTTCCACGCGGTTGACTCTGACTCTCTATCTTTTGAATTAGCTGCTAGAATGGCATTCCGTGAAGCTTTACCAAAATGTTCTCCAATATTAATGGAGCCTATCATGAAGGTAGAAGTGTTAACACCAGAAGAAAACATGGGTGATGTTATGGGTGACTTGAACCGTCGTCGTGGTCAAATGCAAGGATTAGACTCTAGAAATGGAGCTCAGGTAATCAAAGCATTGGTTCCGCTTTCAGAGATGTTCGGTTATGTGACTCAATTACGTACCATTACTTCAGGTAGAGCAACTTCAACAATGGAGTTTGATCACTATGAAGGTGCGCCAAGAAACATTCAGGATGAAGTTATAGCTAAAGTAAAAGGAGCTAAAGCTTAAAACTATAAGTTTAGAGTAGAAAGTTTAAAGCAGCTTTGTGCGCTTTTACTTTCTACTTTAAGTAAGTAAATAAGATAAATCCGGTTTGCGTTACAAATAGCTCTAACGTGAACCATAATTAAAAACAAAATGAGCCAAAGAATCAGAATTAAATTAAAATCTTACGATTACAATTTAGTAGATAAATCTGCTGAGAAAATCGTAAAAACTGTAAAGCCTACAGGTGCAGTAGTTAGTGGTCCAATTCCTCTTCCTACAGAGAAAAAAATCTATACTGTATTGCGTTCACCACACGTAAATAAGAAAGCAAGAGAGCAATTTCAATTGTGTTCTTACAAAAGATTGTTGGATATTTACAGTGCTTCAGCTAAAACTGTTGATGCTCTAATGAAATTAGAATTACCTTCAGGTGTTGAAGTAGAAATTAAAGTGTGATTNTTTTTTATTGAATGTGTTTTTCTAAATCTTTTAGAAAGTAAATCTAACACCTAAGCCTATATCACCTCCCCAAAAACCAGTACTAGGAGTGAGTTCCAAAGCAGGAACCCAGTCAAGAGAAATGTTGATAGGCGCACCGTTGAATTTGTAATCTAAACCTAAAACACCATTAGCGGCCAGGTAAAAATCACCATCATAACCTTTAACTTTATAAGAGCCAAGAGATGCACCACCACCATAGTACCAATTTAAGCCATTAGCACCATTGATAGGGTTATATACTTCATACAAACCAGTAACTCTAACCCAGTTGCTTCCGCTATTGCTTCTGAAATTACCAATTAATTCCAGCATGCCTTTATTATTTAATCCTGTTTTAAAACTTATACCATTAGCAGCACCAAAACGACCTCCGATAGCATTTTTGTAATCTTGCGCCGATACTTGTGATAAAGACAAGGTAAAAAGGGCAGTAAATAAAAGAAAAACTTTTTTCATAATTTGTGTTGTTTATATATGAGGTTTCCATAACAGAAACTGTGCCACTAATCTGTTTTTGAAAAGGTTTGTCAGTCTATTGTCTTTTAAAAATTGATTATCAGTGTATTAATTTTATTGTTATAAAAAATAAAGACCAATTTACTTTTTGCTATTTTTACGCAACATGAATATCGGAATTATTGGGTTGGGTGATATGGGGAAACTTTATGCCATAAAGTTTGCCGAACAGGGCCTGACTGTATATGGCTGCGATTTACCTGAAAAGCAAGAGGCTTTGCAAAAAGAATTGCAGGGGAAAAATATAACTGTTTTAAAGGACGGTAGTGAAGTGTCTAAGCTGGCAGATTTTATTTTTTATGCTGTAGAGGCTGAAAAGATAGGAGAGGTAGTTGCTGCCTGTGCATTTTTTACAAAGCCTAATGCATTGGTAACGGGTATGACTTCTGTGAAAACGCCGGAGATTGATGCTTTTGAAAAATATCTCCCTAAGGAAACATCTCTTTTAATAACGCATTCTTTGCATGGACCTGGTTTTAGAACAGAGGGACAAAAACTGATTATTGCGCCGCATCGTATTACTCCTGAGAAGTATGAAGAAGCTAAAGGGGTCTTAGCAAAGTTGGAATCAGAAATTATAGAATTGGAAGATTATCACCAGCATGATCGTATCATGGCGGATACCCAGGCATTAACCCACATGGGGTTTGAGAGTATGGGGACCGCCTGGAAGAATGCAGGCTATTATCCCTGGAATAATGGGGCATATGTTAGCGGTATTGATAATGTGAAAATTTTGACTACCCTACGAATATATAGTTATAAGTCGCATGTGTATGCCGGGTTGGCTATTTTGAACCCATACGCTCAGGAGCAGATCAGTGCTTATGCAAAATCGGAATCTGAATTATTTAAAATGATGATTCAAGAGGATGAAGAAGCATTTAGAAAAAGGATATATGCAGCAAAGAAGTTTGTTTTTCATGGACAAACTAATTTGATGTTGTTTGATGACGAGATTATGCGCGAGTTTAGTCTGGGAGATAATCAGGCTTTAGCTAAATCTAATTCTCATTTGAGTTTATTGGCTATGGTAGATGCCTGGTATTCGTTGAGAATTAATCCCTATGAGAATTTGGTGGGACAAACACCTCCTTTTAAACTGCGACTTGGTATTGTAGAGTATTTGTTTAAAAATGAAGAATTGTTAGAAGATACCATTAGGGCTGCATTGTATGATAAAAGTATTAGAGGGGATGATTTGGAATTTCATACTGCTGTTAGGGAATGGGCCTCTATTATTAAATACAAAGATATGGAAGGGTATAAAAATCATTTTAACGAAACTAAAGATTTTTTTAAAGACCTTTTGGAGCATGGAAGATTGCAGAGTGCGGAACTGATTAAAAGATTGAGTTCTGGCAAAGCGGATATCTAATATTCTTACCGAAACTTTGTAAATAAAAGTTTGTGTTAGAATGAGAAGGGTGTCATTTGAATATAAGAGGAGAAATCTGTTAGTAATAAGAGTGAGTACAGTATTTTTGTTAACTTTTGTCACTTATTCGAAAGCATTCGGCTGTATGATTTTACCAGTTTAAGATAAAATAAGTAATCTCTAAAATCAGTTGAGAGTTCTAATAACTAAAGAAGCTTCATCCTTCGTTAAGAGAAGCTTTAGAGATGTGTTAGAGATGCTTCAAGGTTTGAAGAAGTAAGGTTATCTGCTGATAGCTATGTACTATACAATAAATGTCAGTATTTAGTTTTGTAGATTATTCCAAATTATACTAAACAAGATAATCGATATTTTTTGTTAGGATAAGTATTTTAATGAGTGCAGAAAAATAAATGATTTTGACACAGATTTCTCTTTCAGCTGCTTTATTTGTTGCAATTCAACTATAATAATAGAGTAAAACTGCAATTTGTTATTGCAGCTTATCGTATATTATGTTCGGCTAGTTTATTTCTTTCGTCCTGTAGTTCTCTCGCTAATTTTTTCTCATTTTCATGAGATCGGGTTTTGAAGGTTTTATATTCCTTGCAGATTTCATCATATAAAAAAGATTTTTCTTTGGCTGTTGTTTTGGAATGTTTATTCCATATATATATAATTATGCATATTATAAGTAAAATAGCTATGATGGAAAAACAGATAATATTATATAAGGATTTGTTCATTCCAATAAATCCCAGAAAATATATCTCATCTACACTTTGTTTAGCATGTATAAGCTCTGTGTTTTTTCTCTCAAGTTCTTGTTTGAGTTTTTGTATATCAGTATTCTTCTGATTAATGGTTTTAAGCTCACTCGCAATTTTATGGTCTTTTATATTGAGGGTATCTAGACTGTTTTTCCAGAGGCTGTTGAAACTGGATTTTTTGATGACTTTGTAGTTCTGGTAATCATTAGATTGCTCAAAAACTTGTTTGAATTGGTTGTTTATGTTGTTATTAGTGATTTCCTGCCCTTTTGCAACTACTGATAAATAGAGGAAAAGTATAGACATCAGTAGGTGTTTGAATGTTCTCATTTAATAGGTTTTAAAAAGTTAACAATATATTTTTAACCTTATTAATGAGAGATTATTGTGTGGTTGGTTAGAAAAAATAAATTAAACTGAAAAGTTCTTCCAAAAAAGCAGGTTAAAAAGGGAGGAAAAAGGGTTGGATTATCCTGTTGAAAAAAAATACTATAAAAAAATAAAAATAGATAGCTAAGTGTTTGATTATTAATAATCGTTTCTTATCTTTGCCGTCCCTTTTGGGATAAGTGTGTCCACCTTGAACGAAGCCCTACTGCTTCGATGGGTGATTAATTTAAAAAAAGAAATGTCAGGAATTATTGGAAAAAAAGTAGGAATGACCAGTATTTTCGATGCAGAAGGAAAGAATATTCCTTGTACTGTAATCGAGGCTGGGCCTTGTGTTGTAACACAAGTTAAAACCGTCGAGAATGATGGCTATGCTGCTGTACAGTTGGCTTACGACGAGAAAAAGGAGAAAAACACTACGGCTCCATTGAAAGGTCATTTTGCGAAAGCGGGTACTACTCCTAAACGTAAAGTTGTGGAATTTAAGTACTTCGAAACAGAAAAGACTTTAGGTGAAGTTGTTGATGTGACTCTTTTTGGAGAAGGAGACTATGTTGATGTAGTTGGTACTTCAAAAGGTAAAGGTTTTCAGGGGGTTGTAAAACGTCATGGTTTTGCGGGTGTGGGTATGCAAACTCACGGTCAGCATAACCGTATGAGAGCGCCAGGTTCATTAGGAGCTGCTTCTTATCCTTCAAAAGTATTTAAAGGAATGAGAATGGCCGGAAGAACAGGTGGTTCAAGAGTGAAAGTCCAAAACTTGCAAATCGTTAAAGTTTTTGCTGAGCAAAATTTATTAGTAGTTAGCGGTTCTATCCCGGGAGCTAAAGGTTCGTACGTATTAATTGAGAAGTAAGATGGAAGTTAAAGTATTAAACATCTCAGGTAAAGAAACAGGTGCCAAGGTGCAACTTCCTGAGGGAATCTTTGGTATTGAGCCTAACGATCATGCTATCTACTTAGACGTGAAACAATACTTGGCTAACCAACGTCAAGGTACTCACAAAGCTAAGCAGCGTAATGAAATTGCTGGTTCGACCAGAAAATTGTACAAACAAAAAGGTACAGGTGGTGCCAGAGCTGGATCTATCAAGTCTCCATTATTCAATGGTGGAGGTAGAATTTTTGGTCCGCAACCACGTGACTATAGTTTTAAACTAAACAAAAAATTAAAAGAGCTTGCTCGTAAATCAGCTTTATCATATAAAGCTCAGAGTAACAGTGTTTTAGTTTTGGAAGATTTTAACTTTGAAACTCCTAAGACTAAGAATTTCGTAGGCTTGTTAAATGCATTGAACTTCGCTGATGAGAAAACATTAGTAGTATTGGCAGAAGGAAACCAAAACGTTTATTTATCAAGCAGAAACTTAGCTAAAACTAAAGTTGTTACAGCTGCTGATTTAAATACTTATGATGTATTAAATGCGGCAAAACTAGTATTGACAACAGGTTCTGTTAAATCATTAGAGGAGGCATTAGCAAAGTAATATGGAAATTCTAAAAAAACCAGTGCTTACAGAAAAAGCCGCTCTGTTAACTGAAAAATTGAATCGTTACACTTTTCAGTGTGATTACAGAGCTAACAAAATCCAAATTAAATCTGCTGTAGAAGCAATGTTTGGAGTAACTGTAGCTGCAGTAAATACACAAGTTGTAGTTGGTAAAAATAAAACCAGATCAACTAAAACTGGAATTGTACAAGGTAGAGTAGCTAAATACAAAAAAGCTATCGTAACCTTAAAAGAAGGCGAAACTATTGACTTTTATAGCAATATTTAAATTAAATCATGGGCTTAAGAAAATTTAAACCAGTAACTCCAGGTACCCGTTTCAGAATCGGTGCTGATTTCAGTGAAATCACTACCAGAATTCCTGAAAAATCTCTTGTTGTGAAAGCAAAGAAATCAGGTGGCCGTAACAGTGCTGGTAAAATGACTATGCGTTATGTCGGTGGGGGACACAAGCAATTGTACCGACTAATAGATTTCAAACGCGACAAGAAAGACATCCCCGCAAAAGTAGCAACAATAGAGTATGACCCAAATCGTACTGCCCGTATTGCATTGTTGCATTATGTTGATGGAGAAAAAAGATATATTATTGCTCCAGAAGGTATCCAAGTTGGACAAACTGTGATATCTGGCGATAATGCTACTCCAGAAATTGGAAATACTTTGTCATTATCAAAAATTCCTTTGGGTTCAATTATTCATAATATTGAATTGAAACCAGGAAGAGGTGGTCAGATAGCAAGAAGTGCAGGATCTTATGCACAATTGGCTGCTAGAGAAGGCAAGTATGCTACTATTAAATTACCTTCTGGTGAAACACGTTTAATCCTGGTTACTTGTACAGCAACAATCGGATCCGTATCTAATTCAGATCATGCTAATGAAGTATTAGGTAAAGCAGGAAGAAAACGCTGGTTAGGTCGCCGTCCTAGAGTTAGAGGTGTAGCTATGAACCCGGTAGATCACCCTATGGGAGGTGGTGAGGGTAGATCATCAGGTGGTCACCCACGTTCTAGAAAAGGATTGTTAGCTAAAGGCTACAAAACTCGCGACAAAAAGAAATACTCAGATCGTTTCATCGTTGAAAGGAGGAAGAAATAATGGCTCGTTCGATTAAAAAAGGACCTTATATTGACCATAACTTAGATAAGAAAGTTAATGTTATGAATGATTCAGGCAAGAGAACTGTAATCAAAACTTGGTCAAGAAGATCAATGATTTCTCCGGATTTCGTAGGTCACACATTCGCAGTACACAACGGAAATAAATTCATTCCGGTTTATGTAACCGAAAACATGGTTGGTCATAAATTAGGTGAGTTTGCTCCAACCAGAACATTTAGAGGTCACGCAGACAAGAAAAGATAATTAAGAAATGGAAGCAATAGCAAAATTAAATAATTGCCCTACTTCGCCTCGCAAAATGAGACTGGTTGTAGATTTAATCAGAGGCGAACGTGTAGAAAAGGCTTTATATATTTTAAAATTTACCAATAAAGAAGCAGCTGGTAAAGTTCATAAATTATTACTTTCTGCCATCAAAAATTGGGAATCAAAAAATGAGGGACAAAGTACAGAAGATGTTCAATTGTTCGTTAAATCTGTCTCAGTAGATGGAGGTCGTCAATTGAAACGTTTAAGACCAGCACCTCAAGGTCGTGGATATAGAATTCGTAAGCGTTCAAACCACGTTACCATAGTAGTAGATAGCAAAAACGTTAACCCTCAAACTAACTAACAGAAATGGGACAAAAAGCTAATCCAATCGGGAATAGATTAGGAATCATCAGAGGATGGGATTCTAACTGGTTCGGAGGTAACAACTACTCTGATAAATTAGTTGAGGACGAAAAGATTCGTAAATACCTTTCAGTACGTGTTGCTAAAGGTGGTGTTTCTAAAGTTGTTATCGAAAGAACTTTAAAGCGTATCACTGTAACTATCCATACTGCTCGTCCGGGTATCGTTATCGGTAAAGGAGGATCAGAAGTTGATAAGATCAAAGAAGAGCTTAAAAAGTTAACTAAGAAAGATGTTCAAATCAATATTTTTGAGATTAAACGTCCGGAATTAGATGCAAAATTAGTTGCTGACGGTGTAGCTAAGCAATTAGAGGCTCGTATCTCTTTCAGAAGAGCAATGAAAACCTCTATCGCTTCAACCATGAGAATGGGCGCTGAAGGTATCAAGATTATGTGCTCAGGCCGTTTAGGTGGTGCAGAGATGGCTCGTTCTGAACAATACAAAGAAGGTAGAATTCCATTGCATACATTCAGAGCAGATATCGATTACGCTTTAGGTGAAGCATTGACTACTTACGGTAAAATCGGTATCAAAGTATGGATCTGCAAAGGTGAAGTTTACGGTAAAAGAGATCTTTCTCCTAATATCGGCGCTAACACCGGAAAAGGTGGAAAATCTGAAGGATCATCTAACTTTGCTCCAAGAGGTGACAGAAAAGGTGGAAACAACCGTGGTGGTGGAAATCATCGTGGAGGAAAAGGAAAAAGATAATCCAGTAAACACTATCGTTTAACGATTAAAGAAAAAAGTAATGTTACAGCCAAAAAGAACGAAGTTCAGAAAAATGCAGAAGGGCAGAATGAAAGGCCTTGCCACTCGTGGCGCTGAGCTTGCATTCGGTTCATTCGGAATAAAATCAATGGAAGAGTGCTGGATAACCAGCCGCCAAATTGAAGCTGCCCGTATTGCGGTAACACGTTTTATGAAACGTGAAGGACAGGTTTGGATCCGTATCTTCCCAGACAAACCGGTTACTAAAAAACCAGCAGAGGTTCGTATGGGTAAAGGTAAAGGTGCTCCTGAATATTGGGTTGCAGTAGTAAGACCAGGTAGAATCCTTTTCGAAGCAGAAGGTGTGCCTTACGAAATTGCAAAAGAGGCATTGCGTCTAGCAGCTCAAAAGCTTCCGGTGCAAACTAAATTTGTAGTTCGTAGAGACTACGTAGAAGCATAAAACCAGTTTTTAGTTTTTTTTGTTGGCCGTTACCTAACAAAGACAACTTTAACTAATAACTAATAACAAAAATGAAATACGCAGAAATATCAGCGCTGACTAACGAGGAAATCGTTGCCAAAATTCAGGAAGGAAGAGCTACGCTTACCAAGTTGAAATTTGCTCATGCAATTTCTTCTGTAGAGAATCCTTCCAGAATAACTAAGGCTAGAAAAGAAATAGCTCGCTTAAATACAGAATTATCTAAGCGCGAGGCTAAGGCAGCTTCTGAAAGTAACTCATAATTTTAGAGTCGACATGGAAAGAAAATTAAGAAAAACAAGAATTGGGTTAGTGGTAAGCAACAAAATGGAAAAATCTGTAGTTGTTGCTGTAGAGAGAAAGGTGAAGCACCCGATTTATGGTAAGTTCGTAAAAACGACTACCAAATTTATGGCTCATGACGAGAAAAATGATTGCGGTGTAGGTGATACCGTTTTGATCATGGAGACACGTCCTCTGAGTAAGAACAAAAACTGGAGATTAGTTGAAATTTTAGAAAGGGCTAAGTAATGATACAACAGGAATCACGATTAAACGTAGCCGATAACTCCGGAGCTAAAGAAGTTTTAGTTATCCGTGTGTTAGGTGGTACCCGCAAAAGATACGCTTCAATTGGTGATAAAGTGGTGGTAAGTGTTAAAGCAGCACTTCCATCCGGAAACATCAAGAAAGGTACAGTATCTAAAGCTGTGGTAGTTAGAACGAAAAAAGAAATCAGAAGAAAAGACGGTTCTTATATTCGTTTTGACGACAACGCGGCAGTATTGTTGAACAACCAGAACGAACCGAGAGGTACTCGTATCTTTGGTCCAGTAGCAAGAGAGTTGCGTGAAAAACAATTCATGAAAATTGTATCATTAGCACCGGAGGTATTGTAAAATGGAAAAGAAGACAACAACACCTAAGTTAAAAATCCGTAAAGGGGATTTAGTAAAGGTAATTGCTGGAGACTCTAAAGGTCAGCAAGGAAAAGTTTTAGAAGTATTGGTGAAAGATAACAGAGCTATTGTTGAAGGTCTTAACATGGTTTCTAAACATACAAAACCAAGTGCATCTAACCCTAACGGTGGTATTATTAAAAAAGAAGCCCCTATTAATATTTCTAATTTGATGTTGATTGATCCTAAGTCTGGAAAACCGACGAGAGTTGGTAGAGCTAAAAACTCTGAAGGAACTTTGGTTCGTATCGCAAAAAAATCTGGGGAGGAGATTAAGTAATGACTTATACACCAAGATTAAAAAGCAAATATAAAGAGGAAATCGTATCTGCTCTTAAGGAAAAATTCCAGTACAAGAGCGTTATGCAAGTTCCTAAGCTACAAAAGATAGCTATCAACCAAGGTGTTGGTGCTGGTGTTGCTGATAAAAAAGTAGTAGAATTCGCTATTTCAGAATTAACTACAATTACTGGTCAGCAAGCGGTAGCTGCTAAATCTAAAAAGGATATTTCGAACTTTAAATTACGTAAAGGAATGCCGGTTGGTGTTCGTGTAACTTTACGTGACAATCAAATGTATGAGTTCCTTGACCGTTTGGTAGCAGTAGCTTTACCTCGTATTCGTGACTTCAAAGGTATCAATGATAAAGGCTTTGATGGACAAGGTAACTATACGTTAGGTGTATCTGAGCAAATCATATTCCCTGAGATCAATATTGATAAAATCAATAAGATCCAAGGTATGGATATCACTTTTGTAACTAGTGCACAAACAGATGTTGAGGCATTAGAGTTACTAAAACAATTCGGTTTACCATTTAAAAATCAAAGTAAATAACAATGGCTAAAGAAGGAATAAAAGCTCGCGAAGTAAAACGTCAAAGACTAGTAGCTAAATTTGCTGCAAAGCGAGAAGAGTTGAAAGCGGCCGGCGATTATGCTGCTTTAGACAAATTGCCTAAAAATGCTTCTCCAGTACGTTTACACAACCGTTGTAAATTAACTGGACGTCCGAGAGGATATATGCGTCAGTTTGGTATTTCGCGTGTAACTTTCCGCGAAATGGCCTTAGCAGGCAAGATACCAGGAGTTAAAAAAGCAAGCTGGTAATAAAATAAAAAACTAAAAGATTTTTTTGTACTTTTGCAGTCCAAAAAAATCTTTTTATTTATATATAATAAAAATGTATACAGATCCAATAGCAGATTATCTTACAAGAGTAAGGAATGCCATCAAGGCCAACCATAGGGTTGTTGAAATTCCTGCATCAAACCTCAAAAAGGAAATCACAAAAGTACTTTTTGATAAAGGTTACATCACGAACTATAAGTTTGAGGATGACAGAAATACTCAAGGTGTTATTAAAGTAGCATTAAAGTATCATCCAATTACTAAAGTTCCTGCTATTCGCACTATTACAAGAGCGAGTAAACCAGGTTTGAGAAAGTATGCAGGTGTAAGTGCGATACCACGAGTATTAAACGGTTTAGGCATTGCAATTTTGTCTACTTCAAAAGGAGTTATGACAGATAAAGAAGCCAAACAATTGAATGTTGGTGGTGAAGTTTTATGTTACGTTTATTAATAGGAGGAGATAGAAATGTCAAGAATAGGAAAAGCCCCAATTTCAATTCCTTCTGGTGTTACCATTACGGTATCTAAAGATAACCAGGTAACGGTAAAAGGACCTAAGGGACAATTAAGCCAACAAGTAGATTCAGATATTACTGTTGAACAAGAGGAGGGAACTCTTTTGGTAAAACGTCCTTCAGATCAAAAACGTCATAAAGCTTTACATGGTTTATACAGAGCTTTAATCAACAACATGGTTGTAGGTGTTACAGAAGGTTATAAAATCACTCAAGAATTAGTGGGTGTAGGTTACAGAGCTTCTAATAATGGTAACATCTTAGACCTAGTTTTAGGTTTCTCTCACCACGTAGTTTTTGCATTACCGGAAGAAGTAAAAGTAACTACTACTTCAGAAAAAGGTAAAAACCCAACAATTACGTTGGAGTCAATCGATAAACAATTGATTGGTCAGGTAGCAGCAAAGATTCGTTCATTAAGAACACCAGAGCCGTATAAAGGTAAAGGTATCAAGTTTGTTGGTGAGACATTAAGAAGAAAAGCAGGTAAATCAGCATCTAAAAAATAATTGTAATGGCAGGAAAAGTTAAATTATCTCGTAGAGATAGAATAAAAAAAGGCATCAGAAAAAGAGTTTCTGGTTCTTCAGAGCGTCCTCGTTTATCTGTTTTTAGAAGCAACAAAGGAATTTACGCTCAGATCATTGATGATAATGCTGGAAAAACATTAGTTGCTGCTTCATCATTAGAAAAAGATTTTAGCGCAAACGGCACTAAGATAGAGCAATCTAAAGAGGTAGGTAAGAAAGTTGCTGAAAAAGCGGTTGCTGCAGGAATCACCCAAGTGGTTTTTGATAGAAATGGTTATTTATATCATGGACGTATCAAGTCATTGGCTGATGGTGCGCGTGAGGGAGGTTTAATCTTTTAATTTTAGAAGCAGATGTCAACTATCAATATAAAAAGAGTAAAAGCAAACGAGATTGAATTAAAAGATCGTTTGGTGAGCATCCAGCGTGTAGCTAAAGTTACCAAAGGTGGTCGTACTTTCAGCTTTTCTGCTATTGTAGTAGTAGGAGATGAAAATGGCGTTGTTGGTTTTGGTTTAGGTAAGGCTAAAGAGGTTACTGAGGCAATTGCTAAAGGTATCGATGATGCTAAGAAAAATTTGGTTAGAGTTCCGTTGATTAACGGTACTGTACCTCACGAACAAATAGGAAAATTCTCAGGTGGTAATGTTTTGATTAAACCAGCTGCGAATGGTACCGGAGTAATTGCGGGTGGAGCAATGAGGGCTGTATTAGAGTCGGCTGGTATTACAGATGTATTAGCTAAGTCAAAAGGCTCTTCAAACCCTCACAACGTTGTTAAAGCAACGGTAGCAGCTTTGGCTCAAATGAGAGATGCTCGTACGGTAGCACACCACAGAGGTGTTTCATTAAGTAAAGTTTTTAACGGATAATACGATGGCTAAGATCAAAATAACTCAGATTAAGAGCGTGATCGATAGAAGCGAGCGCCAAAAAAGAACTATCCAGGCTTTAGGGTTGAAAAAATTGAACCACAGCGTGGAAGTTGAAGCTACTCCGGCAATCATCGGAATGGTTAAAGCAGTAAATCATTTGGTAGCAATTGAAAAAATTTAATTACCATGAATTTAAGTAACTTAAAACCTGCAGAAGGTTCAATAAAAAATAAGAAAAGAATAGGACGTGGAACAGGTTCTGGCCGTGGTGGTACTTCTACTCGCGGACATAAAGGAGCTGGATCCAGATCTGGACATTCTACAAAAGTAGGTTTTGAAGGTGGACAGATGCCTTTACAACGTCGTGTTCCAAAAGTTGGCTTTAAAAATGCTAACAGAGTAGAATACGTAGGTGTGAACCTAGATGTTCTTCAAAGCTTAGTTGAGAAGTTTAATTTATCAACAGTTGATTTTGAAACGCTTAAAGACCACGGTTTGGTATCTAAAAATGATATCGTGAAAATTTTGGGAAGAGGCGAATTAAAAGCTAAATTAGAAGTTAAAGCACATGCATTTACAGCAACTGCACAAAAAGCTATTGAAGCTGCAGGCGGTTCTGTTGTTAAATTATAATGAATGAAGAAGCTGTTCACAACTTTATCCAATATTTGGAAAATTGAGGAATTAAGAGTGCGTATTTTATACACACTCTTAATTCTTTTGGTTTATAGAGTCGGGTCTTTTATAGTATTACCCGGTGTAGATCCCAGATCTCTTGAAGGAGAAGCAAAAGAAGGATTGCTAGGATTGCTTAACATGTTTGCAGGAGGTTCTTTCTCAAGAGCGTCTATTTTTGCATTAGGTGTTATGCCGTATATCTCTGCATCTATTGTTATCCAATTATTAGGAATTGCGGTTCCTTATTTCCAGAAGTTGCAGAAGGAAGGTGAAAGCGGAAGAAAGAAGACAACTCAAATTACACGTTATTTAACCATTGCTATTACTGCTTTGCAAGCTATTGGGTATGTGAAATCTCAAATACACGATAATGCAAGGTTAATAGATGAGCCTTTGTTTACCATCTCTTCAATGGTGGTATTAACAGCAGGTACTATGTTTGTAATGTGGATGGGAGAGAAGATTACCGATAAGGGTATCGGAAATGGTATCTCTTTATTGATTATGGTGGGTATTATTGCTCAATTACCGTATGGCATTTCAGCTGAGTTTATCAGCAGAAGTACAGGACAAGGAGGCTTAATCATGTTCTTTATTGAATTTGTAGCTTTGTTTGCGGTAATTATGTTTACTGTATTGATTATTCAGGGAACCAGAAAGATACCAGTGCAGTATGCGAAAAAGATTGTAGGTAATAAACAATACGGAGGTGTAAGACAGTATATCCCATTAAAGCTAAATGCAGCTGGGGTTATGCCTATTATCTTTGCACAAGCTATTATGTTTATTCCGTCTACTATCGGGCAATTTTTTCCAAGTGCACAATCATCGGTATTGGCCTCTTTTAGTGATTATACTTCATTAGCTTATAACTTAACGTTTGCAATATTAATCATCCTGTTTACCTTCTTTTATACGGCAATTACCATCAACCCAAATCAAATGGCTGATGATATGAAAAAGAATGGTGGATTTATTCCGGGAGTAAAACCAGGAAAAACAACAGCTGATTATATAGATGCTATCATTTCAAGGATAACTTTACCAGGATCTGTTTTCTTGGCAATCATTGCAATTATGCCTTCTTTGGCTATTATTTTGGGTATAAACTCTCAGTTTGCACATTTCTTCGGAGGGACATCTCTGTTGATTTTGGTTGCCGTAGTATTGGATACATTACAACAAATCGAAAGTTACCTTCTAATGCGTCATTATGATGGGTTAATGAAGACAGGTAGAATTAAAGGTCGTAGCGATGTAAGCGTTGCTTCTGCGGGCTCTGCGATTTAATTTTATTATGTCAAAAGTAATATTTAAAACTGCCGAGGAGATTGAACTAATCAGAGAGAGTTCTCTGTTAGTATCTAAAACCTTGGCAGAAATAGCAAAAGTTATTGCTCCGGGAGTTTCTACTATAAAGCTTAATAGTTTAGCTGAAGAGTTTATGAGGGACAACGGGGCAATACCTGCTTTTTTAAATTATCATGGCTTCCCATATTCATTGTGTATCTCTTTAAATGACCAGGTAGTACATGGCTTTCCAGGCAAGTACGAACTTAAAGATGGAGACATTGTTTCGGTGGATTGCGGAGTCATAAAAAACAAATTTTTCGGGGATTCTGCTTACACTTTTGCTGTTGGCGAAATTTCTGAAGAAGCTAAAAGACTGCTTCAAGTAACACAAGAATGTTTGCGCTTAGCGGTAGATAAAGCAGTAACTGGTAATAGAATAGGTGATATTGCTTATGCTTGCCAAGAACAGGCTGAATCTAATGGTTTTGGTGTGGTAAGGGAATTGGTTGGACATGGGGTAGGAAAAGAGCTTCATGAAAAACCTGAGGTTCCAAATTATGGTAAGCGCGGTTCGGGCATGAAATTACAGGAAGGAATGGTTATAGCTATAGAACCCATGATTAATTCGGGTAAGGCGGGAGTGAAGTTTTGGGATGATGGATGGACCGTTTCAACAATTGACGGAAAGTTGTCTGCTCACTTCGAACATACCGTTGCAATAGCTAAAGGAAAGCCGGATATTCTGTCAACTTTTAGTTACATTGAAGAAGTTATAAATAAAGTTTAAATTTGTAAAAAAAATTATTTAATTTTGCGTCCCGCTTTACGCGGTGTGATTTAAATAATATTTGGAAAATATATGGCTAAACAATCCTCTATAGAACAAGACGGAGTAATTAAAGAAGCATTATCTAATGCAATGTTTCGTGTTGAACTAGAGAACGGTCACGAGATCATAGCACATATTTCAGGTAAGATGAGAATGCACTATATCAAAATTCTACCTGGAGACCGTGTGAAATTGGAGATGTCTCCATATGACTTAACAAAAGGCAGAATAACTTATAGATATAAATAAGACAATGAAAGTTAGAGCATCAATCAAAAAGCGCAGCGCTGATTGCAAAATAATCCGTAGAAAAGGAAAATTATACGTGATTAACAAGAAAAATCCTAAGTATAAACAGCGTCAAGGTTAATCGTAATTTTAAACTATCAACAAATAATAAATGGCAAGGATAGCAGGTATAGATTTACCAAAAAACAAAAGAGGAGAGATCGGCCTTACTTATATTTTCGGAATTGGCAGAAAAACAGCTCAAGAGATCTTGACACAAGCTGGTATCAATTTCGATAAAAAAGTTCAAGAATGGACCGATGATGAATTAACAGCCATCCGTAACATTATTTCTGATTCTATCAAAGTTGAAGGTCAATTAAGATCAGAAGTTCAATTGAACATCAAACGTTTGATGGATATTGGTTGTTACAGAGGATTACGCCACAGAAAAGGGCTTCCATTACGTGGACAGAGGACTAAAAACAACTCACGTACTCGTAAAGGTAAGAGAAAAACTGTTGCGAATAAGAAAAAGGCTACTAAATAATAATTGATAGTAAGAAATGGCTAAGACAAAAAAAGTTACAAAAAAGCGTATAGTTGTAATTGAGCCAGTAGGCCAAGCACACATTAACGCTACTTTTAACAATATCATCATAACCATTACCAACAACCAAGGTCAGACTATCTCTTGGTCATCAGCTGGTAAACAAGGTTTTAAAGGTTCTAAGAAAAATACACCTTATGCTGCTTCGCAAGCTGCAACAGATTGCGGTAAAGTAGCTTACGATTTAGGTGTTCGTAAAGTTGAGGTTTTCGTAAAAGGTCCAGGTTCAGGTCGTGAGTCTGCTATCCGTACTTTGCAAAATGCAGGTATCGAGGTAACAACAATTAAAGATATCACTCCGCTGCCTCATAACGGATGTCGTCCTCCAAAAAGAAGAAGAGTTTAATAACAATTTTTAAAGATAAGATTCTCCTGATATAGTTGGGTAGATACTTTAAACAGATAAAAAATGGCAAGATATACAGGCCCTAAATCAAAAATTGCTCGTAAGTTCAGAGAGCCAATTTTTGGTCCAGACAAAGCATTAGAAAGAAAAAACTATCCTCCAGGTCAGCACGGACCTTCTAAAAGAAGAGGAAAGCAATCTGAATACTCTATTCAGTTAACAGAAAAGCAAAAAGTAAAATACACTTATGGTGTATTAGAGAAACAATTCTCTAACTTATTCAAAAAAGCATCTGCAAAAGGTGGTATCGCAGGTACTAACTTATTGCAATTGCTAGAAGCTCGTTTAGATAACGTAGTTTACCGTTTAGGTATTGCAACTACAAGATCTGCAGCTCGTCAATTGGTATCTCACAGACATATACTTGTGAATGGAGAATTAGTTAATATCCCTTCTTTTTCAGTAAGACCGGGTGATACTATCGAAGTTCGTGAGAGATCCAAATCTTTGGAAGTGGTAACAAACTCTGTAGCTGGACGTACTATTAACAAATACTCTTGGTTAGAGTGGGACGCTAAAAATTTAACAGGAAAATTTGTTCAATATCCTGATAGAGAGAGCATCCCTGAAAACATTAAAGAGAACTTAATCGTCGAGTTATACTCTAAATAATGATACTTTTAATTGCCAACTCTTGGGTTGGCAATTGGTTGTTTATCTAAGAATTAACGATAAAATACAAGGCAATAAATGGCAATTTTAGCATTTCAGAAACCTGATAAAGTTATTATGCAAAAATCTACGGATTTTGATGGAACGTTTGAATTTCGTCCATTAGAACCCGGATTTGGTGTTACTATAGGTAATGCTTTAAGAAGAATTTTGTTATCGTCTTTAGAAGGTTACGCGATTACCTCAGTAAGATTCTCAGGTGTATCTCACGAGTTTTCTACCATCAAAGGTGTAGCCGAAGATGTTGTAGATATCATCTTGAATCTTAAGCAAGTTCGTTTTAAAAAGACTGGCGAGTCTGGTGACTCTGAAAAAATCTTTGTAATCATCAACGGACAGGAAAGCTTCAAAGCTGGTGATATCACTAAGTTTTCGAACAATTTTGAGGTGTTAAACCCAGATTTTGTTGTTTGTAATATGGAAGCTTCTGTTACTTTAGAAATAGAACTTACAATTAACAAAGGAAGAGGTTACGTAGCAGCAGAAGAAAACAAAAATGCCGATGCAGCAGTTGGCGTTATTGCTATCGACTCTATTTATACGCCTATTAAAAATGTAAAGTATACAATTGAAAACTATCGTGTTGAACAAAAAACCGATTATGAAAAATTGTTACTTGATATTTCTACCGATGGATCTATCCATCCGGAAGATGCTTTGAAAGAGGCAGCAAAAATCTTGATTCAACACTTTATGTTATTCTCTGATGAGAATTTGGTGTTAGAATCACAAGCGAAAGAAGAAACTAAAGAAGTGGATGAGGAAGTATTGCACATGCGTAAAATCCTTAAAACTGAATTGGTAGATCTAGATCTTTCTGTTAGAGCTTTAAACTGTTTAAAAGCAGCGGATATCCGTTCTTTAGCAGATTTAGTTTCTTACGATGTGGCTGATATGTTGAAATTCAGAAACTTCGGTAAGAAATCTTTAACTGAGATTCAGGAGCTTGTAAAATCAAAAGGATTATCTTTTGGTATGAACTTGTCTAAATATAAGTTAGACGAGGAGTAATAAGAAAATGACGCATAATTCCCGGCTCGCCATAGGGGCTAGAGCTGACGGTATGCGCGAATAAATAAAACAATGAGACACGGAAAAAAAATTAATCATTTAGGACGTACAGACAGCCACAGAAAAGCAATGATGGCTAACATGTCTTCGTCTTTAATTTTACACAAACGTATTGTTACTACTTTGGCTAAAGCTAAAGCTTTACGTACTTATGTAGAGCCAATCTTAACCAAATCTAAAAACGATACAACGCATTCTCGTCGTACAGTTTTCTCTTTATTGCAAAACAAAGAGGTAGTTACTATCTTATTCCGCGAAGTTGCAGAGAAGATTGCTAACAGACCAGGTGGTTATACTCGTATCATTAAATTAGGAAATCGTCTTGGAGATAATGCTTCTATGGCTATTATCGAATTGGTAGATTTCAATACAGTATACGGTGCAGAAGCTAAAGTTGAGAAAAAAACTACTCGTAGAAGAGGTGGTAAAGCTAAAAAAGCTACTGAGACAGAAGAAGCTGTTGTAGTTGAAGAGACTCCAGTAGCAGAAGCTCCGGCAGAAGAGGTACAACCTGAAGCAGAAGATGCTGATGAAGCAAAAGAAGAAAAATAGTCTGCTTAAGATTATTTAATAACATAAAAAGCCCAATGAATTTTCATTGGGCTTTTTGTTTTAATAGAATTTATGTAAGTGAATACTAAGTTTGTTAAAATTTATCCAACATTCCTAAGATGCCAAAAATACCTCCTGTATGAACCATCAATATTTTAGAACCGGGCTTAAACAGGTCAGCATTGATAAGATCATATATTCCATAAATAACTTTACCCGTGTAAACAGGGTCTGTTAAAATACCGGTATTTTGTACGAATTGTTTGATGAATGCTATCAGTTCGGGTTTTGTTTTTGCATATCCACCAAAATGATAATTTTCATGAATAACATAGTTGATAGGTTTTTTTAGTAAACTATCTATTTCTTCTCTTAAAGCAGTAAATCCTTTTAATACCGGTATTACATGTAAAATGCTGGCTAAATTTTGTTCATTTATGCCATTTATAAGTCCGGCAGCTGTAGTTCCGGTTCCTGCAGCGCAGAAGATATAATCATATTGTTGTTGTAGTTCCTTTATGACCTCTCTACAGCCTTTTTCTGCCTCAGTACCTGCTCCGCCTTCATTGATGAAATAAGTGTCGCCTGTATTGCCAAAAGTTGTTTCATAAAGAACTTCTTTGTTTTTGTATGCTTCTCGGGAGACAAAGATTAATGTCATTCCAAATATTTTACACAAGGATAAAATCTCGTTATTTACTTCTTCTCCACGAATAAAGGCTGTGGTTTTGAAGCCAAATTTTGCACCAGCAGAAGCTAAAGCCAATATATGATTAGAATAGGTTCCACCAAAACTGACTAAGTGATTTTTACGTAGTTTGGTAGCTTTTTCAAGATTATATTTAAGTTTTCTCCATTTATTGCCAGATATAAATGGGTGGATTAAATCGTCTCTTTTTATAAACAGTTGTATTTGTTTTTCTTTTAAGAGAGGAAGATGTATTTCTTCTTCTGGGCTATATATGGTAAAGGGGAGCATTTAAAGGTAAAATTAATAGCTTATTTAGATTTTTAAAAGGTCTGTTATTATTTACCTATACCTAAACCAATACCAGCAGTAACTGCTCTATACTCGCCAATACTATAAGAACCATACAATCTCATATAAAACAGATGGAGAGCAAAACCTATATTTGCCCTCATACCGGAAATATCATTCTGTTTAATGCTTACCGGGTCGGTTAAGGTCTCTATTTTTTTACCAGCCGCCATTACTCTATATTCACCTAAAATACCAAGGTTGCTTTTTGCATTGTTGTAACCCACACTAACAAAAGGAGTAAAGAATGATAGTTTTTTGGATAGGATAGCATCAATATTATAACCATAAAATCGGGCTTCTAAACGCTGGTTAAGATTTATATTATGCTCTTCACCTACTTGTTTGTGAATGGCAATATTGTAATCGTAGTTTATCTGGTTGTAACCAACCGCAATAGCCAAATCAATAGGGATCACTTTTTCTGTTTTCCATGGAAGTAACTTAGTGATCTCTTTTTTTAACCCTATTCCCCATGAACTTACTTTTCCGTAATTATCTCCTCCAACTTTAGGAGTATATCTTAATGAAATTTCAGATTCTTTTACTAAACCAATAGTAAGCTGTACTTGTGGCGATGGCACCATGTTTATGCCTGTTCCAGGGGGAAGGTTGAAGTTTACACTGTTATCATTCTTTAACATAACAGTAGCCCCTGTTTCATTATTTCCAAAAGCAGTGGGAGTAAATGTTGTGGCGTTAAAAGCTTCAACGTTGGACAGATTTAATTTGTTGATGTCAAATGTTCTATCAGAAATTGGAACTATAGCTCCGGTAGCTTGTATTCTAAGGTCAAATCGGCCAGGAGCTTTAGCTCGCGCAGAATTAAACCAGGCACTATTCATCCCGTAACCAACTCCTCTAAAAAAAGGGTGGAGGTATGCTTGTGCGAGTTTGGCAGCATCAACTTTACCTGCTTGTACAAATTGCAATACATTGCCTTGTGCAGATGTTTTTTTGATAGATATAAAGGAAAGTATTAAAAAAAATGCAAGTTTATAAGAGTAGGTTTTTACCATGTTATCTGTTTTAGAAATTAATTCCTAAAGTAGATAGTTTTAATCAGATATGGGAAAAAATTAATTACAAACTTTAAGTTCTTCTTCAGCTTTGTCATAGTCGTAGATTTGTATTCACTAAGATTACGTTAAGAGTAGCAAAAGTGATACCACATATTAAACTTTTTTATATGAATCTTAAAATTAAAGTACTTTTGCAGTATGAACGAATTCGAAGATCACCTGGAAGCAGAAGAAAGCGATCTCTATGAGCATTTAAGAATAAAAGTAGATAAAGGCCAGTCTCTGCTCAGGATAGATAAATTTTTGATGGTTCGGGTAGAAAATGCCTCACGTAATAAAATTCAGAATGCTATAGAACAGGGAAATGTCCTTGTAAATGGACTTGCCGTGAAATCCAGTTATAAGGTAAAACCCTTTGATGATGTTTCTATTGTATTGCCACACCCGCCAAGGGATACCGAAATATATCCAGAAAATATTCCATTAAATATTATTTATGAGGATAATGACGTTGTATTAGTCAATAAAGAGGCAGGCATGGTAGTACATCCTGGTTATGGAAATTGGAATGGAACATTGGTAAATGCTTTAACCTATCATTTTACTCAGTTGCCTCAGTTACCGGGAAATGATGGCAGACCGGGATTGGTGCACCGTATAGATAAAGATACTTCGGGTATTTTGGTGATTTCGAAAAATGAGAAGTCAATGGCGTCATTGGCCAAACAGTTTTTTGATCACAGTATCAAGAGAAAATATGTGGCACTGGTGTGGGGCGATCTTGAAAACGAAGGAACAATTAGCGGGTATATAGGTCGTAGTGTTAAAGATCGTAAGGTGATGGATGTTTATAATGATGAAGAAAAGGGGAAATGGTCTGTAACACATTATAAAGTGTTGGAACGGTTTAATTATGTTACTTTGGTAGAATGTGAGTTGGAAACAGGAAGAACCCATCAAATAAGAGCTCATATGCGACATATAGGACATCCTTTATTTAACGATGCGATGTACGGAGGAGATAAAATACGAAAAGGAACAATATTTGCTAAATACAAACAGTTCATAGAAAATTGCTTTGAAATATTGCCAAGGCAGGCTTTACATGCTAAGTCGCTTGGTTTCACACACCCCAGCTCAAGAAAAGAGGTGTATTTTGAGAGTGAGCTTCCTGAAGACTTTAAAGGAGCGCTGGACAAATGGAGAGGATATATACAAAATCATTGATATAAAGAGGAGGATTAATCGTAGATGACGAAACGTTTTGTGAATTTTAATGGGGATATTTTTTTAGAGGATGATAAAGTCTTTACTCTTAAAAACAGGGCTTTCAGATATGGGGATGGTTTATTCGAAACTATAAGAATGTCTGGTGGAAAGTTGAATTTTCCTGAAATACATGCGGAAAGATTACATCGAGGAATGAAAACGCTTAAGATAGAAGGTTATTCGCACATGGATGCTTATTTTCTTAAGGAAAAAACGGAAGATTTAGCACGTAGAAATAAAATAGGGCAGAACGGAAGATTTAGATTGAGTGTTTTTAGAGACTCGGAAGGGTTGTATACACCAACAGATAATAAAAGTGCTTATGCTTTAGAGGCTACTGCTTTAGACTCACCTGTGTTTAAAATGAATAATCGTGGGTTAATTATGGATGTTTATGATGATATTCTTAAACCCATTAACAGACTGTCTAACCTAAAAACAAGTAGTGCGCTTCCTTTTGTAATGGCAGGATTATATAAACAACAACATCGATTAGATGAAGTTTTTATACTTAACCAGGCTGGCTTTTTATGCGAAAGTTTAAGCTCTAATGTGTTTCTGGTTTATAAGGGACAAATCTATACCCCTGCATTAAGTGAAGGCTGTGTAGCAGGTGTAATGCGTCAGGTAGTTATTAATCTGGCCGCAGAACATCAGCTGGATATTATAGAAGCACAAATAAACCCAGAGATATTAAATGAGGTTGAAGAAGTGTTTATTACCAATGCAATTAACGGAATACAGTGGGTGATGGGATTTAATAGAAAACGCTATTTTAATGAAGTGTCTAAAATGCTTCTGGAAAAATTGAATGGTTTTAGGGGATAAATAGTTCTCTGTAATTTCTAACTATTACTTTTCTTAAAATGAGGTATTGAGATAGGAATTTCCTGATGATTAGGGGATTTCTATCTCAATACTTTTCTGTACAAATTTAAAGGTTTTATAACTTACAATTTTATACCCCTTAAAAATTCGTCTATTTGCATTCTTTTTTTACCCTCCAGTTGAAGTTCTTTAATGGAAATAAAACCATCGCTGGTCGCAAACTTTAAATAGTGTTTGTTGTCTGTTTCGTATTCGCCAGGATTTTTATGCGGATTAGCTAATTCCTTTTCAGCTTTAAATACTTTAAGGTTTTTACCATTTAAGGTAGTAAAAGCGGTAGGGTAGGGACTCATTCCCCTGATGAGGTTAAAAATACGTTGCGTACTATCATCCCAAACTATTTCGCAATCTTCTTTATATATTTTTGGAGCATGTTTTAATATGGTATCATCAAAAGAACTTTGAGGGATTTCTTTATAATTATCGTTGGCTATAGCATCTACAGTTTTTACAAGTAATTGCGAACCAATACTCATCAATTCGTCATGCAAATCACCGGCAGTCATACCTTCGTTAATGCTAACTTTCTCAGAAAAAATAATATCACCAGTATCTATCTCGTGTTTGAGGAAAAAAGTAGTTACACCAGACTCTACCTCTCCATTGAGAATAGCCCAATTTATAGGTGCTGCGCCTCTGTATTGAGGTAAAAGTGATGCATGAAGATTTATAGTTCCTTTTGGTGGCATATCCCATACAGCTACCGGAAGCATTCTGAAAGCGACTACTACCTGTAGTTCTGCATTTAAAGATTTTAATTCGTCTAAAAATAGTTGGTCTTTAAGCTTAACGGGCTGTAATACTTTCAGGTTGTTAGCAACAGCATATTTTTTTACGGCAGATTCCGAAACCTTTTGCCCTCTTCCAGAAGGTTTATCTGGAGCGGTAACAACGCCAACAACATCATGCCCAGCTTTTACAAGCGCATCTAATGAAGCTACTGCAAAATCCGGGGTTCCCATAAATACTATTCTCATATCTGTAATTTGAATATTGGAATTATTTGTGTTTTACTTATTAATTATACCTATTGCAAGGTAGTTTTGTGGTATTTACCCTAATTTTTATATTTTGGGTAAATGGTTGCATATTTGTGTGGTAAAAATAAATAAAAAACGTTTGAATCTCGGACTCTTTATCGCAAGAAGAATTTCATTCAATTCTGAGCGCACTTTTTCTAAATTAATCGTTCGTATAGCTATAGCCGGTATTATGTTGGGGCTAAGTGTTATGTTGCTATCTATTGCAGTAATGAAAGGTTTTAAGAACGAAATCAGAGATAAAGTTAGAGGCTTTAATGGCGATATTCAAGTTCAGAAATATGACCTTAATTCATCTTATGAAAACTCCCCTATAACCATTACTACAGATACTCTACAGAATCTGAAAAAGGTTCAGAATATCAGAAACATGGTTCCCTATGCCACAAAGCCAGGAATTATCAAAACTGATAATGAGGTAGAAGGCGTAGTTTTTAAAGGGATAGGAGCGGATTATGATTGGAAATATTTTAACAAAATTATTGTAGAAGGTAAAGGGATAGATTTTAAAGCAGAAAATGCAAACCAGCAGATTATTATATCTGATAACATGGCAAAGAGGCTGCAATTGAAGGTGGGTGATAGCTTCTTAATGTATTTTGTTCAGGAATCTTTGCGCAAAAGAAAGTTTGAGATTGTAGGAATTTATAATACCGGTGTTGAAGAGATTGATAAAACTTTTGTTGTTGGAGATATTAATCTGGTCCGGAGGTTAAATAAGTGGGAAGATGGGCAGGTTGGCGGCTACGAGGTTAGGGTTAACAATTTTGATGAACTGGAGTGGACAGCGATGGATATGGGAGATTTGCTGCCTATGACAATTAAGGCTATGCCTATTACAGATATTTACACTACTATTTTTGACTGGCTATCTTTACTTGATGTAAATGCGCAAGTGGTTTTGATATTGATGCTAATTGTAGCTGTCATTAATATGATATCGGCATTACTGATTATGATCCTGGAAAGAACTACTATGATAGGTTTACTGAAAGCGTTAGGATCTTCTAATTGGGAGATAAGAAAGATTTTTCTTTATAATGCGGCTTATCTTGTAGTTATAGGTCTGATTTTAGGAAATATTTTAGGATTGGGAATAGGATATTTTCAGTTTTATACCCATTTTTTTAAACTGGATGAAGCTTCTTATTATATGAGTTTTATTCCTATTTATTTTCAATGGCAAGATATCTTGTTAATTAACGTAGGAACGGTTGCTATTTGTTTACTGGTACTTCTGATTCCTTCTATGCTGGTAAGTAATATATCGCCCATAAAATCGCTGTCATTTAAATAATGATGAAGCGTAAACTGAATTACAGATTGTTTAATAGCTTAAGGAGAAACCATTATTTAAACAGTTTTTTGTTGAGGTAGAGTTTCATGCTAACTCCGCCAGAACCAAGCTCCAGTCTTTCTTGTCCAAGACTTTTTAAAGGATATTTAACAAAGGGTTCTATAGATAAAGTTGTCACGTCTTTTAAAGGGAAACTCAGTCCCATGGAGAAATTGACGCTTCTGGCAAACTGGAAGTTTGATAAAGGACTTTTAGCATATTCTTCTGTCATTGATAGATTTTGCGTTTCTACCCCATCAAAACCATAATTTAGTACAGAAAAGTTGTTGAAATATTTTTCGTTCATTAAAGCATAAGAACTTAATCCAGAACTTACAAACCAGTTCACTTTTCTATTATTACTGCTATATTTTATGTTTAATGGAATATCCAAACCTACCAATTTGGCATTGGTAAATTGTCCGTTTATTACCGAACCTATTGTATTGGTTAATGCCATTGCATTTTGGGCATTGTCCAACGGTCTCGAGAAGTCTATGGGGTGCTCAAAAGAACTTGTTTGTCTGTTTACATTAATACCGGAATGTACTGAAAAATGTTTGGATAACTTGTATTCCGAAACAACACCAATAGCAATGTTAATCTCATCGTTAAGTCCCATTTTAGAGAAATTCATGAATGTTGAAGCATCTAAGGCAAAATTCAGATTCTTCAGTTTCATCTTTAGCTCCTGTTTATTGTTCTTTTGGGCTGTGTACGAAAAATAAGGATTTGAATTGGTAAATATCTCTGAGAATAAAGGACGTTCTGTTGGTTCTTCGAGTATCAGATTGGCGGCGTCTTTTTGTAAAGATGCTGTGGTATTGATATGCTCAATATGAATAGGGGCTAGTTTTATACTGTCTGCAAAAATAACTGTCTGCTCTGTAAGCGGTTCTATGTGGGCGAGTACATGCTCTTCTGCTTTTACATGAGTATTGGAAGTACTGTTCTCTATTATATTGTGTTTTGCTGGTGCAGTTTGCTTTACAGAACTCTTTCCTACCGCAGGTTTTTCTGCATTGGCTGTGGTTTCTATATCTGTTGAAGCTATGTCATTGTTTTTTTTGTAGAGAACAATTTCAGATGTTTCAGATAGGCGGTTTCCTTGTTCGGTGATACCATTATTCGTGAATAAGAAAAACAACAGAGAAGCGGCTATTCCACTGGGAACGCTCCACATGAAGAAGATTTTTCTTTTTTTATTGCGAACTTTTTTTTGGAAACTAAGCCAACCGTTATGAGACATGCCGTCATCATAAGCGTCAAAAGTATCTTTTATATGATCTCTTAAAACTTTATCAAACTGCTCTTTCATGATCTAAAAATCTGCTGTTCACCAATTTCCTTAACTTATCTTTTGCTCTTGATAAATAGACTCTTGAGCTGCTGGATGGTATTTCTAAAATATCTGATATTTCTTCATGCGAATATCCATCAATTTCATAAAGGTTAAACACCACTTTATGTATTTCGGGTAATAAATCTAACAGTTTGAGGATATCTTCTGCATTTATTTTTGCAATGGCATGGAAGTCTACGGGCTTTTCTTCTGCATATTCTATGTCCAGGGCATTGGAATGCTTTAAGTTTTTTCTTCTGTTATCTATAGAAGAATTGACTACAATTTGCCTGAACCAGGGTTTTATTAATCTATGATCCTCAAATGTTTTTATTGTTTTAAATAATTTAATGAAAGAATCGTTAACAGCTTCTAAGGCATCATCTCTATTAATACAGTAACGTAGGGATATACTCATAGCATAGGCATAAAAACGCTTATAAAGAGCTTCTTGAGCTTTATAGTCGTCTTTACGGCACTTATTGATCAATTCCTGATCGCTTAACCCGCTATAAGGACCCTTCATTAACGATATGTTTATATATTTACTGTCTCTTTAATATGTAAATGTACTTATAATTATTTTCTCCGTTTTTTGTTAACGTAATTTCTTGTTTATTGCTTGATAAATCAAAATCTCCGCTGAATATCAGATTCCAGTCAAAATCTGCGGTCCACATATTTTCGTCATGAAAGGTAACTTGATTGTCTTTTAATATAAAGGTACCACTGCTATGTTTCATGGGCGAATTGTCTAAAGGTTCGAACTCAAACCGACCTTTATCTAATTTCAAAGTAAAAGAAGTAGAGGTGTAATTTTGAGGAAGATTTTTAGTGTAAAAAGTTCCTTCATACGTTCTGTCTTTAGCAAGAGGATTCTCCCTGTCGCAAGCTACAAACGCCACAAACAAAAGCATTAAAGTAGCAAAAGTGTAAGATTGTAGATTGTTTAGATACATAAGTGTTGCCTTTTAAGGCAATACGTTTGCAAAAACAATTATGATACAGATGGATGAAAGAAAAAAGGATCTGCTACAAGTATGGTTTAGTGTTTTTTAGCTTCGTTCCAAAATATATCCATTTCTGCCAGTGTCATATCCTGAAGTTGCTTGCCAGATTCTTTGGCTTTTTCTTCAAGGTATTGAAAACGTTTGATGAATTTTTTATTGGTTTTTTCTAGTGCATTCTCTGGATTAATATCTATAAATCTGGCATAGTTTATCAAAGAAAATAAAACATCTCCAAATTCAGATTCTGCCTTATCCAAATCAATTTGTTCTTTATGAAACTCTTCTTTAAACTCGTTAAGTTCTTCTTCTACTTTTTCCCATACCTGTTGCCTGTTATCCCAGTCGAAACCTACTCCTCGGGCTTTTTCCTGTATTCTGGAGGCTTTGATTAAGGCAGGTAAAGAAGAAGGAACTCCACCTAATACCGATTTGTTTCCTTCTTTTAGTTTTATTTTTTCCCAGTTTTGTTTTACAGCTTCTTCTGTGTCGGCTTTGGTATCTCCATAAATATGGGGATGTCTGTTAATCAGCTTTTCGCAGATACTGTTAAGAACATCTGTGATATCAAAATCTTTTGTTTCAGAGGCTATTTTAGCGTAAAAAACAAGATGTAGCATCACATCGCCAAGCTCTTTCTTAATTTCCTGCATATCTTTATCTAAAATAGCATCAGAAAGCTCGTATGTTTCTTCTATGGTTAAATGCCTCAGCGATTCTAAGGTCTGTTTTTTATCCCATGGACATTTATCTCTTAAATCATCCATAATCTGAAGAAGACGAGAGAAAGCAGTGGTAGGTAGCTCTTGTTTTTCGAAAATATCCATAGTACAAAATTAAGAAATCTATTTTTCTGGTCTATAAACCGTTTTAACTTCTGCGGTTCCAGAACTTAGCATTTTCCAGTCGTTAAAAGGGAATTCTAAAAGCACTGTTCCTGCCGGAGGCAGGCTAATAAGTGGTTTTCCTAAAAAATAATTAATAATATCTGAAACTCCCGGATTATGCCCAACAATGGCTACAAGTTGGTGCTTATTATCTAATTCAGTAGTTAGTTTAAAAATATCTTTGTAAGAAGCTTCGTAAATCTGGTCCGTTAGAGAGATTTTATCTTCAGGTAAGCATAATACTTTGTTAATGATTTTCCATGTTTTGCGTGTTCTTTTCGCGGCGCTGCAAACTACAAAATCTGGTAAAATGTTTTCTTTTTTTAGAAAATGCCCCAGATTATCTGCTTCTGTTTCTCCTCGTTTTTCCAGCGGTCGGTCAAAGTCCGAAGATACATCTTCCGGCCATGCTGCTTTAGCATGTCTGATAATTAAAAGTTGCTTATTCATAAGATGAGATGGTATTTATGTAGTCGGAAACTTTTGCTTCATCAATTTTGTTCATGCAGTTGAAATGTTCTAACGGACATTTTTCTAAACCAAATTTAGAACAGGGACGGCAGGGGAGATCTACATCAACAATGAAAGAGTTTTTTATTTTGTAAGGATGTACTCCTAAAAGTTCCGGAGTGGTTCCTCCCCAAATAGAAGCTAAAGGTTTGTCAAAAGCTTCCGATATATGGGTTAAGCCGGTATCGAAGCCAATAACATTGCTTGCCTTAGAAACAACATATACTGATTGGTCAAGGTTGATTTTTCCGCAGGTATTGTATATTTTCTGACCTATAGCTTTTTCTATCTTTAGGGCATTTTCCTGGACGTCATTTCCTCCGAGCAGTACAATGGGATTTTGAATGTTATTGCATATTTTGATGATTTTTTCGACAGGTAACCGTTTGGTGAAATGTGTGGCACCTATAATAAATGCAGTATAACTTGCAGCGTGACTGCCGGGTACTAAATCTTCTATTTTGTAGTTGCCATTGATGTAATAATCTATAGGCTTGTTGTCGTTGATAACACCTAGCGGTTTTACAGCGGCCAGATAACGATCTACCAAATGGCGGGGATCAATAAATTTTGCAGATTTAAATTTAAGTGCCAGCCATTTTTTTATGCGTTCCTTTTTATAGGTATATGCTTTTATGCCTGTTGCTAATTTTATAATTGTAGTTCTTAAGTTGGTATGAAGATCAACGATACAATCAAAATTTTCGGCCTTGATATCACGGATGGTATCTTTTAATTTAGGTTTAAGAATATGAAGTTTATCCAAATATGGATTATTGTTGTATATATACTTAAACTGTGTTTTTGTAAGAAAATGGATTTCTGCATTGGGAATTTGCTGCTTTAGACAACGGACAACGGGTGTGGTGTATATAATATCACCCATAGAACTAAAGCGTATTACCAATATCTTTTTTTTCTTTTCCAATATGCAGATTTGGGTTTAAAAGTTCCTGATCTTATTAATGATGGATGTGCTTGAATACCCTGGAAGGAAGGTGATGGTTTTTACGCTCCCATTGTTTTCCAATACTTCTTTTGCTCCCACAATAGTATCAATTGTATAGTCGCCTCCTTTAACAAGTATATTAGGCAAAGTTTGCTTGATTAAGTTCAATGGCGTTTCTTCTTCAAAGAGAATAACTGCATCTACAAAATACATTGCTGCTAGTAGTAAAGAACGGGTTTTTTCGTCGTTAATAGGTCTATTCTCTCCCTTTAATCTTTTTACAGAGCTATCGGAATTTAAGCCAATAATAAGCTTGTTGCCTAATGCAGCTGCTTCAGAAAGATAGGTTATATGTCCAGCATGTAACAGATCAAAGCATCCGTTTGTAAAAACAACTTTTTGGCCTTTTGCCTGCCATTCGGCAGAAAGCTTTGCGGCTTCTTCCAGAGTTACTATTTTTTGTTGTACGTTCATGAGAAAAATTCGTCTACAGATTTGCAGAAAATATGTCCGATGAGGATATGCATTTCTTGTATTCTAGCCGTTCTTTTGTCAGGCACTACAATATTAAGGTCACATAAATCGTTCATTAAACCTCCGTCTCTACCACTTAATCCAATACTGATGCAATTTTGCTCTTTGGCAGTTTTTAGGGCCTCAATAATGTTTTTACTATTTCCACTGGTAGAAATAGCAATAAAAATATCTCCTGGTTTTGCATAAGCTAATATTTGCCGACTATATACCCTTTCAAAGCCATAATCATTACTTATGGCTGTTAGGGCAGAGGTATCTACCGTAAGTGCAATAGCAGGTAATGCTTCTCTTTCGACTTCAAACCTACCGGTAAATTCAGCAGCAATATGCTGTGCATCTGCTGCGCTTCCACCATTTCCGGCAATCAATATTTTATTGCCCCGGCTCAGCGTATCTTTTATCAGTTGGCATCCTTGTTCTATTTGAGGTACAAGGCTGTCAATAACTTTATTAATGGTGTTCTGATGCGATATCAATTCTTCTAAAACCATATTAACCTTTTATTGATGCAATAATTTCTTCTATACTTGTAGTAGCACTTCCAACGTGTTTTATTACTATGGCTGCTGCAAAGTTAGCTATTTCACAAGCTTCTTCTAACGAAAAACCTATAGCTAAACAGTAACTCATAGTTGCAATTACGGTATCGCCGGCGCCGGTAACATCATATACTTCTGTAGCTTTAACGGGGAGACTTTTGACAGAATCGGGTGTTAAAATAACCATTCCTTCTTCTGATAAAGTGACTACCAGATTTTCGGCCTGAGTAATTTCAAATACCTTTAGGGCAGCTTCCTTCAGTTTGTCTAAAGAATTTATGTTTTTAACAAGAGAAATTTCTGAAAGCTCTTTTCTATTGGGTTTTATGGCATACGCCAATTTATATTTAGAGTAATCTGTCCCTTTAGGATCTACAATAACTTTCTTTTGAATGCTATTACAGTATTGCAATATTTTTTGCGTAAAACTGTTGGAGAGTAACCCTTTGTTGTAATCTGAAATGATGACAATATCGGCTTCCTGAGCATATTTGTAAATTTGTGCGAGCAGATTTTCTGCTATATCATCATTAATTGGATGAGTGTCTTCTCTGTCAATTCTCGCTATTTGATGGTTTGCAGCTAAAATTCTTGTTTTAATAGTTGTGCAACGAGATGTATCTTTTAAAATATATTGGCCATCAATTTGCTTTTCTTTAAAAACATGCTGAATAAAATCTCCGTCCTGGTCATTTCCAACAACTCCCACAATAGAAACTTTGGCACCCAGCGATAGAATATTGTTGGCTACATTGGCTGCTCCACCAATAATTTTATTCTCACTTTTTACGTTAACAACGGGAACGGGTGCTTCTGGAGATAACCTATCTGCACTGCCAAATATGTAATGATCAAGCATCAGGTCTCCAATAACCAATATATTAGGCGTGTACTTTGCTGCAAGTAATTCTAATTTATTTTCTATTCTCATGCTTGAAGTTTTCTGGAATTGAAAATGCTTTCAATTTGCTCCAAATCTAAGCAATTTAAGCACATTTCTTTGGCAAGTCCACCTTTTCTTGCTACGTAAACTCCGTACTGCATGTCTAAAAAACCTTCGTTTCTGTGTGCGTCAGGGTTAATAGATAGCATGACTCCTTTTTCCAGAGCATATTGGTGCCAGCGCCAATCTAAATCTAATCGTAGTGGATTTGCATTAATTTCTATGATGACCTTATTGGCAGCACATGCGTCTATTACTTTTTTAAAATCCAGAGGATAACCACTTCGACTGAGTAACAAGCGTCCGGTAGGATGACCTAAGATGGTGGTATATGGGTTTTCTATCGCTTTTATAATTCTTTGGGTTGCTTTCTCCTCATCCATTTTTAGATTTGAATGTACGGAGGCGACTACAAAATCAAATTTCTCTAGAATTTCATCAGGATAATCCAGACTGCCATCACCTAAGATATCTGATTCTATTCCCTTGAAAATTTTGAAAGGTGCAAGTTTCAAATTTAAAGCATCAATTTCTTGGTGCTGCTGTAATACCCTTTCTATACTTAGACCATTGGCATATACGGCAGTTTTGGAGTGATCGCACATACCAAGATATTCTAATTTTAATGTGTCGCGGCAATATTTAGCCATTTCTGCTATAGAGTGTACTCCATCGCTCCACGTACTGTGGTTATGTAATGTTCCTTTAAGATCTTCGTAAGTTATCAGTTTTGGTAAACGCTTGTTTTTAGCTAACTCTATTTCATTGGTTCCCTCACGTAATTCAGGTTCTATATATTCCAGAGAAATTGATTGGTATAACTCTTCTTCTGTTTTGAAATTGCCTGGTTTAAGCATTTGTTGTATAATAGTAACATGTTTTGCATTACCTGTGGTTTCAAATAAGCGTGAACCTGCATTTTCATGCCTGCAAAAATAAATATTAACAGCAAGCTGGTTTTGATCTTTGAAAGTTATGCTGTCTTCTTGAGTAATTATATTTTCTATATTTTCTGGTTGATTAAAACTGTCCCTTAGTTTTGGGTAGTTATTGCTAATTACCAAGATATCCAAAGATTCAATAATTTCACATTTACGACGGAGATCTCCGGTTATAATAGTATTTGTAAAACTATCTAATTGCTGAAAATGCTGGTGTAACTGTTGTTGGTAATTTAAAGCATATTGTTCTATTGATGCATACAAAAATTTGCCTGAATTGGCCATTTTAAACTCAATAGCTTTTTTGATGTCTTCCTGTGTTTTAGAACCAAATCCTTTAGCTTCTATTAATCTATTCTCATTGCAAGCGTAATAAAGTTCTCCAATGTTATCAATACCCAGATCTTGCCAGATAACAATGATCTTTTTAGGGCCCAAACCTTTTATGCTTAACATATCCAGAACTCCGGTTGGAGTCATAGAAATTAATGTATTAAGTTCTTCTATACTTCCGTTTTGCAGAAGCTCCCAAATTTTGGATGCTGTGCTTTTTCCTACTCCATCTATGGTTTCCAGTTCGGACAAACTCTTGTCTCTTAATTTAAAAGGTAGTTTGTCTACTTTAAAAGAAGCATTAGCGGTAGATTTTACTTTAAATGGATTTTCGTTATGAAGCTCCATTAATTGTGACAATAGTTTTAACGTTCTGGATATTTCTTTGTTTTCCATCTTTTGGCTATAAACTGCTAAGTTAGAGATAAACGTTTATAAAATGAGTGAGTGGTTTTAAAAATAAGAAAGAGGTTGTTTCCTGAAATAAATATAGGAAACAGCCTCTTTCTTGCTGCGCTTGAGTGCTGAAGATTATTCTATCTCAAAGCTATAAGGCATTAATGCCTGTATACCACGTAAGTTTGCTACTTTGTTAAGCTGTTTGTAGTATTTGTAATTATCGCCCAGTTCTTTTTCTACAAAATAGGTTTTTATTTTATCACCTGATTTGCTTAAAAGAGAGAAAAGCCCATCTTTTTTCTCAGGATAAGCCACCACCATATAATCGTTTTCTACTTTTGCTTTTTTAGCCGCTGATTTGACGGCATCTTCAATATGTCCTATTCTGTCAACCAGTCCCAACTCAATAGCTTGTTTCCCTGTCCATACACGCCCTTGTCCAATACTGTCTACATAAGTTTGCTGTATTTTTCTGCCTTCGGCTACACGTTTTGTGAAATCATCATAAATTTTATTGACTTCGTTCTGTAATATAAAACGTTCACCATTGGTTAACGGGCGGTTAATTTGTCCAAAATCGGCATATTCTCCTGTTTTTACCCCGTCAAATGTAATTCCTAATTTGTTATTGAAGAAAGTTTTCATGTTAGGAAGAATAGCAAATACGCCGATAGATCCGGTAATTGTATTTGGTTCTGCAAAAATAGAGTCAGCGGCACAAGAAATATAATATCCCCCAGAAGCGGCGTAATCGCCCATACTTACTATTACAGGTTTTTCTTTTTTGGCTAACACGGTTTCTCTCCAGATAACATCAGAAGCCAGTGAGCTTCCTCCGGGACTATTAACGCGTAAAACAATAGCTTTTACTTTATCATCCAATCTGGCTTTTCTGATAGCTCTTGATATACCTTCAGAACCAATGGTTTCTTCATCTCCTTCGCCACCATTAATTTCACCATTGGCATATATAATAGCAATTCGGTTTTTCCCTGTTTCAGCCGGTTTAACAGTAGTAGCGTAATCTGCAACTGAAACCGTGTTCAGGTTTTTCTTTTTGTCAATCCCTGTTTTTTCTTTCAGTTCATCCAGTACTTCGTCCTTGTATTTTAGGGCGTCTACCATTTTATATTTTAAAGCATCTTCTGCCGATCTGATTCTTAAATCGTTAGCCATTTTATAAAGAGAATCCTGAGGGATATTTCTTGATTCGGATATTTTAGCAATAATTCCACTATATAAAGAATTTAGGATACTGGTCATTTGAAGTTTGTTGGCGTCGCTCATTTTATCCAGCAAAAAAGGCTCTACAGCACTTTTAAAAGTACCCACTTTTATAACCTGAGGTTCTATTTCTAATTTTTCAAGAGCACCTTTAAAGAAAACACTATTTGATGCAATACCTTTAAATTCAAGATAACCTACCGGGTTGAGGTATACTTTAGATGCAACAGAAGCCACGTAAAATGATTTTTGTGTATAAACTTCACTATAAGCAGTTATAAACTTACCCGATTTTTTGAAATCTGCCAGTGCATCACGTATTTCTTCGATAGTTGCCATGCCAGCCTGTACATTTGAAGCATCTAAGTAGATACCTTTAATGGCATTATCGTCTTTTGCATAACGTACGCTTTTTAATATATCATCCAATCCCAGAATCTTTTCTTTTTTAATAGGGCCAATTTCAAGGTCTTCTAAAGGATTTGAAGGAGATCTTTCGGTAATTGGGTAATTAAGATTTAGATATAATATTGAATTATCTTTTACTTCTACAGAACTGCTTGAACTGCTAATGATACTAGCGGTAATGATAGATATGAAAATAATGAAAACAATGATGGAGAGAAAAACTCCAAGCATAGAGGCAAAAACAAATTTGAAGAATTGTTTCATCTGAATTAATTAGTGTTTTTTTTAATTTTGTTTAATACAAATATAAGTTTAGATATTTATTAACAACAATTGTTACAGGATTAATGTTTACGACATTTTTAAGTATTGGTGCTAATTTAGGCGATAGGTTAGACTCTATTGAGAAAAGTCTGAAGCATATTGAGGAAACTATAGGTGAAATTGTTACACAATCATCTGTTTATGAAACTCAGGCATGGGGAAATACAAACCAACCTGATTTTTTGAATATAGCAATAGAAGTAAGGACTCATTTGTTACCGCAGGATTTGTTAACACAAATTGGTGTTATTGAACGAGATTTAGGAAGGAAACGTAAGGAACATTGGGGAGCAAGGACGATTGATATAGATATTTTGTTTTATGATAATTTAGTTATAAAAACACCTGATTTGACTATCCCACACCCGTTTTTGCAGGAAAGAGCCTTTGTTTTGGTTCCCTTAAATGAAATTACTTCAAAATATATACATCCAATTCTGAAAAAAAACGTACAACAGTTATATGATTTATGCGAAGATAAATCGCAGGTTGTTAAACTGATAAAATAAATTATGAGTGATATTAAAATAGACTTGTCTTATTTAGATGAGGTTGCCGGAGGAAATGCAGAATTTATCATTGAAATGATAGATATTTTTTTACAACAAACCCCTGGTTATGTAAGTGGTTTAAATGGTGCTATTGCTGAAAAAGATTGGAAAAGAATAGCGGAAATAGCACATAAAATTAAGCCTACATTAACTTTTATGGGGTTAAATGACGAACAGGTGCAGATGGCGAATATTGAACATCAGGCCAGGGAGCAGAAGGCTTATGAAGAAATTGTTGCGGTTTTTGATAAGCTGAACAGTCTTTTTCCTTCAATTTATGTTGCTTTGGAGAATAAAAAAGTAGAACTAGCAGAGAATACCTGATAATAGGCTCATACATTTTATCTGAGATTTTTGTGTTATCTCTATAAAGGGGGCTTTTGTAGCCGAAAAGGAAGCTTTAATATTAATTGGTTTCCTTTTTGAAATGTATTAAGGAAAATACTATATAAAATACAAAGACTAAAGGAATACCTGCAAAGCCTTTAAATAGCAGAAGACTAGCTATTGATAGTATTAAAAATATAAAACGGTATTTATTGGTGTTCCAGGACAAATCTTTTCCAATTTTCATGGAAAATAGTTTTAACTCGCTGACTAACAGAAGGGAGAGTGTAACTATTAAAGGTAACAAAAACCAGGTAGAATTAATAAAATTGTACTCATCTGCCAGATAAGGCAACGAAATTACCAGAAAAGTATTCATGGGTGTATTTACACCTATGAAATCCTCCGTTTGTCGGGTGTCAATATTAAACTTCGCTAATCTTAAAGCAGAAAATATAGTCACTAAAAATCCCAGGTAGGGAATAAACGAGTTGGCGTTTTCTACCTGTAATAACTGATAAAATAGAATTCCGGGAACAAAACCAAAGCTAACCACATCTGCAAGAGAATCGAGCTCTTTACCTATTTCTGATTTTACGTTTAATAATCGGGCAGCAAAACCGTCAAAAAAATCAAATATTCCAGATAGAATAACAAAGTAGGCTACTGCTTTTAGATTGCCTTCAAAAGCATATATAGCTCCTACGCAACCAGAAAACAGATTAGCACACGTTAAAAAATTAGGAATATGTTTCTTGATCATTTTTGACTGAAGTTAATTTAATTTTATGGACACTTTAGCTATTTATTGTTAATAAATAACATTTTCAAAAATAAAAGGGCTGTTTCAAAAATACAAACTTTGTCATTTGGGTATTTCGGAAAACTTATTACAAACTTTCTTAAGTATACCTGAAAGAGGTCTTTCGACTTTAGTATGACAAGTTGCTTTTGATACAGCCCCTCACAATATTGATGCAAAAATTAACTATTCATAGAAATCAAAAACTCTTCGTTGGATTTTGTTCCTTTAACCTGAGTTAATAAGAATTCCATAGCTTCCTGAGAATTCATGTCTGCTAAGTGGTTTCTTAAAATCCAAATTCTTTGAAGGGTTTCTTTGTCCAGTAACAAATCGTCTCTTCTTGTACTTGATGCTGTAATATCTATAGCAGGGAAAATACGTTTGTTCGAAAGTTTTCTGTCTAATTGAAGCTCCATATTACCAGTACCTTTGAATTCCTCAAAAATAACTTCATCCATTTTAGAACCGGTATCCGTTAATGCAGTTGCTAAAATAGTTAGAGAACCTCCGTCTTCAATATTTCTGGCCGCACCAAAGAAACGTTTAGGTTTGTGTAATGCGTTTGCATCAACACCACCCGATAATATTTTTCCGGATGCCGGAGCTACTGTATTATAAGCTCTTGCCAGACGGGTAATGGAGTCCAAAAGAATAACTACATCATGTCCACATTCCACCATTCTTTTGGCTTTTTCCAAAACAATATTGGCGATTTTAACGTGGCGTTCAGCAGGTTCGTCAAAGGTAGACGAAATTACTTCCGCTCTAACGCTTCTTGCCATGTCTGTAACCTCTTCCGGACGTTCATCAATCAAAAGGATGATTAAATAAACTTCTGGATGATTGGAAGCAATAGCATTAGCAACTTCTTTTAATAAGTTTGTTTTACCTGTTTTAGGTTGTGCTACAATTAAACCACGTTGACCTTTTCCGATAGGTGTGAATAAATCCATTATCCTGGTAGAGTAATCACCAGGTCTGGTAAATAAATTCAGACGCTCTGAAGGGAAAAGTGGAGTCAGGTAATCAAAAGGGATTCTGTCTCTTACCTCAGCAGGAACTCTGCCATTGATAGATTCAACCCTTACCAAAGGGAAATATTTTTCACCCTCTTTAGGAGGTCTAATGCTTCCTCTTATGGTATCCCCTGTTTTTAGACCAAATAATTTAATTTGGGATTGAGATACGTAAATATCGTCAGGAGAAGTTAAATAGTTGTAATCAGAAGAACGTAAAAAACCGTATCCATCAGGCATGATTTCAAGAACACCTTCATTACTGATTACATTGTCAAAGTCAAATCCTGAGTCTTGTGACTTTTTGCCATTTCCGTTACCATTTCTGTCTTTATAATTACGGTCTGTGCTTTCAACTTTAACCTCTTTGCTTTCAGTAGCTTCAGCTACAGGAGCCTCTACTTTAGTTTCTTGTTTGTCCTCAGAACTAACAGTTTTTCTTGCTCTTTTTTCTGTTTTTGGCTTTTCTTCCTCAACAGGTTCTGCAGCATCAAATAATGAAGCGGTTTCAGGAGCCTTAGGTTTTGGTTTTACCTCGGTTACTGTAGTAGTGGTTTTTATAGTACGAGCCCTTTTTTTAGGCTTTTCTTCTTCTTTAACCTCATCTACAGCTCCTGCTGATTTAGCTGCATTAATTAAATCGTGTTGTTCTTTGATTTTTTTTACTAACTCTGCTTTTCGCAAATCATCAGCGTTTTCTATGCCAAAAGTTTTTGCGATTTCACGAAGCTCTGAAACAAGCTTATCGTTCAGTTCGTTTATGTTAAACATTAAGATGAATTATTTCAAGGAAATTTTGTTTTAAGATTTACCCCTACAGTAACATAGTTCTTAAACTTTTTAAAAATATAAAATTGAATTTATTAACTGTATATTGTTAGATAAGGATAAACTGAGATTTCAGTGCAATTCTAATTATTATATTTATAAAAGACAAATTTTTTTTGAAAATATTTTTTAGGTGGTCTACTTTTTTTTGGGCAATTTTGCCACTTAATAAAAAACATCACATGAACAGGCAACAGATTATCGAGCAAATAAAGAAAAAACAATCTTTTTTGGCAATTGGTTTAGATACGGATATCAATAAAATTCCTAAGCATCTATTAAAATACGATAATCCTGTTTTGGAGTTTAATAAGCAAATTATTGAGGCAACGCAGGACTTATGCATCTCCTATAAAATTAATACCGCTTTTTACGAATGTAATGGAATAAAAGGATGGCAGGCCCTTATAGATACTTTTAAATATTTACCTCAAGATACTTTTTCTATTGCCGATGCTAAACGTGGAGATATAGGAAATACGTCTTCTATGTATGCCAAAGCTTTTTTTGATCCTGCTGCTTCAGAAATGGATTTTGATTCGGTAACCGTGGCGCCATATATGGGAGAAGATTCAGTAAAACCTTTTTTAGACTTTGAGGGGAAATGGGCTATTTTATTGGCGCTCACATCAAATTCGGGTAGTCATGACTTTCAGCAGTTGAAAGACGGAGATAAAAAGTTTTTTGAATGGGTGATAGAAAAATCAAGTCAATGGGCAAATGCCGATAAATTGATGTATGTGGTTGGAGCTACAAGAGGAGAGGGGTTTTTGGATATTAGAAAATATGCCCCAGATAATTTCCTGTTGGTTCCGGGAGTTGGAGCGCAAGGCGGGTCTTTGGAAGATGTATGCAAATACGGAATGAATAAGGATTGCGGATTAATTGTAAACTCTTCCAGAGCAATTATTTACGCTTCTGCGGGAGAAGATTTTGCAGAAAGGGCCAGAGAAGAAGCTTTGAAAGTTCAACAGCAAATGAGAAACGAGCTTCAGAAAATTCATTTTTAGTATTTATTATTTATAGGTGCTTTTTCTTGTTTAACCTGAGTGCTGGATAAAAGTTTTTTTGTTTTTAGCTAGATTCCTGTTTTTTTGAAAAACTGCTTTATCTAAGCAATTTGGGGTATTCCTATGGGTGTTAATACCTAAACAGCTTTGCTGTACAATATAAACCAGTCTAAAATAAATTTGTACAATTCATTCAGAATGAGTACACTTGAATATATAGTGGTTTCAAAATTGATTCGACAATTTGTATAGCTATAATAGGATAAGATACCCTGATTTATAACTCCACCTATTCTCCACTGTATCTGGTATTATCTTATAGTCATTCCAGTACTATTTTCCCACTCATCTTATACTGTCCAAGTTGGTCGTTTTAAAGAAGTAAATGCTTTCTTATTTTGTCATTCGGATTGCTCCTGAAAAGGTAATGCGAACTTTGAATGCTCCCGTTTTTTTAATCCCCAACTGCTCCCGTTATTTATATGCTATTTGTAGTAATATAGTGTCGAATTAGGAGGGGAGTTGTTTTTATTAAAATATTTTTTTGTGGAGAAATATTCTTATTTTTAAGAATGTTTCCCGATGAGCATACACTCCAACAATTGTGGAAGCACCAGTTGCTTCCAGAATCTGGCTTCCAGACTTTAGAGGGGGAACCTATTGAAATTATTGCTCCTGGATTGTTAAATGTAGATGCCGGTCCTGATTTTAGTGATGCAAAAATAAAAATAGGAAATACGTTATGGTGCGGTACAGTAGAAATTCATGTATGTTCTTCTGATTGGTTGAAGCACAAGCATCAACAAGATAAAGCTTATGATAATGTTATTTTACATGTAGTCTGGAAGCATGATAAAGAAATTGTGCGTTCGGACGGAACGGAGCTTCCTGTTTTGGAACTTAAAAAAGTTGTAGATAAGGATACCATTGCCAAAATAGCTTATTTAAAAGATAGTGAAGGATGGATTGCCTGCGAATCACAGATTAAACATATAGATCAATTAACAGTGGTTAATTGGATGGGCAGACTTTTGATTGAACGCCTTGAATACAAGACTAAAGATATTGAGCGCATTTATGAGTATTGCAAAGGGAGTTGGGAAGATACATTTTATATTTTAATTGCATCCAGTTTTGGTTTTAAGGTTAATAAGCAACCATTTGAAATGCTGGCCAAGCATTTGCCCCAAAATATTTTATCTAAATATAAACAATACCCATTGCAGCTTGAAGCACTTATTTTAGGTGTAGCAGGTTTTTTGGAAGCAGATTTTAAAGATGATTATCCTAATGCATTAAAGCAAGATTTTCAATTTCTGAAACAAAAACATCAAATAATACCTTTAGATGCTTTTTTATGGAAATTTCATAAAACCAGACCAGATAATTTTCCTATAATAAGATTGGTTCAGTTTACAGGATTGGTGCAAAAATCATCACATTTGTTTTCTAAGTTATTAGAAATAGAAGATGTTAGGGGGTATAGAGATTTATTTGTCGGTTTGCAAATTAATGAATATTGGCAACAGCACTACCATTTAGATAAAACACGTTCTCATAAAGTTTTGGTTAATTTAGGAAAAGCATCTATTGATAATTTACTGATTAATGCCATTGCACCGATGTTGTTCTTTTATGGGAAATTAATGGGGAATAATTATTATACCGAAAATGCTTTAAAACTATTGCAGGATACAGCTTCAGAGAAAAATCATATTATTAATGGCTTTTTAAATCTGGGAGTTAAAGCATATAGTTCGTTTGATAGTCAGGCACTTATTCATCTGAATAATTTTTATTGCAATCAAAAAAAATGCTTAAATTGCGCCATTGGAATAAAAATCTTAAAACAATAAAGTATGATCCAGCGAATATTTACCTTCTTTGAAAGATATTCTTTTGGGGTTTGCACTTACTTAGGAGAGAAATTTGATATTTCTACAACTAAGATCAGGTTGTTTTTTATTTACACATCTTTTTTAGCTGTAGGTTTCCCCTTGTTTTTTTATTTTCTGGCAGCTTTTACTTTAGATATCCGAAATTATATTAAAAAAGCCAGAATGAAATATTGGGACATCTAATGAATTAGTTGATTCTTTTTAAGGGGCTTAAAATAAAAAAATCTCTTCCGTTTAGAGAAGAGACTTATTTGTTTAGCAGGAACTTTTTAAAGATATTGAGTAATTTCTTTAGATAAAGGTGTAACCGCTGACCTGAAACGATGAATTAGCTTTCCATTTTCATCAATCAAGAATTTCTCGAAATTCCATTTAATGTCTCCCGAAAAATCAGGGTTAGCCGCAGTTGTTAAGTATTTAAATAAGGGATGCATATCGTCACCTAAAACACTAACTTTTTCGCTTAATGGAAATTTAACCCCGTAAGTTTGTTCGCAAAAATCCCTGATTTCTTTATTGCTTCCCGGTTCCTGTCCCTTAAAGTTGTTTGCAGGAAAACCAATAACTACCACCTTGTTTTTAAAAAGTTCAGATAGTTGCTGCAATTCTTCATATTGCTTAGTATATCCACATTTAGATGCTGTATTAACAATCAGAATTTTTTTACCCTTGTATTTAGATAGGTCAAGGTTTTTGCCGTTAATATCTTTCATGTTTTTGAATTGATAAATATTTGTAGCAGGGGCTACGAATAAAAGGCTGAGAATGAGAATTAAACTTTTCATTGTTATTGAGTTTTATAGTAATTTCAGTTGATCGTTATTATCATGTAGTGTTTTAGGTATTGGAATATTACAGCCTAAAGCTAGGTTTAGATTTCTGATAAAATATGCAGCCAGTAAAGGGGATTCCAGTTCAACATTTTGATGAATAAAAAAATAGAGATTCTCCAATCCTTGTTCCTTCCATTGCTGAATTCTTGAAATCCATTCATCCAGACGTTTGTAGTCGGTAGGGTGATTGGCTCCAACCCATCTTATAAAGGCAGTTTTGGAGCTTAATCTCATATGCATCATATCTCTGCGCCCAGCTGTGTCAACTAAAATGTTGGTCAGGCCTAAACTATTTAATAAATGGTAATAATTGTCGTTGATGATAGGGCTTTCAAACCATTCTTTATTTCTAACTTCTACAGCTAACGGGATAACTTTAGGGAAAGACTTTAAATAGGTTTCCAGAGACCCAAAATCTTTAGGTTTAAAGTTGTCGTGAAGCTGTAAAAATGCCATTCCTAATTTGTCTTCAAAATGAGCTATTGCATCACAAAATTCTTCGGTAGGCTGTTGGGCTCCTACTAATCTTTTGAAATGACTGACGGTATTGGGGATTTTAGGGAAAAACTTGAAGTTATCAGGTGTTTTATTACTCCACGTAATCACTTGGTCTTTTGATGGTGCTTTGTAAAAAGTTGCATTTAGCTCAATACATCCAAATTGTGTAGCATAATAAGCCAATTCATCTTTTATTCCTTTGGGATAAAAACCTTTTAAATCTTGTTTATTCCATTTGGCACAACCAATGGTAATATACAGAGGTTTTTTGTTTTTACTATTGCTAAGTAGTTTCAGCGTATCAGGATGATCGTGAGGTAGGCTGAAGTCTACTGTTTCAGGATGATCTACTTTTCCAAATTGCATTTAACAAAAATAGCTGTTTATAGGCAAAGTTGTTTATGGAAAAGAACAGACTGATGTAACTTAATGAAAGGCTTAAATATTATTACAAAGCAAGTAGAATTCTTTGTATAGAAAATAATTTGTGCATCCTACAGGAATCGAACCTGTACCATGAGAACCGGAATCTCACATTCTATCCATTAAACTAAGGATGCAAGCGGGAAAATTTCCCAAAGTTAAACTTTATACGTTAAATCTGAAATGCATGATGTCGCCATCTTCAACAACGTAATTTTTTCCTTCCACTCCTAACTTTCCAGCTTCTTTACATGCAGCCTCAGAACCTAATGTTACAAAATCGTTGTATTTGATAACCTCTGCTCTGATAAAACCTTTTTCGAAGTCGGTATGAATTACACCGGCAGCCTGCGGAGCAGTAAACCCTTTGGTAATTGTCCATGCCCTAACTTCTTGAACACCAGCTGTGAAATAAGTGTATAAGTCCAATAATTTATATGCAGCTCTTATTAATTTAGACACACCAGATTCTGTTAATCCAAGATCGTCTAAGAACATCTGACGCTCTTCGTAATCTTCCAATTCGGCAATTTCAGATTCTATTTTTGCAGATATAATCAGTACTTCTGCATTCTCGTCTTTTACCGCTTCTTTAACCAGGTCTACGTATTTGTTGCCAGAGTTTACAGAAGCTTCGTCTACATTACAAACATATAATACCGGTTTTGCTGTAAGCAAGCTTAAATCAGCAATAAAATCGAAATCTTCCTCAGAAAGAGATGCTGTTCTTACAGATTTTCCAGATTCTAAATGTTGTTTTACTACCGAAAGTACGTCGTAGGTTCTTTTAGCCTCTTTATCACCACCGGTTTTAGCCATTTTTTCAACTTTTTGGATACGTTTAACCACAGTATCCAAATCTTTTAGTTGTAGTTCTGTGTCGATAATCTCTTTATCGCGTATAGGGTCAACGGAGCCATCTACGTGAACCACATTTCCATCGTCAAAACAACGCAGAACGTGTATAATGGCATTGGTAGCTCTAATGTTTCCTAAAAATTGATTTCCTAAACCTTCACCCTTAGAAGCACCTTTTACCAGTCCCGCAATATCCACAATTTCTATGGTGTTAGGGACAATCCTTTGAGGTTTTACCAATTCAGAAAGTTTATTAAGTCTTTCATCAGGAACTGATATTACCCCAACATTGGGCTCGATGGTGCAGAACGGAAAGTTTGCCGCCTGTGCTTTTGCGTTAGATAAGCAATTAAACAAAGTAGATTTTCCGACATTGGGTAACCCAACAATTCCACACTGTAATGCCATATATGAATGTTTTTATGTACTAATATTGTTATTGAAGATTCAAAAAATTTGCGCAAAGATAATGCTTTATATTGGATATCTATCAGTCTTAATATTCTTAAAATTTTTTATATTTAGGAAAATAAAAATAAAATATGGAAGAAAACTATGAAAATTTGGGAGGCGAAGAGAATTCTGAAGAATCTCAGTTAAATACTCATGCTGATATACAGTTTGATAGCACTATCAAAGGTTATGTATCTGAAATAACCAAGTGGGGGAAACTGATGGCTATTTGTGGTTTTATTGCTGCCGGTTTTATGGTATTGGCAGGTGTACTACTACTTTTTATGGGAAGTATGCAGGCTATTGCCAGATTGTTTCCCGGATTTGGAGGCTTATTAGGAGCAATTTACATTGTTATGGGGGTTGTTTATTATTTTCCTGCTAAATATTTGTACGATTTTGTGGTTTATGCGCGTCAGGCTTTACAGTTTAATGATCAGGAATCTATCACTTATGCCTTTCTGAGGTTAAAATCTCATTATAGGTTTATTGGTATTATGATTATTGTAATGATTTGTTTGTACTTCTTGATTTTTGTGGCGGCATTTATTGGCGGAATGTCCAGTGTTATAGGTGGAGCAGGAGCACATATTTAACAGATTGTTGATTTTAGATTAGAAATATTTAAAATAAGAATGTCCGGTATCAAACGTTTGTGCCGGACATTCTTATTATTAAAGCTTTATGCTAATTATGTGTTCTATTTGATGAATCCATAGAGTGACCCACCTTTATCCCATATTCTTGAAATCTTTTTTTCGATTTCATTATCTAATTCTAGTGGAGGTGCATGATGAGGTTTAATTCTTGCATCAATAATCATAGGGCCTTTGCATCCCCAGTGTTTATTGTCAATAAAAGAATTTATTCCGTGTATGTCATTAGATGGATTGCTTCGTGTAAAAGTTACCCAAACAAAATTCTGCCAGTTTTTTGCTGTAAAAAATGCATCATCGGCAAGTATCAGTAAGGGGAAAGTTGATAAATCCTGAGTTTTTAAAGCCTCATTGAGAATGGATATTTCATGTACAGTTTGAGCTTCGCTTACATACTCATTAGCTTGTATTACCATAATTCCTGGTAGTACCAGTTGAGTTCCACTGAAGATATTGGGCAACTTAAAGTCGGAGGGAATCTCGGTACCGAGCTCTCTTTTTTTATCACTAGCAACAGTAATTGCAACCTTAGATCCAGAATTTAAATCAGAACCAGAATAGTCTAATGTATCTATCGTGGTTTTGGTGTAAAAATGTAGGTCTCTTTCTGTATCTATCCTTTCCAAAATATGTTTGAAAAAAGAAGGTACATTATGAATATCGAGATCTGGATTGTCTTCTTTAGCACAAATAAAAAGATATTTTGCCAGGCTCAGTTGGTTTGATCCTAAAATCCGATTTGCTTGAGTAAGAATTTCCTGAGGTTTCCGTTCTTTAATATATGGGGTATATCTTTCACTACCGATGGCGAATAAAAGAGGGTGTACACCTGCTTCGTCTACAGCGTTTACAGCACTTACTCCAGGGATTTCCTGCGGAATAGCCTTTCCGGAGATTTCGTGGATCAGAGCACCAAAGCTAGTGTCTTCCTGCGGGGGTCTGCCTACAACAGTAAAGCTCCATATGGCGTCTTTTTTATGATACACATTGCGTACTTTCATTAATGGGAAGGGGTGTGTAAGACTGTAATAGCCTAAATGGTCGCCAAAAGGTCCTTCTGGTTTGTTTTCATGAGGATATACCATTCCGGTAATTACAAAATCAGCATCGGCAGAAATACAAAAACCTTCATTATCATAAAAATATCTGAATCTTCTATTGCCTAAAGCGCCAGCAAAAGTAGTTTCTGTTAAACCTTCGGGAAGGGGCATGACAGCAGATAATGGATGCGACGGAGGGCCTCCAACAAAAATACTAACTTTTAAAGGTTGTCCCAATGCATTAGCTTTTGCCTGATGAATACCAATTCCTCTATGCAGCTGATAGTGAAGTCCAATTTCATGATTTTGTATATAATCATTACCATTAAGCTGAATCCTGTACATACCTATATTCGAATTCATAATGCCGGGATTTTCTATGTCTTCTGTATATACTTGAGGCATGGTGACAAAAGCCCCTCCATCCATAGGCCAGTTTACAATAGGCGGGATATCTGATATTTTAGCTTTTTCGAATGCTGAAGGTTTTACTTTCATGGGGAGGGCAGATAAAGCCGTAAGCGAAACACCGGCATATTTAAAAGGAGATTTAATCGCTTTCATTGGATCTCCCTTTAGATCTACAAGTGTTTTTATTTTATCTAACGAGTCCCTGAACATAAATTTGGAACGTTCTATTGTGCCAAATAGATTGGATACGGCTGGAAACCTGCTTCCTTTGATATTCTCGAATAATAACGCTGGTCCTTGTTGTTCGTAAACTTTTAAATGAATGGCTGCAGCTTCCAGGTACGGATCAACCTCTTCTTTTATCCTTACTAAATGACCGTTTCTTTCCAGGTCATTTACACATTCGGCTAAACTTTTATATCCCATAGATACAAATATCGTATGAATAATATTATAAAGAGTAAAATTCTATAGAGATATATGTCTGGTGTATGGCATTTTTTAATATATGTTAGGACGATATGAAAAATGCAACGATAGGAGGGATAGATACTTGACAATAAAAAAGCCATCGCTACAGGCGATGGCAAAATGATTTGTTAAATGTTAAGTTATATGATTGTTTAGCTTATGCCAATTTTACATTCACTGCATTTAATCCTTTTTTTCCTTCTTTAAGGTCAAAAGTAACTTGATCATTTTGATTAATTTCGTCTATAAGACCCGAAACGTGAACAAAGTATTCTTTGTCTGTTCCGTCTTCTTTAATAAAACCGAATCCTTTGGTTGCATTAAAGAACTTTACTGTTCCATTATTCATGATAAAAAAAATTTACTCAAACATAAGTATAAAAAATGAAAAAATAATTAGTGACTGTATGTTTTTTTTGTAAATAAAAAAGCCACGATGTACGTGGCTTTGTATTTTTTAGTAATTATTACCGATCTTATATTTCAAAAGAAAACCCGTCATCTGATTTTTGAGCAGCTTCTTCAGTAGCATATTCGTATCTTTTTTCTACTACTTCCTGATTGGCTTTAATGTACTCAACAGTTTCAGCTAAGCCTTCTGCGAATTTTTCGAAGTCTTCTTTATAAAGGAAAATTTTATGCTTTACAAACACACCATCCTCTAATCTTTTTTTGCTTTCTGTTACGGTAATGTAATAGTCGTTAGATCTTGTAGATTTAACGTCAAAGAAATAAGTTCTTTTACCAGCTCTTACCTTCTTAGAAAATACCTCTTCTCTCTCTTTGTTTTCGTAATCTCCCATTGCTGTTGTTAAAGTGTTTAAGTTTTGATAGGTTAAATAAAGAAAGAAAAAACTAAAGTTCCAAATATTAATTACATGAAATTTTCAATTTTCGATAAAGTTGCTGTAAAAACTGAAAAAAAGGGGTGTTTGGGACAGTGTTTTCTATTGAAAATTTAGTATATAACATTTTTCAAAGTAGAAGACGGTTGCTTTATTAGGAAATGAAAGAGGTGTATTGAAATAGGGACAGGTTTAAAGTTGATAAATTTTAATTAACATATTTTATTTCAAAGAGTTATAAGAGATTCTCTTAAGAATGAATGTTAAGAAAGTATTGGGCAATATGAAGGGAGTAAACATTGTTTTTAAATTTGAAGGGTAGGGCTAAATTGATTTCTGTGAAATAAATTATTTAAATCACCAATTCTATTTTTATAAATGGTTATTTTGCTGTGACTGTAAAAACAATGGTGTAAAATATTATCAAACTATAACATAAATATCGAAAGTGGGTAAAAGAATTTCTATTAATAGTATTGCTAAAGATTTAGGGATATCAATTACTACGGTATCTTTTGTTTTGAATGGCAAAGCACAAGAAAAACGTATTAGTGACAAACTGGTTAAGAAAGTAATGGAATATGTGGAAAAGTCGGGATATAAACCTAATTCATTAGCAAGGAGTTTGCGTACAGGTAAATCTAATATTATCGGTTTGATCGTAGAAGATATCTCATATCCTTTTTTTTCTACTATAGCTAAAGAAATAGAGGAGAAAGCGTATAAGAACGGATATAAAATAATTTATTCAAGTACAGAGAATAATATAGATAAAACTAAAGAGCTTATTGAGATGTATAAAGATAAGCATGTTGACGGATATATAATTGTACCTCCCGAAGGAATAGAAGATGAAATTAATGCACTTTATGCAAGCGGTAAACCCGTAGTAGTATTGGATAGAACACTTAAAGATGTAGAAGTGGATAATGTTGTTGTTAATAATTATGATAGTGTTTATAAAGCAACAAAGTATTTGATTTCTAACGGGTTTAAGAATATTGCATTCGTTACTTTGAATTCTTTACAGAGCCAAATGCTGGATAGACTTTCTGGTTATGAGCAGGCAATTGTTGAGCAGGGTTTAATGCCATATATTAAAGAGGTTTCGTATATAGATAGTGAACAGGCAAAAAAGCATATTTTATCTTTCATTGAAAGAAAAGTTGATGTTTTAGATGCTATAGTTTTTGCAACAAATTATTTATGTGTGAGCGGTTTAAAAGCATTGAAGGAACTTAGGTTGCATATTCCAGATAAAATGGCGGTAGTCAGTTTTGATGATTATGAGCTTTTCGAGATGTACTCTCCTTCTATCACAAGTATTGCACAACCTACAGGGGCTATTGCAGAAAATGCAATAAATCTATTATTATCAAGATTAAAGAAACAAGGACAGGATAAAAGAAATCAAAAAGTTGTGCTGCCCACCACGTTAATAATTAGAGAATCTTCTGAAAAATAAATCGAAAAATCAAAAAAAATAAGTTTATTTGTTTTTGCTAAAACGGTTTAGTATAATTGTGTGTCAATTTGAACTTAAAATAAATAATGAAGAAGGAATTTACTGAAAAATTAATTGGGGTAGATATTGGTGGGTCTCATATTACTGTGGCGGAACTATCGAAGAGCAATATTGTAAAGGAAGAGACATTAAGAAGAGAAAAAGTTAATTCTCTTGGAGATTCGGGTTCTATTCTTACTACTTGGACAAACGTTATAAAAGATGTGATTGGTGATAGTAATCCTGATTTTGTAAAAATTGGAATAGCTATGCCTGGTCCATTTGATTATGCAGAAGGAATATCATATATAAAAGGTTTAAATAAATATGATTCTCTTTATGGTATGAATATCAAATCATTACTATCTAATTCTCTTTCTTTACCAGAATATAATATTTTATTTCGAAATGATGCTGAAGCATTTTTACATGGGGAAGTTATTGCTTTGAAAATACCATTAGAATTGAAAGTAATTGGAGTAACGCTAGGTACAGGTCTTGGATCAGCAAGAAGTGTGAATGGAAAAACGGAAGATGTTTTTAGGGCTGTTTTACCCATGAAAGATTCCATTGCAGAAGAATATATATCAACGAGGTGGTTTCAAAGAAGGTATATGGAGTTGTGTGGTAGATCTTTAAAAAACGTTGAAGCATTATTGTGCGAAAAAGATGAAGGATTAAAAAACAAGTTGTTTTTTGAATTTGGTACTCATCTCGGGCTTTTTCTTAACGATTTTGCTAAAGAAGAAAATGCGGATATTATAATAGTTGGAGGTAATATAGCTAAATGTCTGGCATCTTTTAAAGAAGTGCTGGGAAGTTGCTTAGAAAATAAAAAATTAACGATTTATCAAAGTACTTTATGGGAATATGCTGCTTTAACTGGTGCAGGAGCTATTTTTTCTGGATTTGAGTCTTTGAATTTAGTGAAAAAATAATTTGTTTTTTATTTGCTAAATCATTTTAGTTGTTATATATTTGATAATAACGAATTATTATATAACCTAAGAATCTGTGTTTTGAGCTGAAGTTGACAAGGGGGCTTGTCTGTTTTGTTGAGATAGCTAATTTAAACGTAAATCAAAATATCTTAAATAAAATTATTATGAATAAACTGATTAAAAGTATAAGTAAGGTTTGTGCTTTCTTGTTTTGTATGTTTATTACATCTATGGGGGTCTCTGCAGAGAAAGTGCTTAAAGTAGTAGTCTTGGGGTCTTCTACAGCGGAAGGTACCGGAGCTACTGCTGGTCAGGGATGGGTTGCTAGGTATACGGCTTATCTGAAAAGTATTAATGTTAATAGTGAACTGATAAATCTTGGGAAAGGGGGGTACACAACATACGAAATTATGCCAAACGGTAATTCAGTAGCCGGTAAGAGAGCCCCTGATACAGATAGAAATATCACTAAAGCTCTGCTTTATAGTCCTGATGTCATTATTGTAAATATGCCTAGTAATGATGTTGCTGCTGGTTATTTGGCTAGTGAAGTAATGGCTAACTATGCTGCTATCAAATTAATAGCTGAAACGGCAGGTGCTCAGATATTTTTTACCACTACTCAACCTAGAAATATGGGATTTGAGCAAAACCAACAGCAAATTGCCATTAAAGAGGCAACTATAGCAACTTATCCAGATAGATATATAGATTTTTGGTCAGGAATTGCTGAGCAAGACGGAACTATCAAGTCAGAATATAATTATGATGGTATTCATTTGAATGATGCCGGACATGAAATTTTATACAATAGAGTAGTGGAGACCTCAAGTATTATGACTTTTGCCAAACCTTCTGTTACTCCCGGTTCTTACTCTGAGACAGGAAGATTATTGATTGATTTTGGAGGTACAAGTACTATATCTACTGGGAATTGGAATAATGTGACAGGAGCGAGACAGGTAGGTGTAACTTATGCGGTTTCTTTAAAAAACTCAATTAATGAAAAAACCCCCTTTAAAATTTATGTGCATAAGGCTTTTAATGAAGTTAATTATGAAGGTGTAAATTCAGGAGTAAATATTTTGGATTACCCTAATTCGGCTGCAAATGATAGTTTTTTTGGGAATGGGAGAGTAGAGTTTAATGGTGTAATAGCAACGATGGCCGGAGTAACTTTGGATAATTTGGATATGGATAAATTATATTCTTTAACTTTTTTTGCAGGAAGGCGGGGTGTTGCTGATAATAGGCAAACAAAATATACAGTGAAAGGAAGAACAACACAAGAAGTGATTTTAAATACTACAAATAATACATCTACAGTATTAGTAAATAATATGGAGCCAGATAATGAAGGGAAAATAGTTATAGATGTTACCTACGGTAATGATAATAATAGTGCGAATTGGTTCTATTATTTAGGGGTTTTAGATATAGAATATAAACCCAAAACAACCCCTGTAGATTTAGTTAATTTTAACTTGTCGTCAGAAGCAGATTATGTAAATGTAAGTTGGACAACATCTTCTGAAGTTAATGATTCACATTTTGAAATATATAAATCTGGTTCTAATAATAAATTTGAGTTGATGTCGTCTGTGCCTACATCTTCGGCTTCAGGATATAATACTTATTCTTACACAGACAAAAATCCATTTACTGGTATTAATTATTATTTCTTACGTCAGGTAGATAAGGATGGAGTTTATAAGGATTACGATGTGAAATCAGTTAATTTTAATAATATAATTACTAATACTTCTTATGCATATATACAAAAAGGAACAAATAATCTTATGATTTATGGCCATGGAAATGAGGAAGATCGTGCTCAAATTGTAGAAGTGAAAGTAATTAGTATTGACGGAAGATTGTTGGCTAAAAAGAATGTCACTTTTACAGAAGGGGTAAATGATATAGAGATTACTTCATTAGAGTCTAAAGGGGTGTATGTTATTACTGTAAAAAAATCTAATAAGTTATCGACTTACAAAATCCTTTATTAATAATTTTTTATAGAAAGTTTAACTCAGTTATAAATACAGAAAGTTTTGAAACGAAGATCTTTTATTAAAAATGTAGGTTTAGCAGGAGGAGCGTTATACCTGGGAAGGCCATTATCTTATGCCTCTCTCCAAGGTTTTAAAGAGGTTAGAACCCCACTCGCTAATCGTAACTTTAGCAGTTTGGCAATAGAAAAGGCTATTAAAGAATTTTCAAAGAATGTAAAGAATAAAGAATTGGTTTGGCTTTTTAATAATTGTTTTCCAAATACGCTGGATACTACAGTAAGATTTACAGTTAAAAATGGAAAACCAGATACCTATGTAATTACAGGGGATATTGATGCAATGTGGTTGAGGGATAGTACGGCGCAAGTTTGGCCGTACCTCCCTTTTATGAATGAGGATGAAAAACTGAAACAATTGATCGCCGGAGTCATCAATCGTCAAACAGAATGTATTTTAAAAGATCCTTATGCAAATGCTTTCTATAATGATCCACTTAAACAGGGCGAATGGAAAGATGATCTGACAGATATGCAGCCTGGAATACATGAAAGAAAATGGGAAATAGATTCTCTTTGTTATGCCATAAGATTGGCTTATCATTATTGGAAAGAGACCAATGAAACAGAATGTTTCGATAAAGCTTGGAGAAATTCTATAAAAGAGATATTAAAAACATTTAAGGAGCAACAAAGGAAAAATGATCTAGGGCCATATCACTTCCAAAGAAAAACTTCATGGGCTACAGACGGTGTCCCAATGGATGGGTATGGTTATCCTGTAAAACCAGTAGGTTTGATCTGTTCAGCCTTTAGACCAAGTGATGATGCTACAGTTTTCTCTTTTTTGGTTCCTTCTAACTATTTTGCAGTAATCAGTCTTAAACAAGCATCAGAGATGATGCGAAAAATAGCTAACGATGCTAAAACTGCTGATGAGTTACATGATCTTGGAGTGGAAGTTGAAGATGCTCTGAAAAAATATGCCGTTGTAACTCATGCTAAGTTTGGAGATATATATGCATTTGAAGTAAATGGCATGGGAAGCTATAATTTAATGGATGATGCAAATATCCCTAGTTTATTGGCAATGCCATATCTAGATTCGGTTTCTGTTAACGATCCAATTTATCAAAACACGCGTAAATTCATTTTTTCTGATGATAACCCTTTCTATTATAAAGGTAAAGTTGCGGATGGAGTTGGTGGCCCGCATATTGGAAAAGATATGATTTGGCCTATGAGTCTGGTAGCAAGAGGTATAACGGCTACAGAGGAGTCTGAAATAAAACATTGTATTAAAATATTGCAAAGCACACATGGTGGAACTGGGTTTATGCATGAATCTTTTCATAAAGATAACCCTGAAAAATTTACACGTTCCTGGTTTGCCTGGGCAAACACCATTTTTGGAGAGTTTTTATGGAAAGTTTATAAAGAGAATCCAAAGTTGTTGACTTAATTAGAGGAGAATATTTTTTATATCAACCTTTTTTTAATAAATCAGTTATGATTTTCAAGGAAATTACGTTATGTGCACTTGTTCTTCTAGTGACAGGATTTGTTTCCGCACAGGAATCTAAATATATCGATCGTGTCAAAAAAATTGATCATGCTGTAAAGGTATATTTAAAGGCAAATAAAACGTCATTATATTATGAAACAACAGATAGTTCTAAAAACGAGAATAAACATTCCTGGTTGTGGCCATTATGTGCTTATCTGCAAGCCACTAATGAAATGGAAGTTTTGTTTCCGGGAAGTAATGCTATGAAATCTGCAATGAAAGCAGTTGATAAATATTGGGCTAACACAAAGCCTGTTCCTGCTTATCAAGATTATGTAAATAAAGAAAAAATCACAACTAAGTATTATGATGATAACGAGTGGGTGGCTATTACTTATTTAGATGCATATAAGCGTAATGCTAAAAAGAAATATTTAAAAGAAGCAAAGAAAATATATAATTTTATTCTTTTCGGTCTTGATTCTGTTACCGGGGGTGGGATATATTGGCGAGAGAAAGATATGACTACGAAAAACACGTGTTCCAATGGTCCAGGTATATTGGTTGCCCTAAGACTTTATCAGCAAAATCCTAAACCAGAATATTTAAAAACTGCTATAGATGTTTATAATTGGACTAAAAGTCGTTTACAATCTCCTGAAGGAATTTATTGGGATCATATTCAGATTCCGTCTTTGAAAATTAATAAAGACACTTATACTTATAATACGGGTACAATGCTACAGTCTGCAGTGATTCTATACAATATCACTAAAGATGCAAAATATCTTGAAGAAGCAAAACTGCTAGCAAAAGCAGGTAAGGCTCATTTCTTTAAGAATAAAAGATTACCAAATGAATATTGGTTTAATGCTGTAATGCTTAGGGGGTACATAGAGCTCTATAAAATTGATAAAAATACTGAATGGATAGATTTCTTTAAAATAGATGCAGATGAGATATGGGATAAAGAGCGTAATGAGCAAAATTTATTAGGCACACGTTCAGAAAAAAGATTAATAGATCAAGGTGCCATGATAGAAATTTATGCCCTTTTAGCGCAGGCAGAGCAATTGTAATAAAACAGTTATAAAAACCAAATTATAAATATAAAATAATAATGAGAGAAAGAGTTCCTTTTACAGAGAACAAGTATATGCTTACGCTTGTGTTTGTTACTTCACTATTTATGTTTTGGGGCATTGCCATTACAATGGGAGATGTGCTAAACAAACATTTTCAATCTGTTTTAAATGTGTCAAAAGCAGATTCGGGACTGGTTCAGTTTTCCATTTTTGGAGCCTATTTTATTATGAGTATTCCTGCCGGATTATTTATGAAGAGATTTGGATATAAGAATGGGGTTCTGTTAGGATTGTTTTTGTTTGCATCAGGATCGTTTCTATTTGTACCGGCAGCAGATGCAGAATCGTTTGGTTTTTTCAGAATAGCATTATTTATTTTGGGATGTGGGTTGGCTACTTTAGAGACAGTAGCTCATCCTTTTATGGCATCTTTGGGCGATCAGAGAAGTAGTGACCAACGAGTAAACTTTGCCCAGTCATTTAATGCGGTGGGAACTATGATAGGTCCTGCTTTGGGAACGTATTTTTTACTTAGGGGAAGCAGTGGAGTAATCCAAGAAGGATTGGATTCTGTTAAAAATCTTTATATCGGTATAGGTTCTGTAATTCTATTTATTGCAATTTGCTTTTACTTTGTAAGGGTTCCACCCTTGACAGACCCGCATGCAGAATCAGGAGGAATTAATGAAGATGCTATTAATGTTGATTTAGCCCCTGATAAAAAACTTTTCCAACACAGACATTTTGTATGGGCTGTAGTAGCGCAGTTTTTTAATGTTGCAGCACAAGGTGGAACCTGGGCATTTTTTATCAATTATGGTCACGAAGTAATGGGGTTTTCTGATGAAAAAGCAGGAAATTATTTGGTTGTTTTCATGGGGATGATGTTGTTAGGAAGGTTTGTGGGGACATTTTTGATGAAATATATCGCAGCAAATAAGTTACTAGCTACGTTTGCATTACTTAATATATTTATGTGCCTAATTGTAGCTCAAGGCTGGGGGTGGATTTCCTTCATTGCTTTGCTGTTTATCAATTTCTTCTTTAGTGTAATGTTTCCAACCATTTTTAGTTTGGGAATAAAAAACTTAGGAAAACATACTCAACAGGCCTCTTCATTTATTTCTATGGGTGTTGTTGGAGGGGCCGTATTCCCTTTTTTAATGGGGTTAATTGCAAATAAAGATATTGCTGCAGCATATTATTTACCAATAATATGTTATGCACTCATATTTCTGTTTGGAACAAAATTCTATAAAGTACAATATTAATAGAGTAGATGGTCAAATTTATTAAATCGAATTATAATAAGCTTATATAAATCAGTCAACAACTAATTATTAACCAATCTTAATATGAAATAATGTATAATAAAAAAAGAGTAAAGAGTTGGGCAACATGCCTATTAACAAATAATAAACATTAAATAGACACTATAGAGTTATGATAAATAAATGTCGTTCACAATCGGCAAAGTGTATTTTTATGTCATATTTATTCATAAAAAGCCCTTTGTCTCTGAGATTATTTGTGTTGTTTATGATTTTCTCATCGGGTTTTTCTAGAGCAGCAGCAAATCTTGAAAACAGACCTCAAACAACTACAGTTAATATTGCTGATAATAAAAATAGCCATCAGAACATACCTGTAAGTGGATATGTTTTAGATGTTAATAATAATCCTCTAATAGGTGTAACTGTATTAGAGCAAGGGACACAAAAAGGAACAATGACTAATGCGCAAGGATACTTTTCTATACGAGCGGAATTAGGTACAGTATTAGAGTTTTCTTACATAGGTTTTAAGAAAAATACTCTTACAATAGTTAATAGTAGCGAGATTAAAGTAATTATGGAAGAAGATAGCCGCTTAATGGATGAAGTAGTAGTAATAGGTTATGGTACAACAACACGTAAAAGTGTTATTGGATCGGTAGATCAGGTTACTTCTAAGGTAATTGAAAATCGCCCGGTGGCAAACTTAACTCAGGCATTACAAGGAACATCTCCGTCTTTAATTATTCAACAAAGAAATTTCAACCCTAATAGTGATGGAGGCTTGAATATCAATATAAGAGGTTTAACTACAATGAATAATAATAGTCCTTTAATTGTAATCGATGGATTAGTTTCTGACGATGCTAGTTTAAATAAACTAAATCCCGCAGATATCGATAATATCTCTATTTTAAAAGATGCAGGAACTGCAGCTATTTATGGGTCCAGAGCAGCAAGTGGGGTATTATTGGTGACGACGAAAAAAGGTGTGAAAAATCAAAGGCCTACTATTCATGTTGGTTCTCAGTTTGGCATGCAAGATCCGAAAATTTTGGTAACACCAGTAAAGGGGTATCAAAATGCATTATTAAAAAACCTGTCATTAACTAATTCGGGATCTACTCCTGCATTTTCACCAGGGGAGGTAAGAGATCTAGCTAACAATGAAGATAGCGAATGGGTTATGGACCAAATTATCAAGTCGGCACAACAGCAGACACATAATGTGAGTGTTTCTGGTGGTGGAGAGCACTCTACATACATGGTTTCTTCGGGTTTTTTTAAACAGGGTAGTAATTATATAGGCCCAAATTATAATATAGAAAGATATAATCTTCGCTCTAATTTGGTCTCTGAGTATGGCAGATTTAAGTTAACATCAATATTGGCTTACACCCGCAATAATTCAAAACAATCAGTAGGAGACCCTATAGGAGATGCAATGCGTATACCTACTTATTACTATTATAGGTCGCAAGCAGATAATGGAAAGTATTTACTTAATGATGTTTTAACAGAATCTAATCCTGTAGCAATTCTTAAAGACGGTGGATATGTTAAAAATGATAATGATTACATTAATTTAAATCTTGGGTTAGATTTCAGAATAATGGATGGGCTGAAATTAAGAGGGGTGTTTGGTTCCGATATATTTTCAGATCATAGCTATACTAGACGTATGGAAATTCCATATTATTTGAGGGAAGATGATTCGTTACCTAAAATGTATGCTAATGCCACCAGACCTACAGAAGATTGGAATAAAAAAGCATATTTGTTAAACTCTCAAATGTTGTTAGATTATGATAAGAGTTTTGGGAAACACCATGTAACTGGTCTTATAGGTGTTACCAATGAATCTTATACTAGCGCCTCAAATAGTATAAAATTAGAATATACAGATCCTGATTTGGGGACTCCAACCACAGGAACTGTTTATGTAACATCTAGCTCAGTTACTCCTCAAAATACAACCAAAACAAGTATAAACTCTATATTAGGTAGATTAGGTTACTCATTTGAAGATAAGTATTTTGCCGAATTTAGTTTTAGAGAAGATGGATCATCTAAATTTTCTAAAAATAATAGATGGGGGTTTTTCCCGTCAGCTTCTTTAGGATGGAGACTTACAGAGGAAGCATTTCTAACTAGTTATAAAGAAAATATTGGAGATTTAAAGTTAAGGGGGTCATACGGAATATTAGGTAATCAACGTATAAGTGATTATCAATATTGGACAGTTTATGCTGTTTACAATAATGTTTATGGTTACAATAATCAATCAGTATCTGGAGCAGGGTTTACCTACGGAAATTCAGAGTTAACATGGGAAAAAACAGCAACTTTTAATTTAGGGTTTGATGCTGCTTTTTTCAAAAATGCGTTAAGCATAAGTGCTGATTACTTTCGTAAAACCACTTCAGATATATTATTAACCCCGCTAATTCCAACGGTTTTTGGAACCACATTACCCAATTTCAATTCCGGAGAATTAAAAACAAATGGATGGGATTTAACGCTCAATTACCGCCTACATAAAGGGCGATTTAACCATAATTTTGGTTTTAATTTAGGCGATACATGGAATGAAGTAACCAAATTCGAAGGACATGAGCAAATAAAAAGGACAGAAGAATATTATACCATTATTCGAGAAGGATTACCATTCAATAGCCTGTATGGTTACAAAACAAATGGAGTATTTCAAAGCTATGAGGAAATTGCATCATCAGCAGTTCCTGTTGGATATGCTGTTCAGCCAGGAGACTTAAAGTTTATCGATCGTAATGGAGACGGAGTAATAGATTCTAAGGATCGTTATGTGATTGGAAACTCTTTTCCCAGATTTACATTTGGCTTTAACTATAATTTAAATTACAAGGGATTTGATTTAGGATTGCTAATTCAAGGAGTTGGTAAAAGAGATCAAGCCATAAGGGGAGAATTATTAGAGCCTTTCCATGCAAACTATTCTTATGTAATGTATGAACACCAATTAGATTATTGGACTCCAACTAATATTAATGCTAGATATCCAAGAATTGCAGCTTCTGGTTCTGCTTCTAATGAGAACAATTATAAAATGGGGTCTGATTTAAATGTTTTGGATGGTAAATATTTGAGATTAAAGAATATTCAATTGGGATATACTTTGCCTGTTAAAATCTCAAATAGGATGGGTATGCAAAAAACCAGGATATACGTTAATGGACAAAATTTGTTAACACTATCTAAAAACTCATTTATTGATCCGGAATCTAGCGAATTTAATTCCAATATGAGTAATGGTAGCGGAGCTAATAGTGGTAGATCATATCCATTACTTAAGTACTATGGATTTGGAATAGATTTTCAATTTTAAGACTTAAATAGAATAAGGTATGAAAAAATATATTTATAGAATTTTGCTGTTATTTCCGTTGGGAGTGTTTTTTTTATTGGTTAGCTGTAATAAATTAGATCAGTCTCCAACGAATAATTTTACAGATGACAATTTCTGGGTATCCCCAGAAAAAGCTCAATTGATTTTAAATATGGCTTATAGCCAGATGTATAGTGCAGATAAGATGTTCTCTGATGAAAATTTGGGAGATAATCTTTTCCAAGGTAGAGGTTCAACAGATCAACGAACAATTAGAAATGGACAAGCTACGCCTGCATTAGGAATATTCTCTGACACATGGTTAAATATCTATCAAGGATTAAAAACTTGTAATATTTTTCTGGATAAAATAGACTTGGTTCCTAATATGGATGCTGCAAGGAAGTCCAGGATGATTGCAGAAATACGTTTTATTAGAGCCTTTCAATTTTTTAGATTAACGAATTTTTATGGAGATGTACCTTTCTTTACGAAAGATATTTCTCTAGAAGAATCAAGGAGAATTTCGCGTACCCCTTATGCTACTGTTAGAAAATTTATTCATGACGAATTAGAAGCTATTGTAAATGATTTGCCATCTAGAAATAATTTGCCTGCTAATGAAAATGGTAGATTAACTAAGGGAGCTGCTATAGCAATGAATGCTAGGGCGTATTTGTACGAAGGGAATTATGGGCAAGTTAAATTAAACTGTGAAAAGTTAATTAACGAACAATCTGTCTATGGTAATTATTCCTTATTTAGTTCGTATGCGGGGCTATTTATGCCGCAAAATGAGAATAATGCAGAAGTAATATTGGATGTGCAGTATGTGCCTCTATTAAGAACATGGTCTAATTTAAACTATATGGCTCCAATATCTGTTGGTTCTCCATTAAATGGATCAGCCCCTACTCAATCTTTAGTAGATAATTATATTACTATTAATGGACTAGGTATTGACGCTGATCCCGATTATGATATAAATAATCCATACAACGAATCTCTTAGAGATCCACGGTTAAAAGCAACCGTAGTATATGATGGGTTTAATTGGCAAAAACCCGATGGGACTTTTACAACCATAAGAATAAAACCAGGAAGCGGAACAGTAGATGAATATAGAACTTCTAGCAGCAATGTTACTTCGACAGGATATTATACAAGAAAATACTATGATCCAACTTCCGAAGCTGCTTTTGTATCAGGGTTAAATATCATTATGCTACGTTATGCAGATGTATTATTAATGTACGCCGAAGCTAAACAAGAATTAGGGGAGATGGACCAGTCTGTTTGGAATAAAACAATAAGACCAATACGTCAGAGAGCAGGGTTTAGTTCTGGAGCTGCTTTAGATTTTCCGACTTCTTCTTCAAGTTTAAAGGATATTATCAGAAGAGAAAGAAGAAGTGAATTGGCATTAGAAGGCTTACGTTATTTTGATATTATCCGCTGGAAAGAAGGACCTAAATACTTGTCAGGATATGTTTATGGTGCCAGATTCGCTAATAATAATACAGAAAATATCCAATTGGATTATCGGGTTTTCAACGAACAAAGGGATTATTTATGGTCTTTGCCATTAGATCAAATGAATTTAAATGCCAACTTAAGACCAAATAACCCGGGATATTCTTTTTAGGCAATAATTATATTAAAATATATAAGATATGAAAAAAATAATCAATAAGGTAGTTATTTTATTATCAGTAATTGGAATAGCATCTTGTAAAAAGAGTGATATGAACTTCAAGGATGCAACAGTAACAGCTGTGAAAAGCTTGTATGAGCCTACAGATGGTAAAACTGTTTATCTTGAGAATTCACAAAATCAAACAGTTTACTTTGAATGGGAACAAGCGAAATCAGAAGATGGAGCAGCACCAGGGTATGAAGTCATTTTTGATAAAGAAAATGGTGATTTTTCACAACCAATATATCGTATAACTTCTGCTAATAATGGTTCCGCTAATTACATTGCTGTAAGCCACAGAGTATTAAATAAAGTAGCTTATTTGTCTGGTTTTGAAGTAGGTGAGATTGCTAAGTTTAAATGGGCTGTAGTTTCTTCCAGAGGAATAAATGAAGTTATTAGTTTGCAAAGTAAACTTTTACAGGTAGTTAGGTATGAGGGATTTGTAGAAATACCACAAGCACTTTTCTTAAAAGGAGAAGGATCTGAAGTTGGAGATAATGCTACTCAGGCATTAAAGTTTACTAGAAAGTCAGATGGGGTTTTTGAGATATATACTCGCTTGCAGGCAAATAAAGCATTTGATTTTATAGATGCAAAAACAGGGACCTATACCTCTTATTATTTTGATAATGAAGAATTAAAAGAAGGGACTAATAACTCTCAAGTTACAGAAGATGCGGTTTATAGAATAAAATTGGACTTTAATAAAGGTGAAAGTATAGTGGAAATTGTAGATAGATTATATCTTTTCTATCCATTAGATGGCGTTTATCACAATTTCACCTATGATAGCAAAGGAATATGGACTTTAAGTTCTAAAATAAGGGTTAAATACGTTTCTTGGGCACCAGGAGGAGAGATACGCTATAAATACAGAATGACTATCAGAAAAGCTGGAGCAAGTACCACAACTACAGAAAGTTGGGGACATAAAGAAAATGACAAACAAGAGGTAGTTACAGCAACAACAGATCGTAGCTATTTCGACTTGTTTAAAAACCCTAGTGGTGCCGATGATTTTGCCTACTCTTTTAGATATTCAAAAGAACTTATGGGAATGCCGGCAGGTAATGGAGTTTCTGAAACTTGGTGGGAAAGTGCCTCTGCAATGAATATTAAATTATTCATGAATACAGATAATTCTGCAAATTACCATCAGGAGTGGACTTATTAAATATAGTTAAGCAGTAAATTATTTGTCAATATTCCAGTGAGAAATATCTCACTGGGATTAATTAAATAAAGACATGAAGATTTTATTATATCTATCATCATTGATTTTGATAACTAACGTATCATCGTGTAAAAAAGTCAATGATGAATATTCGTATACAGATACGACTATTTCGTACAAAAAGGCAGATTGGTTAGAAGTATCAGATAAAGGTACTTTGGGTTTACTGCAATTTTGGTACCCTGTAACTAATGCTAACGGACAAGAAGGAGGTTATTTCGGACATGGATCCAATGGAGCAAATCCAGGTTTTAATTATTGGTTACAAGCCCAGGCCTTAGATGTTTTGGTTGACGCTTATAACAGAACTACATTACTTTCAGAACGAGTGTTATATAAAAACTATATAGATAAATGGTATATAGGGGTACAGGCTAAGCATAACAGTACAGGAAATGCAGATGATGTCCGAAACTTTGAAGATAATTATGTTGATGATATGGAATGGATAGGTTTGGCTGCATTAAGAGCATATCAAGCAACAGGAGACCATAAATTTTATGTTTTGACACAGCATATGTGGGAATCAATTTTCCTGGACCTCAGAGGGTATAATGAGTCGGCACCTTATTATGGCGGTATTTTTTGGTTACGTTCTGCATCAGGTAAAAATGCTTGTTCGAATGGACCAGGATCTTTACTCTGTATGAAACTTTATGAACATACAGGAGATGAAAAATATCTGACTTACGCTGAAAAAGTTTATGATTGGTTACGTAATAATTTATTTAATAGCTCTACAGGAGCAGTTTATGATAATGTTGTTATCAATGCAGAAGGAGTGGCTAACGTCCAGAAAGTAGCATTGAGTTATAATCAGGGGACATTTTTAGGGACAGCTTTGGAACTGTATAAGGTAACAGGAAGGCAAATGTATTTAGATGATGCAAAGTTATCTGCGAATTATACCATAGGTAGAAAAGTTAAACCAGAAAGTAGGGTGCTTCAAGCAGAAGGGGAAGAGCAAAACCAAGTGTTCAGAGGTATATTTATTCGTAGCTTTCTTGAGCTTACACGATATGAAAAGCTTGATGAAAAAAGCAGAAGTACTTATGTGGATGCAATGGAAAGATTTGGTCAATACATTTGGCAGGCAGGTTCTGCTACTTATAATATAGATGCAAATAATACATGTTTAATGTTTTCTAATGTATGGGATGAATCTCCTGTTAGTTACGAGTTTTCTCAGCAAATGACAGGATGTATGTTAGTTGATGCGGTAAATCAGCTTAACACAGCCGGTTTTATTAAGCAAAGTTATTAATAGAAAAAAGGTTCTCATGAAGATATCTCATAAAAGGATGGTTACAGGAGTATTAAAGCCATTTTTTAATTAATAACGGTTTAAAGTATCACAGAAATAATAACGTGGCCTTTATAAAAGATATAATATGTTTTTACTCAAAAAAATAACTCTTTTTTTATTTTATTTCGCAATAGTTTTGCATGTAAATGCTCAAACTTTAGAACTTTCGTCTCCTAACAAGAAACTAAACATATCTTTTAACATTGCAGATAAAATATATTATACTGTTTCTGCCGATAGCAAAGTGCTTTTGAAAGACAATTTTATGCTTTTAAACCTAAAAGACGAAGTATTGGGGCTAAAACCAAAGTTGTTGAATAAAAAATATAGCACAGTTAACGAAAAATTAAAACCTATAATAGCACTCAAATATTCAGAGGTAAACAATCATTACAGTAATCTGCTATTACATTTTAAAGGAAACTATGCAGTGGAATTTAGAGCTTATGATGATGGGATTGCATATCGGTTTATTTTAGATAGGAAGGGAGATATAGAGATTTTTAATGAAGAATTTTTAGTTAATCTTTCAGAAAACAGCTTGTTGCATTTACAGCAGACTCACAGTTTTAAAACAGCTTATGAAGAACCTTATACTCATTTGAAATTGAATGAATGGAAAGAGGTAAATCAAATGGCGGTTTTACCAGCATTAATAGAAACCACACATTCCTACAAAGTTTTGATTAGTGAGTCGGATGTGTTGGATTATCCGGCAATGTTTCTTAAAAAATCTGTAAATGGTATCCAATCTGTTTTTCCAAAGCAACCTTTGCAATTTGGTGATGATGGAGATCGTAGTGTTAAAATTTTAAAAGAAGCAAATTATATAGCAAAAACTAAAGGTAAAAGAAGCTTCCCCTGGAGGTATTTAGTAATAGCGAAGGAAGATAAACAGCTTATTGAAAATACCATGACTTTTAAGCTGTCCTCTCCTAATGTGATTGAAAATCCTTCTTGGATAAGCCCCGGACAAGTAAGTTGGGAATGGTGGAATGATGCTTCTCCGTATGGAGAAGATGTGAATTTTGTTTCCGGGTATAATCTTGATACTTACAAATACTATATAGACTTTGCTTCTAAATTTAGAATACCTTATATCATTATGGATGAAGGTTGGGCTCAAAGTACACGAGATCCATATACCCCTAATCCAAAAGTTGATTTACATGAACTTGTTCGCTACGGTAAAACTAAGAATGTAGATATCATTTTATGGCTCACTTGGCTAACTGTAGATAAAAACATGGCACTTTTCAAGACTTTCAACGAATGGGGTATAAAAGGAGTGAAAATAGATTTTATGGACAGAAGTGATCAATGGATGGTGAATTTTTATGAGCGTGTTGCGAAAGAGGCAGCAAAGCATAAATTGTTTGTCGATTTTCATGGCTCTTTTAAACCAGCAGGGTTGGAGTACAAATATCCTAATGTACTCTCTTACGAAGGGGTACGTGGTATGGAGCAAATGGGGGGATGCACACCGGAAAACAGTATTTATTTACCATTTATTAGAAATGCCATTGGTCCAATGGATTACACGCCAGGAGCTATGATTAGTATGCAGCCCGAGGTATATCGTTCAGAACGTCCTAACTCTGCAAGTATAGGTACCAGAGCTTATCAAATGGCATTATTTGTCATTTTCGAAAGTGGACTACAGATGTTAGCAGATAATCCTACATTATATTATCGTAACGAAGATTGCACAAAATTTATAACCAGTGTACCTACAACTTGGGATGACACAAAGGTGCTTAAAGCCAAAGTGGGAGAAATTGTAGTGGTAGCAAAACGTAAAGGAGAAAAATGGTTTATTGGAGGTATGACAGGCAATGAAGGTAGAGATGTGGAAATTGATTTAGGTTTTTTGAAGGCAGGAAAGGAATATCAGATGACTTATTTTGAGGATGGCGTTAACGCAGGTAGGCAAGCTATGGATTATAGAAAAAAAAGTAAAGGGGTAAAGGTGGGAGAGCGCATTCAAATAAAAATGGCCAGAAATGGAGGATGGGCAGCGGTTATTGAGTAGTAGCGTGTGGTTAATTAGCAGAACTTATTAACCACAATCTAAGTGTTTATAAAAGAGTATTATAGTTCATTAAATAATAAACTGTCTAATTATATGCAATACCATCATATTAGGCAGTTTTTATAGAAATAAACAGTTACAAATTTATTTAGCTATCTGATTATAGATTTTTAAACTACTGATGGGGATTTTAAAACTTCCTGTGAAATACTTTAGATGATTAGCTAAATCCTTTTTTCATATCAATAGAGCTCTAGTAGCTCAATGGAAATATATTGGAGATAACCAATTCTTTGAACAAAAAATAAACCATATAAAAACTACAATTATGAACAGAAAATCTATTTTTTATTTAGTACTTATACTAATTGTTGGTATAAATGCTCATGCTTTTCAGGCACCGGTTTCACTCTCCTTACAAGGAAGTGCAGCAGAATCTACAACTCCAATTCCAATGAAATTGGTTGGTACAGTTTACGAGCTGTATACTTCGTTAAAGACAGGTAATTATTCTTTCGCTGGCGATAATTCTATAGCACAGGCGTCAATAACGGTTACAGAGTCTTTAGCACCTTATCGTATACGTGTAAACTATAGTGGTAGTACGCCAACGGTAGAAATAAAGAAAATAACAAGAGTATCTTTATGGGCTCCATGGAATAAATTTACGATTGCTGAGTTGGCATATGTAGGTAATTCTGTTTTTAGAGCTATTGGGCTTTCGCAATACAATGATGCTTGGGGGGATAACAGATACCGTATAAAAGTGTTCTTAGAGGGAAATGTAGAAGAGACATATCAACCAGAAAATAATGTAGAAAATCCGGATGAATCTACTCCGTTATCTTATTATGATTTATATTTTGGCCCTAATGGTGATTGGCCAAGTGGTGCTAAAGAATATAAGATATTCAATAAATATAGAAATACAGGTATATTATTTGATGCAGAGGTTAGTTTTAAAACTGACGCCAATTATAGTCATAGAATTACAGATTATGTACCGAGTTTAACCATTACAGATAACCTGTCAATTTCAGGTTCAGCATTGGAATCAGGTTCAGCAACATTTAAAAAGAAGGAAAATGGTATTTTTGAATTTGTTGGAGGACTTCAGGCAGGTAGCTTTACTATTTCTGGAACTAAAGAAGGAACTCCGTATTCTTATACGCTTGATAATGGCCAAGTTATTCAGGGAAATACATCCGGGTCTCCTTCAAGCAGTTTAAAGCCTTATTATTTAAAAATCAATTTAATAAATGGCTCTTATATTTTACAAGAAGTAACAGCCGTTAATTTGTTCATGAGTTTTAGTGGGTTTTTAGGAAGTGATAGGATACAATTATTATATCAAGGGAATGGGAAATTTCAAGGATCAAAAGCAAGTTTGGTTTGGCCGGTAGCAGGTTGGGGAGAAGATAGCAGATACAAATTTAAAATGGATTTAGCTAATTCTACCTCTGTATATTGGGCTTCATCTGTATATGATAATACTACACCGCCAAATGGCGAAACTATAGGAAGCTATTATTCTGTAAATAGTGTGATTAATAATGATTACGATTATGCATTCAAATTTCAGCAAGCGACAAATAATCAACAGTTGAGTATAGCATTAGAATTTAATTCTGATGGGAATTTCTCTCATAGATATGTGACAAATGGAACATTACCGTTTACTTTAGTGGATTTTAGAGCTAATGAAGAAAATGGTAAAGTAAAATTAGTTTGGAAGACAGAGAGCGAAGAGAATTTTAGTGGATTTGAGGTAGAAAGAAGTATTGATGGTGTGTATTTCGAGACTTTAGGGAAAGTGAGATCTAATCAACAGTCTGGTTTACAACAATATTTATTATATGATCAAAATGTAGCTGATTTTTTAGTTATATATTATCGTTTAAAGATGGTTGATAACGATGGTACGACTCGATTTAGTAATGTCATAGCATTAAAAATTACAGCATTGAAAGAAAACGTATTGAAAGTTTACAATCTTTCAGACTCATATTTGCAGGTAGTGCATCCGAATGCAAATAATAATGCTCAAATAGAAATATATGGGATAGATGGAAAAATTATCAACTCTATAAAAGCAAATCAAGGCGAAGTAACATCAAGAGTTAATGTATCTAATTTAAAAAATGGAGTTTATGTGCTTAGTTATAAAGACGAAGTGCAGTTATTTAGAACAAAATTTATCAAATAAACTTCATGTTAAAAAATTGAAAATAAGTTTATCCCATTGAGGGATGTTTACTTAAATACGGGATAAATTTATTATGATTTCATAAAACATTTAATACGGCACAAAACGATGTATATACGTTTAGAAATTAGATACGAGAAAGAAACAACAAATAATATATGAATTTAATCGTTAATTTTAGAAGGGCAGTAATTTTGTTATTTGCAATTATCAATATTACGTTGTCAGTTAGTGCACAAAATCAGAAAAATCCAGTCGAATATGTCAATACATTAGTTGGTACATTGTCGAAATTTGAACTATCTACAGGCAATACTTACCCAGCAATTGCATTGCCCTGGGGAATGAATTTTTGGATGCCGCAAACCGGAAAAATGGGAGATGGTTGGGCATATACTTATACTGCGGGTAAAATTTTAGGATTTAAACAAACTCATCAGCCTAGCCCTTGGATGAACGATTATGGTCAGTTTTCAATAATGCCTATGACAGGTAAGCCAGTTTTTGATCAGGAAAAAAGAGCCAGTTGGTTTTCTCATAAATCAGAGATTGCTAAACCTCATTATTATAAAGTTTATTTGGCAGATCATGATGTAACTACAGAAATAAGTCCGACCGAAAGAGCTGCAATTTTTAGATTTACTTTTCCTGAAACAGAAAATTCTTTTGTAGCAATAGATGCATTTGATAATGGTTCGTATGTGAAAATATTGCCAGAGCAAAACAAAATCATAGGCTATACTTCCAAAAACACTGGCGGTGTGCCGGATAATTTCAAAAACTATTTCGTTATAGTGTTTGACAAACCTTTTAACTATAAAGCCGCAGTGGGTGATAATGAAATTAAGAAAGGTTTGTTAGAGGCAAAAGAAAATCATGCAGGTGCAGTTATTGGGTTTTCTACCAAAAGAGGTGAGAAAGTACATGCAAGGGTAGCATCATCTTTTATAAGTTATGAACAGGCAGAAGTTAATCTCAGAGAACTAGGAAATAGCAGTTTTGACGAGGTTGTAGAAAAAGGTAAAAACATTTGGAATAACACATTGGGTAGAATAGAAGTTGAAGATGATAATATCGACAACTTACGTACATTCTATTCTTGCCTTTATCGCTCTGTCTTATTTCCCAGAAGTTTTTACGAAATAGATAACAAAGGGCAGATTCTTCATTATAGTCCATATAATGGGGAAGTTTTACCGGGTTATATGTTTGTAGACACAGGTTTTTGGGATACCTTCAGAAGTTTATTCCCATTTCTTAACCTGATATATCCTTCTATGAATGTAAAAATGCAATAAGGTTTAGTAAATGCATATAAAGAAAGTGGATTTCTTCCTGAATGGTCTAGTCCGGGGCATAGAGATATTATGGTAGGTAATAACTCAGCATCTGTGGTTGCTGATGCTTATTTAAAAGGGTTAAGGGGATACGATATCCAGATGCTTTGGGAAGCTGTAAAACATGGAGCTAACAATGTTCATCCTACAGTTTCAGCTTCTGGACGTAAAGGATTTGAAGAGTATAATAAATACGGATATATCCCTAATGATTTAGGAATCAGTCAAAGTGTAGCTCGTTCTTTGGAATATGCTTATGATGATTGGGCAATATATAAGTTGGGTAAAGCATTGGGTAAGTCAGAGTCTGAGATAAGTATCTACGCCAAACGGGCGATGAATTATAAAAAATTTTACGACCCTAAGTATAGATTAATGAGAGGTAAAAAAGCAGACGGAACCTTCCCTCAATATTTTGATGCTACAGATTGGAGTGGAGATTTTACAGAGGGAAACAGCTGGCACTATAGTTGGTCGGTGTTTCATGATCCGCAAGGGCTTATTGATTTAATGGGGGGAAACAGAGAGTTCAATGAAATGCTTGATTCGGTGTTCGTTGTTCCTGGTTCATTAGGAATGGAGAGCCGCTCTGTAATACATGAAATGCGTGAAATGCAGGTGGTAAATATGGGACAGTATGCACATGGAAACCAACCAATCCAACATATGCCATATTTATATAATTATTCGGCAGAACCGTGGAAAGCACAGTATTGGGTAAGAGAGATAATGCAGAAATTGTATTCTGCAACACCAGATGGCTATTGTGGAGACGAAGATAATGGACAAACCTCTGCTTGGTATGTTTTTTCTGCACTTGGATTTTACACAGTTTGTCCTGGGACAGATCAATATGTTTTAGGGTCTCCTTTATTTAAATCGGTCAAGCTTAATTTAGAAAATAGCAAATCTTTTGTTATTGAGGCTGGAAATAATAATTTAAATAAACGATATGTTAATTCTGTAAAATTAGATAGTAAAATTTATACTAAGAATTATCTGACGCATAAGGATATTATAAAAGGAGGGAAGGTGAGTTTTGAAATGTCAGAAACACCAAATTTAAAAAGAGGAATTTTGTCATCCGATAGGCCTTATTCTTTTACTAATGATGTAAAAGAGAAATCTTGGTGAGGGCCACTCTAGTATATCGATTAGTAATAATATGGCTCTTATGTATCTTGAATAACAAGTGTTATTCATATATGGCTATCTATAGACAAAAGTATGTGCATTTTTCTTCCATAAAGACGATAATAAGTGGTTAAATATAAGTATGGTAATGGGATAATGTTTTGTTTAAATAACGTGAGAGTTCGGAACGATTCAATTTTCCGAACTCCCGTTATTTATGAATTAAGTGAAACAATGGATGTGTTATGTGAGGTTTCTATATAGGTACGTACAGAGAGGGGTTGGGACAGTGTTTTATGAGTTAACAACCTCTTCGTCTAGTAATTGCTTCTCGTATAGTTCAAAATACGATCCCTTTTTTGCCATTAATTGCTGATGGTTACCTTCTTCAATAATTTTACCTTCATCAAGAACCAATATTTTATCCGCATTTTTAATGGTAGATACACGATGTGCTATGATGATACTGGTTCTGCCGTCCATTATTCTGCCCAGATTTTTAAGAATAGCTTCTTCTGTTTTAGTGTCTACAGCAGATAAGCTATCATCAAAAATCAGAAGCTTAGGTTCGTTAATTATTGCTCTTGCAATAGATACGCGTTGTTTTTGTCCGCCGGAAAGTGTGATACCTCGTTCACCAATATAAGTTTCAAACTTTTGATCAAACTCCATGATATTGTTGTAAACAGAAGCATTTTTAGCTGCATTTTCAACTTTTTGCATATCAAGCAGATCCTGTCCGAAAGCAATGTTATTAGCAATAGTGTCAGAGAATAAAAAAACTTCCTGAGGAACAAAACCAGTTTGCGCTCTATAATTATAGAGGTTAATATCTTTGATATTCTTTCCATCCATAAAAATATCGCCCTCGTTTACATCATACATTCTTAATATCAGGTTCGCTAATGTAGATTTTCCAGAACCGGTTTTTCCTATAATGGCTAGTATTTCCCCAGCCTTAACTTTAAAACTTATATTATCTATGGCTTTTATACCTGTATCAGGATAGGTAAAAGTTACCTTGTTAAATTCTATGTCGCCTTTAAGATTGAGCTTATCATTATTATAATTTATAATTTCAGGTTCGGTTTTAAGAAACGCATTGATTCTTTTTTGCGAAGCTGCGGCTCTTTGTACTAAAGAAGTTACCCAGCCCAAAGACGAAACAGGAAAAGTTAACTGATTAACATATACAATAAATTCGGCAATATTCCCGGCTGTAATTTTTCCCTCCATCACATCAATACCACCCACGTAAACTGTTATAATGGTGCTTAGGCCAACCAGTAATAACATTATAGGATAAAATAAAGCTTGAATTTTAACCAAACTCATAGAGTCGTGTTTGTACGATTCACTTTCATTGGCAAAACCATTACGTATATTTTTTTCCTGAGTGTATGCTTTTATGACACGAATACCCGAAAAAGATTCTTGAACATAGGAGGATAACGTACTAAGTCTTTCCTGTATTTTCTCACTCTTAACATGGATTTTATTATGAACCCTGTAGATAATCAGTGCTAGAATAGGTAAAGGAGCTATACTTAAGATGGTTAGTTTAACATTTACGTTAACCATGGCCACTATAACCAAAATAAATAATACAACAGTATTTATGGTATACATGATTGCAGGACCAATATACATTCTTACACGGCTAACATCTTCGGTAACCCTGTTCATTAAATCTCCGGTATTATTTCTTCTGAAAAAGGCCAGATTAAGCTTTTGGTAATGATTGTATATTTCGTTTTTAAGATCGTATTCAATGTGTCGGGATGTCAAAATGATGGTTTGTCGCATGAAAAAAAGTAAAATACCTCTCACTAATGCTAGTAATAATACCAAAGCCCCAAAGAAAAGCAGACTGCTTGCGAAAATTTTATATAATATTTCCTGCCTGTCAAATTGTTGGAAAAGTTTATATAGGGCAATGTTTTCATTCACCAGATCTAGTGCTAACCTGATAATTTGAGCAGGTATTACCGCAAAAAAATTAGAGGTAATTACAAAAAACACACCCGGAATTAATTTCCATTTGTATTTGAGGAAGAACTTATTGAGGTAGGCTAAATCTTTCATTTTAAATCACGACAAAGTTAGTTTATTTCGGCTGATAAAATGCCTGAACAAAAAAACTAGTGAATAAAAATAAGGTTTTATGGACTAAGAATTCTTTAAAGAAATGTAAAAATTTACGGAAGTGAAGCGATATACGCTCAACAGATAGAATAATCTGGGTGAATTTTCAAAAAATTACATACTTTTGTGACTTATAAATTATTCAGAGATACTATGTCGTCAATCCGTTTTGAAGAAAGTTCAGTGTTCAATCAATTGGCTTCTTTTGAGCATCAACAAGTGGTTTTTTGTCATGATGAAGATACAGGGTTGAAAGCTATTATAGCCATTCACAATACAGTTTTAGGTCCGGCGTTAGGCGGGACAAGAATGTGGTCTTACGAAACAGAAGCCGAAGCTTTGTATGATGTTTTGCGACTTTCGAAAGCAATGACCTATAAAGCTGCGATTACAGGGTTGAATCTGGGAGGTGGAAAAGCTGTTATTATTGGAGATAGCCGAAACGATAAATCAGAGGTGTTGATGCGTAGATTTGGGCGTTTTATCGAAAACCTTAACGGATCTTTTATTACTACACAAGATGTTGGTACAAGCCCTAAAGATATGGAGTTTATCCGTATGGAAACTAAATATGTTACGGGTGTTCCCGAAGTTATGGGCGGGGCAGGAGATCTTTCGCCGGTAACGGCAAAAGGAGTTTATATGGGGATAAAGGCATCTATTAAAGAGATGTTTGGTACAGATTCTTTAGCAGGAAGAAGTATTGCAGTACAGGGAACCGGACATGTAGGCGAACATTTGGTTAACTTGCTAAGGGTAGAGAATGCTAAAGTTTATGTGAGCGATATTAGTGAGGAAAGAATGATTAGAGTAGCTAAGAAATATGGCGCAGAAGCTGTAAACAACAATAACTTGTTTGATATAGATTTTGACGTTTATGCACCATGTGCGTTAGGAGCTACGGTAAACTCTGAGACCATTAATAAAATGAAATGCTCTATCATTGCCGGATCTGCAAATAACCAATTAGCAGATGATAAACGTGATGGTAAATTGTTACTGGATAAAGGAATATTATTTGCACCGGATTATTTGATTAATGCAGGTGGCTTGATTAACTGTTATTCTGAGCTGGAAGGTTATTCTAAAAAAAGGACTATGCAACTGGCAGAGAAAATTTACGATGCAACTTTACAGGTGCTTAAAAAATCAAAACAGGACAATATTCCTACAAACATAGCTGCGGATATGATTGCAGAAAAAAGGATACAGGATATTAAGAAGATAAAATCTTCATTTTAAAAAAGTAAAACATTAAAAATAAATATCAAAGTAATATTACAAAGGTTTATACCATCATCGTTCTTTAAAAATTTATGTTAAATAGAAGGCATCTAAGAGTAAAAGTAATGCAAACGCTATATGCGTATTTACAATCAGAGGGAAGTGATTATAAGAAACAGGAGAAAAACTTGCTTTCTAGTGTAGACAAGGTATACGAAATGTATATCGGTTTACTGGCATTAATTAATGATGTGGTACAATATGCTGAAATAGACGCTGAAGATAGAGCTAATAAGCATTTACCATCTGCAGAAGACCTGAATCCGAATCTGAAGATATTAGATAATTTGTTTATCAAAATGCTTCTGGAGAGTGACGAGTACATACAGGCTATAAAAAAATACAAAGTTTCCTGGGATTTTGACCCTGAATTGGCGCGGTCACTTTTTGCTACATTGAAAGCTTCGCCAGAATATAAAGAATATCTGGAAACCGAAGGGCATACTCTTCATGATGATAAGGAAATCATCAAGTTTATTTTCAAAAAAGTAATTCTGAAGTCTGAGTTAGCGCAGAATGCACTTGAAGAAAAACATATTAACTGGCAGGTAGACCATGATGTTTTAAAGGCTATGATTGCCAAAACATTAAAAAACTTCGATGATGTAAACGGAGATGCCAAATTAGCCCAAATAAGTTCGAATTGGGTGGAAGATAGAGAGTTTATCATAGATCTTTTTCATAAAACTTTGGCCAATGAAGCTTCTTTTAAAGAAATGATTGCCGGGAAAACAAAAAACTGGGAAGCGGATAGGATTGCGATGATGGATACCCTGATTATGAAAATGGCGTTGGCCGAACTAATTTATTTCTCAAGTATACCGGTAAAAGTTACCATTAACGAATATCTTGAAATAGCAAAAGAATTTAGTACACCAAAAAGTAACGTGTTTATTAATGGTATTTTGGACAAGATTTTAGAAGATTTACAATCTCAGAACAAAATAAGGAAATACGGAAGGGGCTTGATATAATCTATAATCGTATATTTATCATCAAAATAAAAGTAAATGAGAAAGTATATTTTAGTTGTGGCGGGCGTAATTATCTTTAGCGCATGTAACAACAATAATCAAAAAACATCAGAACAAACTGATACAGTAACAAATAATGTTGTTGATGCAGCAGAAGCACCGGTTATTAAATTTACTAATGATGTTTATGATTTTGGGAAAATACAAGAGGGACAAAAAGTTTCTTACGATTTCGAATTCGTGAACGAAGGAAAATCCCCTTTGATTATATCAAACGCAACAGCTACTTGTGGTTGTACCGTTCCTGAAAGGCCAACAGAGCCAATTGCACCGGGCGCAAAAGGAAAAATAAGTGTTGTGTTTAACAGTGCCGGGAAATCTGGTTTACAGGATAAAGCAGTAACCATTACAGCGAATACAATACCTGCCGAAACTCAAGTTCGTTTAATAGGAGAAATAGTTAAATAATAATTTAGATAATATGTTGTTAAATTTTGTATTGCTACAAGCAGCAGCTAGCGGAATGATGAATTTTCTGCCAATGCTTTTGATTATAGTGGTTTTCTACTTTTTTATGATTAGACCACAAATGAAAAAAGCAAAAGACCATAAAAAGTTTGTTGCCGAACTTAAAAAAGGAGATAAAGTTATAACTACTGCAGGTATACATGGTAGAATTGTAGATATGAATGAAACTACTGTTGTTTTAGAAACAGAAGGCGGTGGTAAAATTCGTTTCGACAAGAACGCAGTTTCTTTAGATTCATCTAAAGGATTAAACGGATAGTTTTTTAAGATTTTTTTTAAAATGCCACTTTGTGAAATAACAAGTGGCATTTTTTATTTCACAAATATTGCGGAAATTGTACTTTTAAAGACGATGGCAATAATTAAGCTTTCATTAGGGGAACGGAAAAGAATAAGTATGTTTTTTACATGCATACTCTTAGCTTTTGGAGCATGGGTTTTTTATTCCCTTTCCATGAAGTATGATTATAGTGTAAAAACAATAGCTACTTTTAAGAGCTTACCACAGAATAAAGCTTTTTACCCTTTACAATCAGATACTGTTGTTCTGACGGTAGAAGGTACAGGTTGGCAGCTTTTATTTAATAAGTTGGGTAATTCAATATCAGAAATAAAAGTTGATTTAAGCTCTTTAGAGCGTCGTAATTTTGTAAGTATAAAAGAACAGTTAGGGCCTATTAACGAACAGTTTTTTTCTAACCAAAAGGTTATAAAAGCACAACCCGATACTTTGTTTTTTGATTTTGCAGCAAGAAAAGTAAAGCGAGTTCCTATTCGTTTAGTTTCAGATCTTACCTATAAAAAACAGTTTGGACAGTCTAAAGAAATTTTGTTGAAACCATCGCATGTAACGGTAACGGGACCGGGAGATATGTTGAAAAAGATAGACCATTGGGATACTGATACTTTTACAGCAAGGAGTATAGAGAGATCTGTATATTCGAATGTAAGCTTAAAAAAATCCATAGATGCAAACGTAAGCGTGTTTCCAAATAATGTAGAGCTTAGAATTAACGTAGAAGAATTTACAGAAAAAGAACTGGAAATTCCTATTAAAGTTGTGAATAATACAAAAGGTTACGGTGTGAAATTGGTGCCGTCCAGTGTTAAGGTGTATACCATGTCTTCACTTTCTGATTATAACAGTATATCAGATGAAACTATAACGGCAACTGTAGATCTGGCTTTATGGAAAGATAAGAATGCAATCAGGCTGCCGGTTATTATACATAATAGAAATCCGTTTGTTAAAGTAAGCAGACTGTTTCCGCAACAAGTGGATTTTATGATATCTAAATAAAATGATAAAAGTTGGAATAACAGGAGGTATTGGAACCGGAAAAACCACAGTGTCAAAGATTTTTGCTCTTTTGGGTGTCCCGGTTTATAATGCAGATATTGAAGCTAAACGTTTGATGCATGACAGTAATGAAATTAGAGAAAAGCTATTGTCAGCTTTTGGAGAAGAGGCTTATACACCAGATCAAAAACTAAACAATAAGTATATAGCACAGATTGTATTTAATAATCCGGACAAATTGAGGCAATTGAATGAAACAGTTCATCCTGTTGTGATTAATGATTTTGTTGAATGGAGCAATAGACAAAACACTTTTTATGTATTAAAAGAAGCTGCATTGCTATTTGAAAGCAAATCCTATCTTGAAAACGATTATAATTTATTGGTGTCGGCACCTGTTGAAACCAGAATAGCAAGAGTAATGAAAAGAGATGGAGTTAGTAGAGAAGAGGTTTTGGCGAGAATAAATAAGCAGATGCCCGAAGAACAAAAAGAGCAACTGGCAGATTATATTATCAAAAACGATGAAACGGAATTTTTGATCAATCAGGTTTTAAATATCCATGAAAATATATTGAAAGGCATAGATGGTAAAAAGTGATTTTCTGGAACTGAGACCAGAAGGGCTTTATTGTCCTTACGGTAAGTTTTACATAGATCCGCAGGTGGGTGTAAAAGATGCAGTGGTTTCTCATGCCCATGCAGATCATGCGGTTGCAGGAAATATCAATGTGTATTGTACGGCCTTTACGCAGTCTGTTATGCAATTACGTTATAAAAAGCAGTCTGCTCAAAGTTTTAATGTTGTTAGTTTTTTTGAGAAATTTGAGCTTAACGGTATAGAGATAACATTTTATCCTGCAGGACATATATTAGGTTCTGCGATGATACTTTTAGAACATGAAGGCATAAAATATCTGTATACAGGAGATTATAAATTACAGCCGGATGAGACTTGTGAACAGTTGGTTGTACCTCAGGCAAACGTATTAATTACAGAAAGTACCTTTGCAAACCCTAATACAAAGCATCCATCCGCAGATGAGGAAATTAAAAAACTAAATACTATAGACTCTAATATTTTATTAGGGGTATATGGTTTGGGAAAAGCCCAAAGAATAACCGCTTTAATTAATCAATATTGTCCAGAGAAAACGGTACATGTACATTATTCTATTTATCCCATACATCAGTTGTACAAACAGTTTGGGAGAGATCTGGGGAAATATGAGTTATATAATAGAAAGTCATTGAAACAAGCTGTCACCAATCAGGTTTATTTAGTGCCACCTATGACTTTTAGAAGTTACAGAGGAGCAAGGGGAGTTGCTAAGGTTTTTGCTTCTGGTTGGGATGATTTACAAAGAGGAAATGACTTATCTTTGTATATATCAGATCATGTTGATTGGGATGATATATTAACAACAGTAGATAAAGTACAGCCCAATCAGGTATGGACTTTGCATGGAGATGGCAAACAGCTTCAAGCTTATTTTAAAAATAAATTGGAAGTTGTTATTTTATAAATTATAAATAGGGATGGAATTGGAAAAGGAAATAACGACGAAAAAGTTTGAGAGTAGTTATAATAAAGCATTTGTAAATGTAATTTATACCTACGGTTGGATAAGCAATTACCTGAAAAATGAATTGGATAAATACAATCTGACTCAACAACAATTTAATGTGTTGAGGATTTTAAGAGGTCAGCAACCCCATCCAGCCACGGTAAATCTTATTAAAGAAAGAATGTTGGATAAAATGTCTGATGCTTCCAGAATAGTAGACCGTTTAGTTGCTAAAGGTTTAGTGAATCGTAAAGTATGTGAAGCAGATAGAAGAGCCGTAGATATTACCATTAGCCAACAAGGACTGGATTTGCTTTTGCAAATTAAGTTGGATGAATCTATCCAAGCTACATTAAGTCAGAATCTAACAGAAAAAGAGGCAGCACAATTAAGTGATCTTTTAGATAAAATGAGAGGTTGATGATTGGCACCTTAATAATTTTTAAAAGATTAAGGTGCCAATGATATAATCAAAAGTTATTTGCTAATCAGTTTTTTTTGCAGATAAAGTTAGTGCTGATGTAAGAAAAATCCCAGTAAAGCAATTAAAGTACCGGCAATAACCGCAAAAGTTTTTTTAATAGAAAACTTATGGTCAACGCTGGCTTCAAATAAAATTGTTGTAGAGATGTGTAGAAAAATACCAATTACAATTCCCATAATGTATTGGTAATAAGTAGTGTCTATTACACTTCCGCTTTTTAGAATAAAACTAAAAGCGTATCCCATTGGGGCCATCAATGCAAATAATATCAATAAAGCTAAAGTTTTAGGTTTGCTGACATGATTGCTTAATAATACGCTTCCCAATGCAAATGCTGCGGGAATATGGTGTATGGCAATTCCAAAAACCAAATGGTTCTGCTCTCTGGATGTCAGCGGCATTCCTTCTAAAAAAGCATGAAGGCAGAGACTAATCATAATTCCCCAAGGAAAAGCAGCACCATGATTATGGGTATGAATGTGACCATGTTCAATACCTTGCGAGAATTGTTCCAGTAAGATTTGAAGAATAAATCCGACTAAAATAAACAAGCCTACATAATGGTTGTGAGATTCGTAAACATCCGGTAGTAAGTGTAATACTGTAATGCCAAAAAGGTAAGCACCACTGAAAGAAAGTATAAGTTTTAATCTTTGGGGATTGTCTTTCTTTATAAAAAAGACAGATAATCCACCCAATAAAGCACCTGCAGTGAGTATAAAAACGAATAGGTAATTCATAAGTTTTATGTTCCTTAATTTAGATTAGATTTTTGTTCCTGAAATCCAATATATTTCATAAACAATCTGGCAAAAATATATCCTATTAATGATCCGTATAAAGCACCAACTGTTATATCTATGGGATAGTGTACACCAACATATACCTGAGCAAAAGATATGGATGCAGCCCAAATTATACCTATGGTCATAATAGGTTTCCATCTTCTATAGAAAATACCAATCAAAAATACAGCTATAGCAAAATGATCTGTAGCATGGGTTGATGGAAAACTTTTTCCAGATCCACAAGTTACTCTGGCTATCATCTGGGGTTTTACCCATTCGTCGTTGCAGGGTCTTAAACGATCGAACGTTGGTTTTAATACTTTGGCACTGGTAAAGTCAGCAAAACCTACACATGCGCTTAAAAAAAGAATAATATATAATCCTTTAATCCGGTATTTCCAGGTACAAAAAGCAATAATAAATATATATAAAGGAATCCATACATATTTGTTTCTAAGAATTGGCATCAGCCAATCAAAAAATCCGTTTGCTAAACTTTTATTGACAAAGAAAAAGATTTCCTGATCAAAGTGGATAATTTGGTCTATCATATTTTCTTACATACAAAAATAAGCCGGTCAGATTTGTTGACATCAAAATCGTTAAGATGGTAATCTCCGAAAATCAGGTCAATCTCAAGTCCTGATTGGGCAAAAAGTTTTTTGAAATCCTCTAATTTAAAATCTCTGACTTCCTCTTTAAAAGCAAACGAGTTGTTTTCGGCTTCAAAGTCTATAGTTTTAACTATTTTTCCATTGATTACACTTCTGGTAATATGAAAGTCTATACCATCAACATGTTTTACTTCTCTTTCAACCAGGTTGTTGATTATTTTCTGACTGTTCATATAATCCAATACCAGTTTTCCGTCTTTTTTTAAAGATTTAGCAAAAGCAGAAAGCGCACTGATATGCTCTTTTTCGGTATTAAAGTACCCAAAACTGGTAAAAAGATTAAGTGCGAAGTCAAAATAATTGATGAAAAGTAGTTTTCGCATATCGTGAACAAAGAAATGTAATTTCTCGTTCTCAAATTGTTTAGCATATTTAATGCTATTGAAAGATAAGTCTATTCCGGTTACGTCAAACCCTTTCTTGTTAAGATAAATGGAATGACGTCCTTTACCACAAGCAATGTCCAGCATTTTAGCATCAGTAGAGGGTTTTAACGATGCGCAAAGATTATCTATAAATAGTTCAGCCTCTTCTTTGTCTCTTTGTTTATAAAGTATATGATAATATGGCGAATTAAACCAACTTTGGAACCACTCTTTAGACATATCAAAAATTAAAATGTAAAGTGCAAATATAGTTATTTAGGAATTTTACATTGCATTTAATACTTTTCAGAAATGCAAATACATTAAATATGTAATTTTGTGACAAAATTTTAAAAATTGATTTTATGACAAGAGTATATTTAGACAATGCAGCAACTACACCGTTAGATAAAGAGGTAATGAAAACTATGCTCGATGTTATGGAAAACAATTTTGGAAATCCCTCCTCTATACATGCGCATGGCAGAGAAGTAAGGACTATTGTAGAGCGGGCAAGAAAAAGTATTGCGAATTTATTAAATACAGCTCCCGCAAATATATTTTTTACTTCGGGAGGTACCGAAGCGGATAATACAGCTATTAGAAGATCTGTTCAGGATTTGGGAATAAAACATATTATTACTTCTCCTTTGGAGCATCATGCAGTATTACACACTGCGGAAATGTTGGGGAAATACCACGATATAAAAATAAGCCACGTAAATATAGACGCAAAGGGAAATATAGATTATAACCATTTAGAGGAATTGTTAGCTGCTAATTCTAATACTTTAGTTTCTTTAATGCATGCCAACAACGAGATTGGTACATTAACAGATATTGAAAGAGTAGGCGAGTTATGTGAGCAATATGAAGCTATTTTCCATTGCGATACAGTGCAAACCATAGGACATTATAAACACGATTTAAGTAAGTTAAAAGTTCACTTTATTGCTTGTTCTGCACATAAAATCCATGGACCCAAAGGTTCGGGTTTTATTTATGTAAATCCAAAAGTAAAGATAAATCCAATGATCTATGGTGGTGCGCAGGAAAGAAATATGCGTGGTGGAACGGAAAATATTTACGGGATTGCCGGACTGGCGAAAGCATTAAGTATTGCCTATGAAAATATGGATGAACATCATCAACATATTCAAACTTTAAAAGATTATATGAAAAAACGGTTGATGGAGGAGATTGAAGGTGTAACTTTTAATGGCGAAACAGCAGCAGATAAAAGCTTGTACACTGTGTTAAATGTGTGCTTCCCCGAAATGGATATGGCAGATATGCTTTTATTTAACTTAGATATCAGTGGGGTTTCCGCATCTGGAGGAAGTGCCTGCTCATCAGGAACTAATATAGGGTCGCATGTGCTTACAGCTATAGGATCTAGTCCTGATAAGCCTTCAGTACGTTTTTCTTTTTCCAAAAACAATACTAAAGAAGAGATTGATTATGTTGTAACTAAGGTGAAAGAGATTTATAAGAGTTAACATCCTATAATATCTTTAGAAGACAGCTTATGAAAATTGCCAATTATGCTTAATAATTGGATGATTTGGCAAAATTTTTTATTCGTCTAAATGTGTTACTTGCTTAAAGTAAAAAAAGAACTTTCTAAGCATAGACGATGAAAAAATACTGTTTGGCTCTCGATTTAGTAGATGATCCGGATTTAATTAAAGAATATACAGCATGGCATGAAAGGGTATGGCCGGAGGTTTTAGATAATATTCGTTTATCAGGTGTTTTAAACATGGAAATATACCGTTATAAAACACGTTTGTTTATGATTATGGAAACCGAAGATTTGTTCTCTTTCGAAAGAAAAGAAATTTTAGACATGAGCAGCTCTAGGGTACAGGAGTGGGAAAGAATTATGTGGAAATACCAAAAAGAAATGCCTGGAGCAAAACAGGGGGAAAAGTGGGTGTTAATGGAGAAAATATTTTCCCTGACAGAGATAGAGGAAGAACATTAATTCATAGTCAGACGTTTTTTGTAATAAACCGGTGTTATATTCATTATTTTCTTGAAAGTTTTGGAAAAATGATGCCGGTCAAAAAAACCACATTCAAAAGCTATTTCGTCAATGGTTTTGTCGGTATGGTGCATAATGCTACAGGCATTTTCAATTTTAACCTTAATAACATATTGCTGAACAGATATCCCCGTACTTATTTTAAATAATCTGGAAAATGAGTTAACAGCCATACTGGCCTTTTCAGCAAGCTCTTCATTCGTGATTTTTAATTTGAAATTTTTTTCAATAGTGCGCATTGCGGAAAATACCCTATGGTCAATAGTTTCATATTTCCAGGTATCGTTTTTAAGGTGTAGTAAGGATGACGTAATTAATTGTTTGATCTGAAGACATTCGTTAAAATTAAAAACAGTATCGTCTTTACAGGATTTTTGAATGTTGGATATCATATTGTAAGTATACTCGGAACAAGGAATCAGGTTAACACCTTTCTTTGCAAAATCGAGAGGGAAACCTAAAGAAAAATGAATAAATAAATGGTCTACTTTATGATCTCTGGTAATACTTTCAATACTTTCATTGTTTCGGAATTTTCTGCCAGATATACTTTCCTCAGTGTGGTTTCGGTTTTCTTTTAATTGTGTGGCAAAAGACGTGTTTGGAGGTATTATTACAATGGAACCTTTTTTCATGTCAATAATGTGATTCTCGTAAATAATTTTTGCACCTTCTATATTGTTGTGATATATTCTCCAGAAAGGTACAGATAGATCATTACATTCCCATTCATCCAATACCCAGTACCGGCAACATAAAAGTTTAATATTTACATCATTAAATACCTGGATGATCTCTGAAGGGTCTCTTTTGGTTTTTTCGGTTACTTTTTCTTTCATGATATGTTTGTTTTGTACATATAATTGGATGATATGTATATACCAAAAATGAAATAAGATTGTGTACTTTACATTAATCAATTATAGGCAATAAAGAACAATAAATCTATAGCTTAAAATTATAGCGAAAATTTTAAAGAACCTAATTAAAATTGGGGTTTGTATTTATTTGCCTAGTTTTTAGTTGATTGGATATTGTTTAACCTTTAAAATGAATTGAAATGAAACCGCAATTGCTTAAAGTATCTATGGGTCCTGCTCAATCATTTAGTGTACGTCAGGATTTTCAGCCAGTAATGAATAATAAATGGCATTACCACCCGGAAGTTGAACTTATACATTTTAACAAGGGTTTTGGTACTCAATTTATAGGTGATAGCATTACCTGTTTTGAGCCAGGAGATATTCTTTTAATAGGCCCTAATTTACCTCATTATTGGAAGTTTGAAGAGACAATTCTTGAGGATGTTCCGGAAGAAGCAGATATTAGAGTAGCACATTTTTCAGAAAACTTCCTTGGAAACTTATTTTTGAACTTACCAGAAAATAAAGCCATTAAAGATATCCTCGAAAAATCAAAAAGAGGAATTAGGGTGATTAACGGGGATAGAAAAAAAATATCAGAATTAATGGGGCTTATGCTAGGCTCATCGGGAACAGAACGTATTATTTACCTTATACAAACTTTGTTGGAGATTGCTCGTTGCAGCCATATAGATGTTTTGTCATCATTAGGTTTCGCTTATAATAAAGAAGAGGTAGAAAGGGATAGGATAAACGATATTTATGAATATACTTATGCAAACTTCAGGAATAAGATAAACCTGGAAGAAATTTCGGATATAGCCAGAATAAGTCCGAACTCTTTTTGCAGGTATTTTAAATCACGGACACAAAAAACATACTCTCAGTTTTTAATGGAAATTAAAGTAGGTCAGGCTTGTAGGTTGCTTATAGATAATAAAATGAACATAAAACAAGTTTGTTATGAAAGTGGGTTTAATAATTTTGCCAGTTTCCATAAATGTTTCAAAAGTATAACTGGGAAGAGTCCATTAAACTATCAACGGGAATACGCTACCGTTTAAGAAAAAACAGGAAAAAGATGAATGTAATAACAAATCCTTTAAAATTATCAATATTAACCTTTTTATTATTTATAGCCGGAAAAACCTCTGCTCAAAAACAGGGAATCTATAAAAAAGACTGGATAGATTTTAATAAAAATGGAGTTAAAGATATATATGAGGATCAGAAACAGCCTGTCGAAAAGCGAGTGGAGGATTTGTTGTCTAAAATGACTGTTGAAGAAAAAACAAACCAGACAGCAACATTGTATGGTTATGGAAGGGTTTTGAAAGATGAAATGCCCACTAGTGAGTGGAAAAATGCAATTTGGAAAGATGGGATTGCCAATATAGATGAAGCATTAAATAGCTTACCAAATAATAAAAAAGCCCAGACACAATATTCATATCCGTATAGTAAGCATGCTTCTGCAATTAATACCCTGCAAAAATGGTTTATAGAAGAAACGAGATTAGGAATACCTGTTGATTTTACGAATGAAGGAATACATGGGCTTTGTCACGATAGGGCAACACCTTTTTGTGCACCCATAGGTATTGGTAGTACGTGGAACAAAGATTTGGTAAGACAAGCTGGTGAAATAGTAGGAAGAGAAGCTAAAGCATTAGGTTACACCAATGTATATACGCCTATTTTGGATTTAGCCAGAGATCCCAGGTGGGGTAGAGTAGTGGAATGTTATGGAGAAGATCCTTTTCTTGTTGGCGAGTTAGGAAAAAACATGGTGTTAGGTATGCAAAGTAAAGGGATAGCTTCTACATTAAAGCATTATGCAGTATATAGTGTGCCCAAAGGAGGAAGAGATGGGAATGCCAGAACAGATCCACATGTGGCCCCAAGAGAATTACATCAACTATATCTTTATCCGTTTAAAAAGGTGATAGAAGAGGCCCATCCTATGGGTATCATGAGTAGCTATAACGATTGGGATGGGGTACCTGTAAGCGGCAGCTACTATTTTCTGACAGAGCTATTAAGAAAAAAATACGGGTTTAACGGGTATGTAGTTTCAGATAGCGAAGCTGTAGAATTCATCGCTTCGAAACACAGAGTTGCTAAAGATTTTAAAGAAGCGTCTGTTATAGCTTTAAAAGCCGGTTTAAATGTATGGACAAATTTCAGGCAGCCAGATAATTATATAAACAATCTAAGGGCATCGGTAGGGGATGGTTCTTTAGATATGGAAACGTTAGACCAGCGGGTAAGAGAAGTGCTAACAGTAAAGTTTAGGTTAGGGCTTTTTGATAAACCCTATATAGAGAACCCTTCTGTATCCGATAAACAAGTGCAAACTCCAAGTGATAAGCAATTTGCAGATCAGATGAATAAAGAGTCTATCGTATTGTTGAAAAATACAAATAACTTTTTACCCTTAGACAGAAGTAAAAAACAAACTATTTTGGTAACCGGTCCATTGGCAACCGAGACTGGTTATATGATTAGTAGATACGGGCCATCCAATAATCCTACTATTTCGATTTTAGATGGAATTAAACAATTTAAGTCAAATGCTATAGTGGACTATGCCAAGGGATGCGAAATTGTTAATGAAGGATGGCCGGGGTCAGAAATTATAGATGCAGATATTACGGACAAAGAACAAGCAGCTATAGACGAGGCAGTTTCAAAAGCTAAAAATGCAGATGTGATTATTGCGGTAGTAGGCGAAAATGAAAAAATAGTGGGCGAGAGTCTTTCCCGGACAAGTTTGAATATTCCTGGCAGGCAGTTAAATTTGCTGAAAGCTTTGCATGGCACCGGTAAACCGGTTGTTATGATATTGGTAAATGGCAGACCGCTTACCATAAATTGGGAAAATCATTACCTGAATTCTATTCTTGAAACGTGGTTTTTGGGACCTTCTGCAGGAAAAGTTGTAGCTGAGACTGTTTTTGGAGATTACAACCCCGGAGGAAAATTACCGGTTACATTTCCAAAATCAATTGGTCAGATAGAGCTTAATTTTCCATTTAAGCCAGGTTCTCATGCTAATCAACCTTCTTCCGGAGATAACGGTTATGGAAAATCCAGAGTTAACGGTGCTTTATATCCCTTTGGTTATGGACTAAGTTATACTACTTTTTCGTATGCCGATTTAAAGCTTAACTTTTCTAATGCAGATAGTATCTCAGCAAGTTTTGTCCTAACAAATACCGGAAAAAAAGACGGCGATGAGGTAGTACAATTGTATTTTAAAGATATGATAAGTAGTATTATAACTTACGATACACAGTTAAGAGCATTTGAACGTATTCATTTAAAGGCCGGAGAAACTAAAAGTGTTACCTTAAAATTTGCCAGAAAAGATTTGGCGATTTTGGATAAAGATATGAATTGGACAGTGGAACCGGGAGATTTTGAAGTTTTGATAGGAAGTTCTTCCGAAGATATCAGATTAAAAGAAAGATTTACGCTATAAAAGCCAAAAATGTGATAATCAAAAGCCAATAAAGTTTAATATATTTTTATTTAAAAACGTTTAATTGCAAAAAAATAAAGTCTAACCAATTAATGCTTTTTTGTATGAAAAACGTATTCAATATTTTGACATTTATTTTTTTTATATGTTTTTTACAAGCATGTAAAAAAGATAAAAATAAGGAGGAAGAGGTAGTTGTTATTCCACCTAAAGAAGATTCAGGGGCAGAGGAGCCAATTTCTACGGCTTTGGTATATGTGAAAAATGATGGGAAATTAGGATACAACTTTTTTGCGAATGAAGGGGAAAGCAGTAAAATAAATCAGATTCCTGATTTTTCAATGGCCGGGTATAAAGGAGGGGGTGTTAAGCTTCCTAATGCTACAGAGGTGAAAATTACCTTAACACCAGTTGTCGGAGATAATTTAAACCAGATTCAGAATGCTATTACACAGGTTCAGGCTATGTCGGCAAACAGCGAAGGAATAAGAGGGGTTATATTGTTAAAGGCAGGCGTATATGAAGTTAGTAATACTATTAATATCACAAAAAGTGGTGTAATACTCAGAGGAGAAGGACAGGGGAATAATGGAACTATTTTAAAAGCCACTAAAAAGTCTCAGCATACACTAATAGATATATCTGGAGTAGCTGTAACAACTTCCAGAGTATTAAATAAAATTACGACACCTTATGTTGCAACAGGAAAGAAAGGGTTTAAAGTTGCTTCCAGTTCAGGAATAGCAGTAGGAGATCGCATAGCTATTTACAGAACACCTAACGAACAGTGGATAACAGATTTGGATATGGCACAGTATGGTTGGACGGCAAATAGCTATAATATAGATTTTGAAAGAAAAGTGACAGGAATAGTAGGAGATAGTCTGATTTTAAATGCACCCATTGTAGATCCAATGCAAACTAAGTATGGTGGAGGATCTATTTATAAATTGAACCCTCATCAACGTATTACTCAGGTGGGGATAGAGGACATCAGACTCTCGTCTGTATACGTTTCTGAAGAAGATGAAGAACATGGGTGGATAGCTGTAGAATTAAATAATGCAGAAAACTGTTGGGTAAAAGGAGTGACAGCTTTGTATTTTGGGTATTCAGCAGTAAGTATCAGTTCCAATTCTCACTACAATACTGTAGAAGACTGTGCTATGCTGGATCCAAAATCAGTGACAACAGGTAGTAGAAAATATTCTTTCAATTTAGAGGCCGGAGCCAGCTTTAATCTGTTTCAACGATGCTTTGCTAAAGGAGGTAGGCATGATTTTGTGACAGGTTCAAGAGTTCCAGGACCCAATGTGTTTTTAGATTGTGTTGCTATTGAAACCAACGCAGATGCTGGGCCTCATCATAGATGGGCAACAGGACTTCTGTTAGATAATATTTCCTGCGGACAATTACAGGTACAAAATAGAAAAGCCATGGGATCAGGGCATGGTTGGGCTGGTGCACAAACATTATTCTATAATTGCCGTTCTACCAAGTCTAACATTAAAGTAGAAAGTCCAAAAGGAGCCATGAATTGGGGAATTGGCTGCATAGGGCTGACAAAAAATGGGACCGGTTTTTGGGAAAGTTGGGGAGTGCCTGTGCAACCAAGAAGTATCTATTTAGCCCAGTTGAAAGATAGGCTAGGGGGCGCAGCAGTTGAAAATACAACTATTCCGGCTCAAAGAACGGGGAATATAGATCAATTATTAAAAGCCTGGGCAGGTAATGGAAAATTACAAGCGAATTAATTTTTAGAATATATGCAGATAAGAATGTTTTTGTCTTCAATAGCACTTGCAGCTATATCTCTGTCAGTTTCTGCACAAGATGCTGGAGATGAAGATCGTTTTATGAGTAATCTGACTTCAGCAACTATGGATAAAAAAGCCATAGAAGAAGCGCAAAATGGATGGTGGAAAACATCTATGATAGGTAAAGAAGAGCGTATTAAATGGTGGCGAGAAGCTAGATTTGGTATGTTTATTCACTGGGGAGTTTATTCAGAAGCTGGCGGAGAATGGAAAGGTAAAGAAGTAGGAGGCTATGCAGAACATCTGATGCGTAAAGAAAAAATCAGTCGTAAAGATTATTTGGAACTAGCATCTAAATTTAATCCCACAAAGTTTAATGCAGATGAATGGGTGAAATCAGCTAAAGCAGCAGGAATGCATTATATGATAGTTACTGCAAAGCACCATGATGGTTTTGCTATGTATCCTTCATCCGTTTCTGATTTCGATATAGCGCATCAGACCCCGTTTAAAAGAGATCCCATGGCAGAATTAGCTGCTGCATGCAAAAAGTACGGTTTAAAATTTGGCTTTTATTATTCACATGCTTTTGATTGGGAGCATCCCGATGCCCCGGGAAATGATTGGGAGTATAATAATCCTGGGGGAGACAAGAATCTGTTTGGTGGTAGAAACTGGTTTGATGCCCATCCGGAACTCATACCCAAAGTGCAAAAATATGTAAACGATAAATCAATTCCACAGATTAAAGAACTGATAAAAAAATACCATCCGGATATATTATGGTTTGATACACCTCATAAACTTCCATTTTCTGAAAATCTAAGAATACTAAAAGCAATCAGAGAAACAGATCCTAATATTGTGGTTAATGGAAGGTTAGCAAGAAACTCAAACGGAAATTTTGGAGATTATGCAAATACAGCAGATAGACCTGCAGAGTTTTTTCCAGTAATTGGAGACTGGGAAGCTATTCCCACTACCAATGAATCTTATGGTTATAGTAAGTTTGATAATAGCCATAAATCAGCCAGTCATTTTATTCAATTGCTGGCAAATGGAGTATCAAGAGGAGGAAATATCTTAATGAATATTGGTCCAAAAGGAGATGGGACTTTTGATCCTAAAGACCAGAAAATTTTAGATAGTATAGGGATATGGATGAAGAAATATGAAAGCTCTATCTATAAAACTACAGCATCGCCTCTTCCACTGCAAAGTTGGGGAGCAATAACACAAAAAGATCAATCATTATACCTACATATTTTCAATTGGCCTAAAAATAATAAGCTACTAATAGGAGGTTTACAAAGCAGCTTAAAGAAAGTTTACAACATGGCAGATGTTCATAAGAAAGCTTTGAAAATCACCACAGAGAAAGATCTAACATATATTTTATTACCTGACCAATCATTTGACCGTGTAGATGCCGTTCTGGTGGCCGAATTTACAGAACCTATAAAATCTGAGGGAATCAGGTATATAGATCAAAATATGGAAAATAGGTTATTGGCTTTTGATGCGAAGCAGCACGGGAAAGGATTCGGTTTTGGAGATGGAAAAACAAATCGTTTTTATGTACATGGTTGGAAAAGAATGGATCAAAACCTATCATGGACATTTAATAATGTAAGTACAACCAAATATAAAATGACCTTAACATATATAGCAGATAAGGATGAAGGAGGTGAGATTAATATTAAGCTAGGTAATCTGAATATCAATAAAAAAATAGATTCAGCAAAAAACTTGGGTAAACCTGTTAGCCTAGATGTAGGAGAAGTTTTGTTAACCCAAGGAACCCATACTCTGGTTATTAATCCTGTAGAGATTAAAGGAACCGAATTAATTCGGATTTTAGAAGTTGATTTAAAACCAACAAAAACAAACTAGCTTACGTAAAAGCAAGGTACATTAACGCCATATTAAACTTAAAAATTACATTGATGATGCTAAAAAGACTAAAGATTAGTTTTGGTTGGGTTTTCTTATTGTTTATGTTGGTTGGGAAATCGGAAGGAAAGGCTCAGGTAAACTTAAAAAAAGAAGTGAAGCAGGCAGAAGAACAAACTGTTTTTATGCTTAAAGATATTGATGAAATTAAGAAAACCAATGAAAGTAAAGGCTGGGTAGCCCCCAGAACGTTAGAAAATGGAGTGCTTAAACTGGTTCCATCACGGGATTGGACTAGTGGATTTTTTGCGGGAGAACTCTGGTATCTTTACGATCTGACTAAAAAAGCAAACTGGAAAATAGTGGCCGACCAATATACCCGTTTGCTTGAAAAAGAAAAAGATAATAATAAAACCCACGATATGGGGTTTAAGATATATTGTAGCTATGGAAATGCTTATCGGTTAACAGGAGACGAATATTATAAAAATGTGATTGTTCACTCGGCAAAAACGTTAGCCACAAGATATAGTCCCAAAGTAAAGGCTATAAGATCCTGGGACCATAATAGTCAAAAGTGGGCTTTTCCGGTAATCATAGACAATATGATGAATTTAGAACTCTTGTTTGAAGCAACTAAACTTACAGGAGATTCAATTTATCATAAAATAGCGGTAGATCATGCAAATACAACTCTTGAAAATCACTTCAGAAAAGACTATAGCAGTTATCATGTGATAGGCTATGACCCGGAAACAGGTAAAGTACTCCAAAGAAATACACATCAGGGATATAGTGATGAATCTGCCTGGGCCAGAGGACAAGCGTGGGCAATTTATGGTTATACTATGTGTTACAGATATACCAGTGATAAAAAATATTTACAACAGGCAGAAAATGTAGTTAATTATGTTTTTACACACAAAAATATGCCCGAAGATCTTATTCCATTTTGGGATTTTGATGCACCGGATATTCCAAACGAGCCAAGGGATGTTTCAGCAGCAACTGTTATTGCTTCAGCCCTGTTGGAATTGTCTGGTTATAGTGTACAGCAAAAGGAGTATATCAAAAAAGCAAATGTTATTTTATCTAATATAAGCAAACATTATACTTCGAAACCGGGGGGGAATCGGGGTTTTATTTTATCTTATAGTACAGGTTCCAAACCTTCTAATCTGGAAGTAAATGTTCCGTTAAGTTATGCAGATTATTATTATCTCGAAGCCTTAAATAGATACAGAATAATCAGTAAATAAGTATAAAATTTATGCTTTGCTAAAATAGCTTAATAAAACGCCAATATCTTGATGTTTTTGGCCGGAGCTATTCCCTAATTTTAACTTACCAATTAATCAATGCAGATACTGTATAATACGTCCGTTATAAAATGAAATTTTGCTATGGATGTTTTGATTGTTTGTAAGGCCAAAAAAGAACCTAATAAATATAAAATGAATAAACTAATTACGAAACAGAAATGGCTCACTCAAAAGGGCGACTTCACGAAGTTTAAAAGAGGAGTGCTGATCATGTTTTTTCTGTCCACACTGGGTGTTTTACAGTCATTTGCTCAAGTGAAAGTTTCAGGAGTGGTAAAGGAAAGTAATGGAGAACCTTTGCCGGGTGTATCTGTGAAACTAAAGGGAGGACAATTAGCTACTCAAACTAATGTTAATGGTCAGTTTAATATAACGGTACCCGGTACTGATGCTGTTTTAGTATTTAGTTACGTTGGTTTCGTTGCCAAAGAGGTTAAAGTAGGTACACAAACAAACCTCCAGATAAACTTAGTCGAAAATGCAAATGATCTGGATGAAGTAGTTGTAACGGGTTATGGACAAACAAGCGCAAAAAGAGACTTGATAGGATCTCAATCATCTGTAACCAGTAAAGATATTGAAGAAAGACAACCGGTTACTTTGTTTGATGCATTACAAGGACAGGCTTCTGGAGTTCAGGTTGTGAATGACAATGGAGACCCCATGGGGCAAGGTTCTATTCAAATTAGGGGAGCATCTTCGATTAATGCTAGTGGAGTGGGACCTCTTTATGTGATTGATGGGGTTATCAGTGAAAATGGGAATTTTGTAAATCCTCAGGATATAGAATCGATGGAGATATTAAAAGATATTGCAAGTGCGTCTATTTATGGAGCTAGAGGAGCTAATGGAGTTATTTTAATTACCACAAAAAAAGGTAAGGAAGGTAAGCCACTGGTGATGGGACAATATACTTTTACACTAGGTGAACTGGCTCATAAAATAAGAACAACATCAGCGGATGAATTGAGATATTATCGTATGATTAGAGGTGGAGGGATTAATTATGCAGGAAACGTGGATTCTGTAAACCCTTATTTGAATGCAGATAACGATTATCAGGATTTGTTATTTAGAACTTCTCAAAAACATGTAGCTAATTTGAGTTTAAGTGGAGGACAAAAAGGGATGACTTACTACGCTGGGATAAATTATACCGATAACCAAGCTTTGGTATTAAACAGCTGGATGAAAAGAGTACAATCAAAAGTGAATATTTCTTATCAACTTAGCCCAAAACTATCAATATCTAACAATCTCGCTTTTGCATACCAAACAGGTAATATTATTAATCTAGGAAATACAGCGAAACAGATTTTTGAAAGGAACCCATGGACCAGTATATATAGACCAGATGGAGAATTGGCAGGAGTAATAGAGTCAAAACGTAATCCGGTAGCTTATGCTTTGTTGGATAAAAACCTTGATAATAATTATGTCGCACAGTATAATACTCAATTAAGATATAAAATTATTGATGGTTTAAGTTTTTCAACAATGTTTACTGCAAACCTAGATAATAATAATAATAGAGAAGTAGTTCCGGCAAGAATAACTACAGATAATGTATCTGTAGGATTTGGATCTACTCAAAGAAAAGTATATTGGGAATCTCAGTCCTTATTTAATTATGAGAAAGTATTCAACAAAGTTCATAACTTTTCTGCAGTAGTAGGTTTTACTGCTGACAGAAGGAGGGTGGATAACTACAAGATTAGAATTACCAATTTGTTAAATGAAGATATATTCACTTCTAATGTTGGTGCTATAGATGTTAATCCAGCTCAAACAGCAACTTTTGCAACTGCTAATTCAAACGCATCGATTTTGGCAAGAGCTAACTATAATTACCGGGGGAAATATATGTTGCAGGGAACATACAGAAGGGATGGGTCTTCCAGGTTTGGGCCTAATAGTAAATGGGGGGATTTTTTATCCACAGGAGCAGCGTGGAGGTTTACATCTGAGAAGTTTATGGAATGGAGTAAAGGGATTATAGATGACGGTAAATTAAGATTTAGTGTAGGATCTGCAGGAAATGATGCTATCGGAGATTATATGTCTTATACAACTGTTCAATTCGGAGAGTATTATTATAACGGACAGCTTGGAGCTTCAGCAGATCGTACCTTAGGAAATAGTGCTATACAATGGGAAACCACTACGTCTGCAAATTATGGACTTGATTTATCCTTCTTAAAAGGAAGAGTGACATTCACTGCTGAATATTATAATAAAACCACTAAAGATTTATTGTATACGACAGAGCTAGGAAAAGAATCAGGAAAATACCAGGTTGTTCAGAATATAGGTAGTATCAGAAATAAAGGAGCAGAGTTTACAATATTAGGTACCCCTATAGCAAAAAAAGATTTTGTTTGGAATGTGAATGCGAATATAACATTACCAAATTCTAAGATTGTAGAGTTGGCTAATGGTACATCGTTTATCACCGGAAACAGATGGTTGGTACAAGAAGGCGGAAAAATCGGTGATTTTTATTTGTTTATTAACGAGGGGGTTTACCAGTATGATGTATCTAATGCGTATACACCAGATAATCAGAGATTAATACCTTATGACGTTGTAGTAAGTGCGGATGGTAAAACGGTAGAAAGCTTTGGTGGTTATACTTTAAATGGACAGCCTTATACGGGGCTAGTAACAAGTAAGTACTATAACGGAATTAAACTACAAGGAGGAGATACTATTTGGCAGGATACAGATAATAGCGGTTCGATTGATGATGATGATAAAGTTATTGCAGGAAACGGATTGCCAACTTTCTATTTTGGTTTAAATAATACCTTTAAATATAAGCAGTTTTCTTTAAGTTTCTTATTGAATGGTCAGTTTGGAAATAAAGTATATAATGCTGTAGCAAATAGTCAGAATAAAAATTCTTCTACTTATACACCCCCAGTTTGGGATATGGCATTAACCTCTTGGGCAAAACAAGGAGACATAACTAAATATCCTATGACATCAAGAAAAGATGAGAGAGGTAGTATGCGCGATGGGTATAACAGTTTATATCTTGAAGATGGCTCATTCATCAGATTGTCAAGTGCTAGATTTGCTTATACTTTAGATAAAAAGTTGGCTCAAAAAATAGCAGCGAAAGGCGCTACTGTTTATATTTTTGGACAAAATCTATTGACCTGGACAAATTATTCTTGGTTTGATCCTGAGTTTAGTACTAATAATCAGTTACAGCCAGGAAATGATACAGGAAAATATCCTAAAATAAGAGAGTTTGGTTTAGGTTTAAATATTAACTTTTAACAATTAAGCTAATGAAAGCGAAAATATATATAGCAGCAGTTATGGGGTGTGTGTTGATAACTTCAAGCTGTGAAAAATTCTTGACGGAGAAACCTTTGACACAGGTAGATACTAAAGATTACTATAAAAATCTTAAAGATGTAAATGCATCAATAGCTGGTATCTATGGATCATTTCAGCAGGAAATGACAGGAGAAGGAGGTACTAAGAACTTTACGGGTAAATACCATTACTGGGGTGAAGCAAGGGCTGATAATTTCGAAAATCATCCCAATTATAATGTGTCTCTTGTAAGAGAATTGGTTACTAATAACCTTACATCAGGAAATACTGCGGGGAACTGGACAGGTTTTTATAGGACAATTGGTTTGGCTAACCTAGCAATAAAGTATATACCCAGAGCAGCTCAGTTGGATAATACTATAACACCGACTTTGAGAGATAATTTTTTGGCGCAATGTTACACCATGAGAGCTGTTTGTTATTTCTATATTGTAAGGTTATGGGGGGATGCACCAATCTGGACGGAACCATATGAAGATTATATGGAGGAAAGTAGGAGGTCGCGTGAATCTAAAGATAAAATTATGGAAGAAATTATACTTCCAGATTTAAAAAATGCTTATAACCTTATTCAAAAAAACCAAACATCCGTGGTTTGGAATATTAATGAAGGGGCAATAGCTGCTATTTTAGCAGATGTTTATATGTGGAAAGCAGGTATGAACAATAACGATCAGGTCTTTTATAATGAGGCGATAAATTGGTTTCAAAATGTATTTAAAGCAAAAGCTCCGACAGGTAAAGTATATACCGGTACTACAATTACAGATTTGGAAGCAGCAACCGATTGGAGACCTAAACTTTTCTTAGATCCATCTAAATCAAAAGAATCTATATGGAGTATTCATTGGGATGTTGCAAATAATGGTTGTGCCTGTATTCCTGTTTCAATAGGAACATCCAATAATCAAATTAGAATAGATTCTGTTTTACATGCAGATTGGAAAAAAGATAAAACGGATATGCGTGTTACACTCACAATAGATACATTACAGGGTAACGGTCATTATGATAAGCTTTTAAAATATTATAATGTGCCAGCAAGCGGTTTCCCTTCAGGAACTAATGCTCCGGCAGCAACAACTTATCCTGTATATTTAGTGATGTATAGATTGGGAGATGTGTATTTGTCTTATGCAGAAGCTTTAAATAGAACAGGTGACAGACCAAATGCCTTAAAATATTTGAATTTTATTAGACAGAGAGCAGGAAAAGCTGTTTTACAGGATAGCAATCCAGTTATTGCAGGGGTAGTGGGTTTAGAAGATGAAATTATAAGAGAAAGAAGATTAGAGCTTTTTGGAGAAGGAAAACGTTGGTTTGATCTGGTTAGAACACACAGTTTAAATAAAGTATTAGATCCTGTTATTAATCTCCGGATGACAAAAATACAGGGATTCCCTTATACAGAAGGGTTTGGTACAAATGTAAACGAGAAAGCTTTGTGGCCTATTTATCGTAATAATTTAGAAGATAATAAAAAATTAGAACAGAATTCTTTTTACAGATAATATTATGAAAACGATATATAAAATATTAAATAAATTAGGAGGTTCAGTAATTGCGGTAACACTACTTTCAGGTTGTACCCTTTTTGGGTTAGATATACAGAAAGACTACAATAGAACACCGCATACGTTAGAGCCCAATCTAAATAAGACTGTTTGGCAATATCTTAAGGATAGGTCTAGTGGTAGTACGGCGGAATCTATGATTTTTTCACGAATGATGGAAGGAATAGAATATGCCGAAATAGATTCGAACGAATATAAAAAGCCAGGTCGAACTTTTATTTTGCTACATAATGATATGATTTATAGATCAAAAGCAACAGAAGTTAGTTTTTGGAATAGTGTGAAGGTAAATGGGCAGAGGGCAACTAAATGGAGTGATTATCCTAAAGAGTTTGTGAGAAATTATTTCCTTTATTTAATTGTTGAAGGAGTATACGATCATTACACTTTGTCTCCACTGGAAACGGTGAGGGCTAAAACTTTAGCACCTGCAGGTTATTTTAACTCCCTACCTCCAGGAATAACTATGCTTAATTTTGTTGCTAATACGAATCCGGAGTCACTTATGTATATTAAAATGTTGAACTCATCAGCATCAAATACATCAGATTATCCGATTCAGCTTAATGATTTTTTTAACATAAGAACCAGTAGTCTCTTAGCTACCAATGGAACAATTCATGTAGCAGGTTATATAGGTGCCAATGGACCATATTTAATCCCTGTGTTACCCTTGTAGATACTTGTTAGGAGTATTTTGAAAGGCCTGAACTGTTGTTCAGGCCTTTTTGGTATGTAGAGTTTTTTATGACATATCACTGATTGCCAAAATAGTTTATTAACAAGCTAAAATTACAGATTAATAGACTGTGTGTTGCCTTTATTTTTATGTAAGTATTTGATTGTTAGTGTGTGGTGTGCATTTAATAATCAAATAATTAACCATTTATACATCCAAATTACTAAACATGAAAAAGAACATTTTAATGATTCAGGCAGTAGCATTGTCCTTGTTAATGACCAATTGTAAAAGGGAAGCGGATTTGCCAGTAGTAGAGGAAGCAACTTTAAATACTATTACAAAAGGAAAAGTATCTACGCAATCCATTTTATTTAATGGAGACGCATCCAATGGTTCTTCCAATGTATGGAAAGCAGTGAATATTGAAGGTACAGGAGCATTAAGTACAGTCAATGATGAAACAGGTACGCTGGTATGGAAATACCTGAAACCAGCAGGTAGTCACCGTACAGAAACGCGTGGAGCAAAAGGTTTTCAGGCTCAGGAAGGGGATAATATTTATATCGGTTGGACAAGTAAATTATATATGCCTACTAACTTAAAAACGGAAGCAGTTTTTCAATGGAAATCTTACCCTACAGAAGGATCAGAACAAAATCACCCTTTGATGTTGAGAACAAAGAATGGGAAATTAGAGCTACAGCATTTTGATAAAAATCATGTAGCTACAGTACCCTGGAGTACCAATATTGCCGTAGACAGTTGGCTAAAGTTTGTGATTCGAATGAAGGTTTCGCGTAACCCAAGTGTAGGTTATATAGAGTTCTGGTACAATGGAACAAAACAAACATTTACAAATGGTAGTCAACGTTTGTATTGCCAGACACTGGATGTAGACGACTGTGATCCTAAATGGGGAGTGTATGGAGGTGATGCCTCTCAGGCAACTCATTTCGTAAAGAAAATTCGAATAGCAAGCACTTATTCAGAAGCAGCACAATAATCAAAATTAAAGTATGGGTAGTAGTAATGCTCATACTGTTTTATAAATAATTATTAACAAACTATAAATTAACGTACAATGAAAAAACTATTACTATTATCATTTGGCCTTTGTTTATTGAATTATGTGGCTAACGCACAAGCTTTTATTGAAAATTTTGAGAGTTATTCTGTTGGAAGCCTCGTAGGGCAAGGGAATTGGGTGGCAAACACAAAATACTCAGGAGTTCCAATTAAAGTAGAAGACTTCGGGGCTGCGCATGGCGGTAAAGTTGTACATATTAAACCTGGAGGCGTAGCTGGCGATGGTCCGGTAATACCATTTAATAACAGTAGTTTAAATTTGGCTACAACTGGAACAGGTACAATTTATGTGTCATTTTTAGTTCAATTTAATGCATTACCTACCGGAGCAAACGGGAATTATTTTTTTTATTTGGCTGATATGAGTTCTGATCCAAATAATACTGATGGTAGGGGTAGGTTGTATGCGAAGCCTGATCCAACAGCCTCAGGAAAATTTGCTTTTGGAGCAATAGCAAGTAGTAATGTTGTAGGTGATATAACTTATACTCCTTACATTTATGAGATTGGGAAAACTTATCTGATTATTGAGAAATATACAAAGTATACTGGGAGTGGTGGAACTTCAAAAATCGGTACTGATAACCTAAGTTTATGGATTTCCGAAACAACTATAAGTGGTGGAGAAACAAGCCCTACAGTTATAAGTGAGAAAGAAGCAGATGGAACAGCTACAGTTAGTAAAAAAGAAATTTCAGGAGTGGGTTTCAGAACAATGGAGAGTTCGTATGATATTGTTATCGATAATATTAAAGTAGATTTAAGTTGGTCTAACGTACTTTCTCCTGTTGTCCCTCTTCCCGTAAAGTTAACCTCATTTACAGGACAAAATCAAAACAACCATATCCAATTAAACTGGGCTACGGCATCAGAACAAGGTAATTCTCATTTTGAGGTATTACGTTCCGGAGATGGGAAAAACTTTAATGTTTTAACAACAGTAAGTGGAAAAGGTACCACTACACAAATCAGTAATTACAGCTATATTGATGCAAATCCACTACCGGGAACAAATTATTATCAGTTACGTCAGGTAGATTATGATGGGAAATCAGAAAATTCTGGAATAATAGCCATAAAAAACACCTTACAAATAGCAAAAATGAGTGTTTCAACTTCTTCAGATCAGGACTATATAAAACTTTTTATCATGTCAGCAGTAGATGAGGTAGCAGAAGTGCGTATTAATGGTGTTTCTGGCAATCGCATAACATCTCAGAAAACTATTTTAAAGAAAGGGGGAAATATTATACAATTACCTTTGAAAACTTTAAATGGTATTTATATGGTAGATCTTATTTCAACAACACAGCATCTCAGTACAAAATTTGTAAAGTAAAACTATAGAAGCTGGAATTAATTAGATATAGGGAATAGTTGTATGTAAAGACTGTTCAAAAGATTACAGCCCTTTTTGTAATATGTCAATATGATTGAATAAAAAGCCAACTAACCAAACTTAATTTCAATGATTAATGGCTTACTTCATATATGATTTAAATAAAAGAAATACCATGATAAAATTAATGATAAGGTCCTTTCTTGTTTTGAGCCTGTTGGGTATACATAGCTCATGTAAGAAGTCAGATAAGGGAAAAGAAGAAGATGGCGGGACGGTAGTGGTACCTCCTCCTGTAGATAACGGTGGAAATGATGATAACGGTAAGGTAATAGAATGTAAATCATGTAAGGTTATTAGTTCTGCTGCCGAATTATCCGCTTTAACTTTAACTGCGGGAGATTCTGTAATGATGAAAAAGGGCGATTGGAATAACCAAAGGCTTGTTTTTAAAGGGACTGGTACAGCGCAGAAACCAATTGTGTTGATTGCAGAGAAATTAGGGGGAGTTATTTTAAAAGGAGCCTCATCTATACAGATAGATGGGAAGTACTTAGAGGTAAATGGTCTCAATTTTAAAAATGGGGATTTAAGTGTCTCAAAATTAAATATAGTTGATTTTACCTCATCATCAGCAAACTGCAGCCTCACCAATACATCTATTGTGGACTATAATCCGGCAGATGCTACGGTAGATTACAGATGGATATCTGTCAATGGAACAAATAATCGTGTAGATCATTGCTATGTAAAAGGCAAAAAACACCAGGGGGCTACTGTAGTTATCTGGGGATCCAATGCAAATTCGGGTATTCTTTCGCACAGAATAGATCATAACTTCTTTGGCGAGCGTATTGATTTAGGGAATAATGGGGGAGAAACCATCAGGGTAGGAACAAGTGATTATTATCTGAAAGAAAGTAATGTAACTGTTGAGGATAATGTTTTCTATAAATGTAGCGGCGAGACAGAGATCATCTCTAATAAAATGAGCAAAAACATTATTAGAAACAATCTGATTTTTGAAAGTAGAGGAACTTTATGTTTACGTCATGGTAATGGAACCGAAGTTTATGGGAATTACATTATCGGCAATAATGTGTCAACCACGGGAGGCATCAGAATAGTAGGTGAAAATCACCTGGTTTACAACAATTATATACAAGGTGTTGCTACTACGGGACAAACTTGTGCCATTTCTATTTTAGATGGTGTACCAAACTCGGAACCGAGCGGTTATTTTCAGGTTAAAAATGTGAAGATAGTAGGAAATAGCATCGTGAACTGTAGTCAGGGTTTTGATATTGGTGCGGGTAAAGGAGGGAATAATAGAACTGTTCCACCAGCAGATTGTACAATTGCTAATAATTTGGTACAGAAAAAGTCAACAACCACTACTTTACTGACTTTTACAGATGCACCATCCAACTTTACCTATGCGGGGAATTTGGCATCTGCGGGCCTTTCTCTTCCTGTCGGACTAACAGGTTTTACGCTAGCAGATCTAAAGCTAGCCACAAACAGTTTTAATATTTATGAACCTCAGACCGGAAGCCCTGTTTTAAATGCATTTCAGGGGACATTTCCATTCTTTACATCTGCAGATGTTGGGGCAAATAAACTGGACGATCAGCATAAAGCTTTGTTAAAGGCTCAGGGAATAGGACCTGATTGGGTACAGGGTTTAGGTGATGTTTTAATCATAAAGGCACAATAATCAATTAATTTATATAACAGGTTTAAGTTAGCGCAAGGGGGGAATCCAGTGCAGATCCCCCTTATTTATTTGTTAAAGCCAATTATCCTGAATAGAAAGCCAATATCTTAAAGTCTATAACTGCTACTATTAGGTAGTTTCGTTTTACAATCCATTATAGACAATGAAAAATCTATTTGTAAAACTTTGCTATCTGTTATGCTTTTTATGCCCGCAATTTTCGTTAGCTCAATCTCTGCTTGTAGAAAATTTGAGCGGACCAATTACTCCGAATGAAATTCAGGCATTCAAGACCTATATGAATGCTAAGGTAAATCCCGATCCAAATAAAAATGATGGGAACATTTGGGTATATGGTAATAATGGGAAAGCCATAGAAGCTTGTGGTTTAATGTATGAAGCAACAGGTGATATCGATATCCTGAATAGGATGATACATTATTGCGATATGGCTTCGGCGGGAAGAAATGATCTGAAGCCGGAAAGTGAAGGTGGGCAAAAAATAGTGTGGACAGGTAATATAGAACCTGTATGGCCATCTGATGTTACCGAAGTACCCGCAAGGGCAGGAGTAGAGCAGGGACAGGTATTGTCGCATATGGTTTACTGTTCCTTATTGATATTACAAAATCCGGGTATTTGGAACCTCTCCATTCCCAATCAACAGGGAGCTTTAGCTCAAACCTATAAACAACGAGCACTTAAATATATACAGGAATCTAATTATGTAATGGACAGTTGGATACTTCCAAGATTTATTCGTACCAATGATAGAAACCGTTATTACTTTCCCGGAGCTCCAAATACCTATAAACCCAATGATCCGGCTCCATGGAATCAGGCATTTATGTTAACCAATGCTTTTGTCAGATTAACACAATGCCACCTTATTCTAAACGATGATCCTTCTAGAATTACATTGTATGATGATATTGTCAAACCAAATCTGGAATGGTTTTTTTCTGAAACACAGCCGAGAAAATCTAAAGAAGGAAACAATGTTAAGCTATTTCTATATGCAATAGGAGGCTCTGTAGAAGATGCAAACCATTTAGCTTATGATGTGGAAGGATTGTATATTGCTTACAAAACCGACCGTTATGGAATTAAATTTGAAGATCTGGTACCCTTTGCAAATACTTATATAGATATGGTTTTGGGGATTCCACAACCAAATGGTACTTATGCAGGAAGAATAGATGGAACGGTAGGTTCAGGAAATTCAGGTGGAGATAATTATGTCCGTGACGAATATTTCTATTTACCTACGTTCAGACCCGATCAATTTACGCGAATGGCTAATATTAATATCAGTGCCGGAAGAATAGCGTCCTATCCACAGGGGACTGCAAGATTGTTATGGCAAAAACAGCAAAGATATTTAGGTTCATTACCTAATCAGTCAAACTTACCAGAACAGGCTTACGGTCTTTTACCGGGAGATAAGAGTGTGGCTGTTTCATTGAATGTTGATTTAAAATGGACAGGATCTACCAATACCAAATCGTATAAAGTTTTTTTTGGTAGCGATAAAGGCAACTTGCAGGAGCAGGGAGAAGTGACAGATTATACTTTTAGAATAGAAAATCTGGATGAACTGACCACTTATTTTTGGAGGATAGATGCAATTAACGAACAGGGCACAATAACAGGTGAAATCAATGAATTTAAAACATTATCATTAAATATTACAGTTCCTGACCCAAATTCCAGTTATAGGATTACAGGTAACGGCGGAATTATAACTGCTCAATACGAAGGAACTGTAAACGGTACAAAGAATGAAAATTATCCAAATCTGATAGACTTAAATACGAATACAAAATATTTTATAGCGCAGAAAAAGCTTTGGGTTCAATACCAGTCTCCTACGCCTGAAATATTAAGTTTTTATGAGATAGCATCGGCCAATGATACGCCAACAAGAGATCCTAAAGACTGGATACTGTATGGTTCTAATGATGGGATAACCTGGAATATTCTGGATCAGCAAACCGATCAGGTATTTAGTGAAAGATTCGAAAAAAGATATTTTGTGGTTGATGCTACTACAGCTTATAAATACTATAAACTGGATATTACAGCAAATAGTGGAGCCTCTCAAATTCAATTTTCAGAATGGAACTTGTACAGGGTAAATACAACAGCAATTATCATGAGTTCCTTCAAAGCATATTCAACAGATTATGGAATAGATTTAGAATGGAAAGCAAACAATATTAAGGAAAATACCTTATTTCAGGTATTAAGAAGAGATAATACAGACAGTTCTTTTCAGATACTGGGAGAAATAAAAGCGACCAATGTAGATTATTATACATTTCGAGATCGGTTACCGGTTATAGGTGTAAATTATTATCTGATAAGACAGATGAATCCTGATAACCATATTTCTGACTCTGATATTGTTGCTGTAGATTACTTTACCAATAGTAAGCTGTCTTTATATGTAAAGGAAGGGATGTTGTATTTTATATCGAATGCATTGTTAGTTGAGAATATCTCTATCTCTTTATTTAATATAGACGGAAGAAAGCTGCTGGTGAAACATTTTAGTCACCCTACTGTCGGTTCAGAAGTACCTTTAGAAATAACACTTAAGCCAGGAGTATATATTTCTCAAATAAATACTGATAGCGAGGTTATTTCAAATAAAATAATAGTCCATTAAACATTATTTAACTATGGTCTATAGATCATGGACAATAAACCATTAACAAAATGCCAAAATTGCATTTAAAAATGTAATTAGCGCTGAATATTTTGTTAAATTAATTCAGTTATATTGAAGCCTGTTTAAGTACATAGATTGAAGCTTTAGAGGCTCTGTCTTTAATCTTAAACTTTTGATTTTAAACCTTAGAAGATGTTAAAAAGATTTTTCCTGATTGCATTAATCGCTATTATTGGTCATCAAAGTTTATCTGCCCAGACTTTAAGTAAGCACGAGAAAATGAAATGGTGGCGCGAAGCCAGATTTGGTATGTTTATACATTTTGGTACTTATGCCCAATGGGGTGGAGTTTATCACGGACATAATCAGGCCAGAGGTGGAGCGGAATGGATTATGAATAGAGCTAAAATCCCGGTACAGGAATATATAGATACAGCAAAGAATTTTAATCCTGTAAAGTATAATGCTGAGTTTTGGGCTAAAATGGCAAAAGATGCAGGCATGAAATATTTGATTATTACAACCAAGCATCATGATGGTTTTGCTTTGTTTGACACCAAAGTTAGTGAGTGGAATGCTCTACAAACAGCTAAATACGGTAAAGATTTAATAAAACCTTTGGCAGAAGCGTGTAAGAAATATGGGATAAAATTGGGGTTTTATTATTCGCAATCGCAGGATTGGGTAAACCCTGGAGGTGCTGCGGCAAGAAAGGTGATGTCGGAAGGTTGGCCTAATCCAGATTCAACAAAAGTAAATGCCTATACAGAAACACATCAGGGACATTGGGATCCCGCACAGGAAACCAAAACATTCGATCAGTATATCAATGATGTAGCTATTCCACAGGTCAAAGAGCTGTTAACAAATTATGGAGAGATAGCTGTGCTCTGGTGGGATACGCCTATGAAAATTAACGATGAACAGGCAACAAAATTACAAAATGTATTAAAATTGCAACCGAATATTATTACCAATGACAGGTTGAAAAGACCTAATTTCTCTGGTGATACCAAAACACCTGAGCAGAAAATTCCAGATAGAAAAGAATTGGATGGGAAAGACTGGGAAACCTGTATGACCATGAATGGTAGTTGGGGATTTAAAAGCTGGGACCATAAGTGGAAAAGTTCTGAAGCTCTGGTGAGAAACCTGATAGACATTGCATCAAAAGGGGGGAATTACCTGTTAAACATAGGTCCAAAGCCGGATGGATCATTTCCACAGGAAAGTATAGACCGTTTAAAAGATATTGGTGGCTGGATGGGTAAAAATAAAGAAGCTATTTATGCTACTAAGGCAAACCCTTTAGACGAAGTTCCATGGGGAAGGATAACCACTAAATTGAATGATAAGAAAGAGAGCGTACTCTATCTATCGGTATTTGATTTGCCGAAAAATGGAGTCTTGTCTCTACCAGATTTAAACGTTTCTGTAAAATCTGCCACTCTGTTAGCAGGGGGACAAAAGGTAGCTTTCAAAAAGGCTAAATCAGGATATGATTTTCAACTGGCTACTTTGAACGGTAAATATGCTACCGTAATAAAAGTTGTGCTGAAAGAACAGATAAAAGATAAACATTTCTCTGGAACGAATATGAAAACTGGAGAGTTGGATTAAAAGTGAGATTGAAGTGAATATATGAACCAGGGAGGAGCTTTCTTCTCTGGTTTTTTATTTTTGATGTTTATGACTCATTTGTCTGAACCACGGATGATACAAATTAAAGGATTTTACGGAGGCTGGTACACAAACAAAGGCTACAACGCAAATCGAATCCGTGGAATCTGTTAATCCTTTGTGAATTTGTGATTCTGATAAGATTCCCTGTTCTGGTTTAAGTCTTAGAGGGCGAATATAAGGAGGTTAAAGTTGACTTAAATCCTAAATAAAAACGGAGGACTTTGTCTGGCAAGTGGTAATAATATTAAGTGAAGGAATGTACACATATTTTGGGCTTTCAAAAGACATTTAAGTCATCCGTTGGAAGACTTTAAATGAGGGGGGAATGGGAGGATTTGGGGTAAATGGTGAGCGATATTGTATGAATGGGGGCTATATCAACAGTCGAAGTGTTGTCATGTCGATGAGTACAGCGAAAAGGAATCTTATTCCCAAGTACTCCTGAGATAGATCCCTCGATTTCGCTAGGAAGACAAAGTCCTCTTAATACAGCCCCATTTCTTTTCTTTAAGAGTCGCTTTTTACTAAGGATTAAGTAAAAGAGAACATAGATAGCAACACTAAAATAGATTTTATGATTATTCTTTCCATTATCTTCTTAATTATTAAGCGTATAAACTCCAATATCACCAACAGATTTATATACACTATTTGATAATACATTCACCAGTAGTAGGTCTTTGTCTTTATGTTGTCCTTTCCAACCATTACCTCTGGGAATAATAGTGAACCGATTTACAAGCTGCGCCGATCCACCATCTGACCCGTACCAGGAGGTATTGGTAGATCGGTTATAATTCCAAATGAGTTCATTAGATGTTGGGGGAGTGTCAGTTTTATATCTCCATTTAGTTTCATTGAATCGGTAATAGCCGGAACCAGACAACGCTTTGTAGGTTGAAATATGAAATATTTCATTTGTTACTCTCATTATCTGGATATGTTTAGAAGCGAAGTATTTTGATACATGAAAATTAGAAGAAGCAGGGTGGTATGAGTTCTTTACTATCATTTGCTCATTTTCATCTCGGGTTAATTCATAGCCACCAAATACTGTTTCTAGTGTTGTAATGCCGGTTTCCGCATTATAAGAAGTGATATTTGCCGGAGAGGTGATATCATTGCTTGAATGCGAATCACTTCTTACCAAAAACTTGTTGGTTGTAATATTACGTTGGACTTGTGTAATCATTAAAAGAGGTTTGTCTCCAAAGGTTGCCGCATATTCCGGTTTAGGTTGATATTCCTCTATGATTTGGTAACCCAGTAATTCATCTGCAGTAATTTCCTTAGCTATTTTTGGCAGATTGTTATTGTCATTTTTTTTACTGCATCCTATCATTCCTAAGGTAAGCGTAAAAAGTGCAAACGTTGTTTTTGTGATTGTTTTCATATTTAAATAATTTGTAGAGACAAGATTATCTTACAGGAACTAATTCCCATTGATCAAATTTGTTGTTTTGTAGTACCGCTGTTCCGGTTCCGTTTCCACTAGGGTTTCCATTCCATATTAACACTTTGCCCGCATAAGTACTGGTAACCAGATTGAATTTATTAGATGTTCCTGTAGCAGGCTTTAAGGAAAAGTTTTCTGCATTTTCGCTATTCACACTCACTACAACTGAGTTGGAAAAGTAAACATACCAATTTGGTGAATCGTATAGTTTTAATTGTACTTTCCCATTTTTAAGCTGTATAACTTCCCATTTTTGTAAATCACTTCCATTAAAATCATTCAATGCCAGTGTGGTGAATTTTTCTTTTCTAGGTAAAGTCAGTGCTTTTTGGTTACCTGTATTAATAATGTAATAAGTTCCTGTTGTGATTTTGTTAACATTAGAAATGCCACTACCTGCTGTTTTTTGTGCTGGTGTGGGTATTTTAAGTATACCCGAGTTATTGAGTGTGCTGGTTGTTTGTTGTAATTCTGCACAGGCGGTAATACCACTAATTACAGCTACAAGTATGAATAATTTGATGATATTTTTCATTTTTTATGTGAGATATTGGTGTTTAGATAATAGTTGTTAAAACCAACTGTCAATATGGTTAACTATAAAATCTTTGTATTGTGCCGATCCGGTGCAATGTCCCTGCCCGGGGATAATCAAGGTCTTGCTTTTGTCTTTCACATTTGGGTTGGTATTACTTTGGAGTCCATTTTTAAAAGCTTCTGCATCGGTACCTACGTTATTATCGGTTACATTGCTCATGAAAAGTACAGGAAATAATATAGCCGAACCTTTCCATTGGTCGCCGCCGGCACATTCCAATATAACCCCTTTAATACCTGTAATAGGAGGGATGTCATCCATTTGTCCTAGTGGGAGAATGGATCCTAATAATAAATTCCCACCACGTGATAAACCTCCAATAACCACTTTATCACGGGTGATATTGAAAGATTCGGTCTCTTGTTTAATGATTTGTTCTATATCAGCTTTAAATTGTGCCATCCATTTCTTATAAGCATCCTGTCCCGAAAATGAATTCGAACGATAAGTAGTGGTAAGGGCTACAAAACCTTTTTGAGCCAGAGCTTCACATTGTACATTCAACGTAACATCATTGTGGGAACCACCATCACCTACAGCTAGAATAACAAGGCCACGTCTTGTACTGCTTTGATTAAGTTCCTGATAAAAAACTTTATACTCAAAATTATTACCCAACCCTGCTTTTGTCCGGACTTCTGTATTGATGTCAATAGGAATTTCCTTGTCTTTTTCTGCTTTCTCTCCAGATTTTTCTTTAATGCAATTGGTGAAAAGTAATAGGCTGTATACAAGAAGTTTTAGTAAAAAGTCTTTTCTTATCATAATTGATCCTTTTAGTATATATCTCTGACTTTATCAAAACAAATAAAAGAAGGATCGAAAAAATAGCATAAAATCACAAAAGTGAATTTTATGTAGAAGGGAAAAATGATTTAGAAAAGTACTAACTGTTGGTTGTTGATTAGGATTTTGATCTAAAAAAGAATACAGCTAAGCTTTTTTCTTAATGGGTAAACAATGAAGGATCTGGTACAGAGCGGCATCTCTGTATTTTTTCATCTGTTCTTCATCATTAACGAAACCTTCGTCTACTGCTTTTTTTAAGGGATCAAATAAAGCTTCCCACTGTCTTCTGTCTTTGGGGATAGCCCCGGTAAAATGTTTAAACTCACGTATAAAATGATTCTGGTCGAAATAATCAAACTTATGCAGAATATCACGCCAGTCAGATTTTGGGTTTTTACCTAAAAAATTTTGTACAGCAGTAAAGCGGGCAACTCTACCAAATAATTTAGGGGTAACACCTATTGTTTCCGAAAAACAGTTTGTAAATCCAGTTTGTGACATACCTACTGTTTTACATAAATCTTTAATCTTTAAATTTCCAGAATGAGATGTAATTATTTTACATGCTTCTATAATTCGGTCATCAGCGTGTTTTGTTTGTTTTTGTAATTCGGCTAATAAAAAATTTTCTAAAACCTCGATGCAATATTCTACATCATCTAAATGATTTTCCAAATCAGGTATTAAGAGACTTAAGTCGGGGAAAAGATCTACAGCATGGGATGTAATATTGTGAATGGATGATTGTTCTTTACCAAAAACAGAATATGCTCCCCACGGAAAAAAATCTATATTGATAATGTGAATGTCCTCATTAGGCGTATATAATACAGGTATAGAATACTGGCCTGTAAAAGTAATCCGGTGGTTTACTATATTTTCTGAGAAATAATCTTTTACCGCATAATCTTTATTCAAAAAAAGGGTTAAAGAGGTATTGTTATCTGGTAAAAACTTTGTATTTCTTAATTCTTCTACAGTTAAAATTGCATGAGAATACATTAATACGTACTCTTTTAATTTAGGGTGGGGATTATAGAATCTTACCTGCATGGGCTTATAAGGATAGATAAATGTAGCGCCAAAAATAAATTAATATTGATAATTATCAATAATATAAATCAGCAGACATTTGTTTGCAGAGGAGTCTCTAAAATCTTTCAGCCAAAATTTAAAGCCGCTTATTCATTATCACGTAATTTAAAGTTTTGTGTGTAAATTATTGGTGTTTAGTGTGTTACTTTTTATGGTCCATTGCTCACTATTTTTTGTTCGTAGTTAAAAAGTTCATCATTCTATATTCATAGTTGATTATTATTTAATTCCCGCATCTTTTCTCTGCGCTTCAAATAACGATTGAGGCATTAACCCTCTTTGATTTAAACCTTCCCATTCCCCATCAGGTCTGCCTTCTAATCTACCTTTAAGTTTATTTCCTATAATACCAATGGCATAGTTTTTTCCGGAAGCCCATGGATTTTGTACAGCAGCACCTCTTACCTTACAGTTCCATAATACTTGTGTAATACCAGCCCAACCATGCCCACTTCCCCAATTTCCTCTGTCTTGCACATTAATATCACCATCTGTAGTAATATTATCATATAAAGTTCCTACTGCCCAACGGTGGTGCGGACCAATATCAGCATGTGTTTTTGTAGAAGAAGAATTATAAAAAACATTGGGACCCAAAACTTTTGCACCAGTTACATAGTCATGTCTTCCCTCTGTAGTTACTAGATTCATGAAAAGGTTTTGCTGGCCATCATTGTTGAAAGAATATCTTCTGCTTCCTGTTATTATAGAAATAGCATCAAAACATTTAGAGTCAGTTACAGTAATGTTTTTCGCTCCCGAGCTCAGGTTTACACAAGCATAACCAAAATGTTTAGCAGTCAGGTTTTTTGCCCATCCATTTTCTATATGATTAAATCCAACGGCTACCCATCCATGGTCTTCGTCTGTATCACTACTATAGTCAGAATCAAATAGAATGTTTTCAATACCTACTTCCGTAATGCGACCGTTATAAGTGTATTTGAAAATCTCTCCTCCACCATATTTACTGTCAAGAGCCATCATCACCGGGTTATCAATAAAAATGGTATTTCCCTGTATCTGGGTAATCTCACGTTCAAAACTTAGGTTATAGTCTTTTGCCTGCCATTGTTTGGTACCTTGTCTTTCCACAATTTTATCCATTTGAATGTCTTGTATCCATTCATCTGTTCCCGGTCTGAAAAGAATGATTCGGTCTCCATTTTTGAAACCAGAAGCATCCGTTACATCAAAAGATTTAGCTCCAGTGGCAACATATTTATCTGTAATAGATTTTCTGGAGTTTGTTACTTCATTAACACGTCCTTTTCCGGAAATTTTAACCAGTGTTCTTTGTCCCTTTCCGGAAGCAACCAGTACAGTACCATTTTCAGTATCACCCTCACCACGTAAAACAACTCCATCAGTATTTACGTTTAAAGTTCCAGAGATTCGGTATACTCCTTTTTTAATAAGCAAAGCTCCTCTAAAACCATCTTTATCTTTAGGCATAGCAGATAACTCATCTATTGCTTGCTGTAAAACAGAAAGTGCATCGCCCTCAACGGGCTGTATTGTTTTTACAACTTTTACCTGAGGGATAGCTTTATGGCCATGGTAATAACCCACCTGACTGAAATCTGGAATAATATCTCCATTTTTATCCGCATGGTACACCAGTTTTCCGGTAGGGTCTACACTAACAAATTTAGATTGCCAATGATTAGTTTGAGCAAATGCTGCTGTACCAAAAAGTGCGGCAGCTATAACAATAGATTTTTTTAGTTTCATAACAGAGTTGATCATACAATGAGCAAGTAAGTTAAAAAAAACAGAAATTTATTAAGCAAAATTGGCAAAAAGTAAAAAAGGGTAGTTTTATGTCAATAAGATTGAACCAATAGCCAAAAAGATTAAATAATATATCCTTATTGTATGGCTATATTCATCAAAAAAATAATATGAAGAAGCTAATAACTCTGGGAGCTCTGTTGGGGCTGTTGTTGAACGGTGTGTATGCGCAGGATATGGATGAGATGTGGGACAGTAGTTCTTCGGGTAAAGAGCATAAGAATATACAATGGTTTAAAGATGCCAAATTTGGAATGTTTATTCATTGGGGGCTTTATTCTAAACTAGGGGGAGAGTGGAACGGAAAAAGGTATTATGGAAGTGGTGAATGGATTATGAACCAGGCAAAAATTCCTGTTACAGAATATAAAAAAGTGGCTCAAATTTTTAATCCTGTAAAGTTTAATGGTAAAGAGTGGGCACAATTGGCAGAAGATGCAGGAATGAAATACATGGTTATTACTGCTAAACACCACGAAGGTTTTTCCATGTTTGATTCGAAGTATACCGACTTTGATATTGTAGATGCTACTCCTTATAAAAAAGATCCGATGAAATCTTTGTCTATGGAAGCTGGAAAAAGAGGGATTCAATTTGGGTTTTATTATTCCCAGTTTCAAGATTGGTATGAACCCAATGGCGGAAAAAATACATGGGACTTTAAAGAGTCGGAAAAAGATTATCAAAAATACTATAAGCAAAAGGCTATTCCACAGCTGAAAGAGTTAATGACAAATTATGGCAAACTGGGAATAATTTGGTTTGATACCCCGGGAGGACTGACCAAAAAGGAAACGGAAGATTTTGTAAACAGTTTGCGTAAATATCAGCCAGATTGTTTGTTCAGTAGCAGAGTAGGACATGGACTGGGAGATTATAAAGATTTCGGAGATTCGGAATTGCCACCTTTTACCATTAATGGACCTTGGGAATCTATTTATACTCATAACGATTCATGGGGATACATTAAACATGATATGAATTTTAAGACTCCTGTCGAGATTGTTTATCTGTTGGCAAATGCAGCAGCCAGAGGAGGAAACCTGATGCTAAACGTAGGCCCTGATGGGGAAGGGAATATTCCTGAATATACTATCAACTATCTGAAGGAGGTTGGGCAGTGGTTAAAAATAAATGGGGAAAGTATTTATGGAACAACAGCAGGCTTATTAGGTCAGCAGCCCTGGGGAGTAAGTACTTCGAAATCCGGTAAGCAATATCTGCATGTTTTGCATAAACCAATGGATGGGAAAATATTGATTCCGGATTTTAATGTGACTGTAAACAAAATTTATCTGTTAGATGGCAACAAAGCATTACATTATGAGAAAAAAGGTGAAGATTTAATCGTTAGTTTACCGGTTGGTAGTACACAAAAATCTTTAAACGATGTGATAGTAATAGATTATGTGGGACAGGCGAAGGTGTTGCAGACTTATTATGTGGTTTCAGGGAATTTTAACATAGTTGAAATACCGGCTTATTTTGCCAGGGTAAAAGGGAATGCTAACTTAAAGAGTTTGACTTATAGCCATTATTATGGGGACTGGAAACATACAAATTGTATTGTAGATTTAAAAAATACAGATGATGTTATTAGCTTTGATGTGAGGATTACAACACCCGGAACTTATAAAATAAAACTCGAATACAATAGCGGAGCCGAATCTGCGCTACAGGAAGGAGTATTGAGTGTAAATGGTTCTGATTTTCTTTTCAGGACTTTAAAAACAGGTGAATTTGACAGAAGAGCTCCTTTACCTTTGGTACAACATAGCATTGCTACCACTACGTTTAATAAAGAAGGAATTTATACTGTAAATGTGCAACCGTTAAAAAATGGTAAGGAGCTGTTTAAACTGAAATCTCTGATTTTTGAATCTGTGTCTAAGAACTAAGGGAATGTATTATTAAAAACTTGAGTTAGATTAATAGTCATAGTTTAAGGATAAACTACAAGCATTGTTATGCTGAACTCGATTCAGCATCTGTGGGGCATGTAGGTATAAACTAATAAATCCCTTCTGCTCAAGCAAACAGATCCTGAAATAAATTCAGGATGACTTAAACAATAAGAATAGATTATTATTTGGTGCTGTTTTGCAGTAACAGAAATAAAATCCCTTTCCAGATTTGATATACAATAAGCTAATCCAATAGCAGCAATATCTTGAAATGGGTTAAACCTATTTCACAACTTATTCTCTCTTACTTTTAGCTATTGGCTTTCTTTCCCTTTTTGGAATAAATGGCTCCAACAATTGGAGGTAAAGAGCTTAACAGGGTAATAAACAATACGGCCCAGCTAAAATTGTCTTTTACAGCAGGTATATTGCCAAATAAATATCCCAGCATCAGAAAGCTGCTAATCCAGGCTACTGCTCCAATAATATTGAATAAGGTATATCTGCCCATAGGCATTCTGATAACGCCAGATACAAAAGGAACAAAAGTTCTTAGAATGGCAAAGAAGCGACTGAATATAACGGCTTTACCACCATGTTTGTTGAAAAAATCCTGAGTGCTTTCGTAGTAGCTCAGTTTTAAGATTTTGTTTTCTGGTTTGAAGACTTTCGGACCGAGGCTTCTACCTAGATAATAATTGACGGTATTTCCGCTAATGGCGGCCAGTATGAGTATAAAGCCTAGTAGGAAAATATTGAGACCGGTATTACCGTTGGCTATTAAAGCGCCAGCTGCAAAAAGTAAAGGGTCGCCAGGCAAGAAAGGAGTTACCACAAATCCGGTTTCGGCAAAAATGATAATGAACAATATCAGATAAGTCCAAAATTTATAGCTTTTAATGATGTCAGCTAAATATTGATCTACATTTAGCAGAATATCAATAACGTCTTTTATAAAATCCACAATTTTTTAAGCATTAAAAAACTCAACGAAAATAGGTTAAACATTCAAATAATCCCTAGACCGAATTGCTAATAAAATGTAATAATTTTCATACAACAGAGGGAGGAAATAAATGAGGCTGTTTTATAAAACGTTCTCTTTTTCCATGTAAATACATGAAAATGTAAGTGAGTGTTCTGTAAAACAGCCTTTTAATGTTTTTAATGATGCATCATGTTAATGAAAGTAGATAGCTTTTTCTTAAGCTCTCTTCTATCTACAATAAAATCAAGGAATCCATGTTCTAAAATAAATTCAGAGGTTTGGAAACCTTTAGGAAGGTCTTTTTTGATGGTCTCTTTAATAACGCGCGGTCCGGCAAAACCAATTAAAGCTCCGGGTTCTGCAATGTTAATATCTCCAAGCATAGCATAAGATGCCGTAACCCCACCTGTAGTAGGATCGGTTAATAAGGAGATGTAAGGTATTTTAGCTTGCCCCAATAAAGCCAGTTTAGCTGAAGTTTTAGCCATCTGCATTAGAGAAAATGCAGCTTCCATCATACGGGCACCTCCTGATTTGGAAATCATCAGGAAAGGTATTTTATGTTCTATGCAATAATCAACGGATCTGGCTATTTTTTCACCTACTACAGAACCCATTGAGCCACCTATGAAATTAAAGTCCATACAGGCTACAACCAAATCTTGTTGGTCAATCTGACCATGAGCTGCTCTTATACCGTCTTTAAGCCCCGTTTTTTGGGTACTTTCTTTAATCCGTTCTTTATAAGATTTGGTGTCTACGAAATTGAGCGGATCTCCTGAAGTCAGGTTAGGGAAAAGTTCAACAAATGAGTTGTTGTCAAATAATATTTCAAAGTATTCTTTAGAGCCAATTCTAAGGTGGTGGTTGCAGTATATGCAAACATATTTGTTTTCTACCTGCTCTGAGTAGTGTAGCACTTTTTTGCAACTAGGACATTTATTCCATACGCCGTCTGGTGCTTCTTTCTTCTCGTCAGTAGAAGTTGATATTCCTTTTGTGTTTCTTTTAAACCAAGCCATTCTTTAAAAAAAGTGTGACTGCAAATAAACAAAAAATTGGTGAATAGTAGATAAGTAAGTTTTCCTAACTCAAAATTAAGCCATTATTTTACTAGAAGTCAGTCCTATTCAATAAATTTTTAATAACTTCGAAGGCAAGAAAAATGTTATAAAATGAGTTTAAAAGATTTTAAAGGTGTAATTACTGGAGATCAGGTACAAGAGTTGTTTGAAATTGCTAAAAAGCACCAGTTTGCGTTACCAGCGGTAAACGTAATAGGTACAAATTCAATCAATGCTGTTATGGAGACTGCTAAAGCAGTAAACTCTCCTGTAATTGTTCAATTATCTAATGGTGGGGCTCAGTTCTACGCTGGTAAATCTTTAGATAACAGTAAGCTTCAGGCTTGTGTTTTAGGTGCTGTTTCTGCTGCTCAACACGTTCATTTGTTGGCAGAACATTATGGAGTAGCTGTAATTTTACATACAGACCATTGTGCGAAGAAATTGTTACCATGGATAGATGGCTTACTTGATGCTGGCGAGAAATTTTATGCTCAACACGGCAAACCTTTGTTTTCTTCACACATGATTGACCTTTCTGAGGAGTCTTTGGAAGAAAACATAGAAATATGTAAAACTTACCTTGAGCGTATGAGCAAAATGGGTATGACTCTTGAGATTGAATTGGGTGTAACTGGAGGTGAAGAAGATGGTGTAGATAACACAGACGTAGACTCATCTAAACTATATACACAACCAGAGGAGGTAGCTTACGCTTACGAAGAATTAAGTAAAGTGAGCCATAGATTTACTATTGCTGCGGCGTTTGGAAATGTACACGGTGTATATAAGCCAGGTAACGTTAAATTACAACCGGTAATATTGCATAATTCGCAAGAATATATTAAAGAAAAATATAGCCTTGCTGCAGAAAAACCTATCGATTTTGTATTCCATGGAGGTTCTGGATCTTCTCAGGAAGAAATCAGAGAGGCGCTTTCTTACGGTGCTATTAAAATGAACATTGATACAGATATGCAATGGGCATTTTGGGATGGTATTTTAAATTATTATAAAGCTAAAGAGGCTTATTTGCAAGGACAAATTGGTAACCCTGAGGGTGAAGATTCTCCTAATAAAAAATACTACGACCCAAGGGTATGGTTAAGAAAAGGCGAAGATGCGTTTGTTGAGCGTTTGAAAATTGCTTTTGCTGATCTGAACTGTTTAGACGCAAACTCAAAATTATAATCAGCTTTAAAAGCTGCGATAGAGAAGCTGTCTCCAATATGTGTTTTTACATATAAGGGAGGCAGCTTTTTTGCTAATATGGTATATAAGATTGCTAAAAATGTATAGATGGGGGGTGTTGTCAAATTAATAAATTTGATTTTGTATCTTGTAACGTTAATAAACCTTAATGATAAAAATGATAAAACGAAGAGACTTTCTGAGGAATACCGCGCTGGCGGGAGCGTTAGCTATAAGTATTCCGGATATTGTGAATGCAGCCGTAAGCAAGCAAAAGAAGAATGGAGTTATAAAGATTAATAAGGATGATATTATTCTTTTTCAGGGGGATTCTATTACTGACGCAGGGAGAAAGAAAGATAGTAAAGATGTAAATACTGTTGCTAATTTAGGGAGTGGTTATGCTAATCAGGCTGCGGCAGAGTTATTGTTTAACCATGCTGGTAAAGGATTGCAAATTTACAATAAAGGGATTAGCGGAAATAAAGTATATCAGCTAGCTGAAAGATGGGATGCTGATTGTTTGAATATTAAGCCTCAGATATTAAGTATTCTGGTAGGGGTTAATGATTATTGGCATAAACATAGTGGTAAGTACGACGGAACTCTTGATACTTATAGAAATGATTATAGGGCTCTATTGCAAAGAACCAAAAGCGCATTACCTGATGTAAAGCTGATTATAGGTGAGCCGTTTGCTGTGAAAGGTGTTAAAGCAGTTGATGATACCTGGTATCCTCAATTTAATGATTACCGTAAGGTAGCAAAAGAATTGGCTGATGAATTTAATGCGGCTTTTATTCCTTATCAAAGTATATTTGATGAAGCACAGAAGTCTGCACCGGGAGTTTATTGGACTCATGATGGTGTGCACCCTTCGTTGGCGGGAGCTAAATTAATGGCCGAAGCCTGGTTAAAAACAGTGAAATAGTTTTAATTTAATACAGCAGGCTTTCTACAGGTCGGTTAATGACTTCAGGAGAGCCTGCTTCTTATCTGCCCAATAGAAATCTCTTTTCACAAAACTTGTGAAAGAAAACCTTTCTCGGGTTAAGGAAAGGACCGTATATAATAGCTTCAACTCTGTTTTTTATCTGTTATCCTGAGCTTCCCTTTTTGTGCAGTCGAAGGATCTATAAACCAGATTCATTATTTATTCCTTCCACTAGCCCAAAGGGAGCTATGTCAAAAATAAAAACGTTGTTATTTCGATGAGTACAACGAAGAGAAATTTTCTTCTTGAGTATTTCTGAAACAGATTCCTAGATTATGCATGGTAAGATAAAGTCCTTTTGATACAGCCCCGAAAGGTTTGTTGGTCTTAACTTGAAGCTAATGCGAAAACATGCTGGACGTAGGGTAATAGGAAGCTTTTAGGTAAGCGCTTCAAATAACTATCTAATACTTATGAAGAGGCTGTCTCATAAACAGGAATGTCATATTGATTTCTATGATAAAACCAAACCATTTTTATACATGGTTTGGTTTTTTATTAGGGCAAATATTCGGTGAATGATTTTGTTTCTAACTGCATTTAAGACGCTCA